>NZ_JBWKIR010000029.1:0-90176 GCF_056432605.1 Streptomyces sp. NPDC045022
CCTGGGCGGGGATCGTCTACGTCGCGTTCGTCGTGGATGTCTTCTCCCGGGTGATCGTCGGCTGGTCCGCGGCCACGAGCAAGCGGGCCAAGCTCCTCCTCGACGCCCTCGACATGGCCCTGTGGCGCCGCGACCGCGCCGGAACTCCCGCCGGACCGGGACTTGTTCATCATTCGGACGCGGGCAGTCAATACACGTCCTTCGCGTTCACCGCACACCTGATTGAGGCCGGCATCGACGCCTCGATCGGCACCGTCGGCGACGCCCTGGACAACGCGCTCATGGAATCCCAGATCGGCCTCTACAAAACGGAGCTGATCAAACCCCGCAAGCCCTGGCACGGCCTCGCCGACGTCGAACTCGCCACCGCGGAATGGGTCGACTGGTTCAACAACCAACGGCTCCACAGTGCGACCGGCGACATCCCGCCCCACGAGTACGAGACCAACCACTACGCTCAACACCAGCCCCAACCGGCGGCTGGAGTCAACGCATAGAGCCTCCACCGATCCCGGAGCGATTCACAGAGCCGAACTGGCGGGGCCGTCTATGGGCTGACCAACGCTGACGGGCGTCAACCACTGACAGGAGATCTGTCAGTGTGACTCGGGCGGCTGACACCAGCGGCTGACACCAACAGGTACGGACAGCGCCGACCGACGCCGAATGGCAACGGACGATAAGCCAAGGAGGCCAGCCGCTTTGCGGACGTTGCCGACCGGCCCGTGATCGACCTGATAAGGATGAGCACAGACCTCAAAGCCTTGGCCTCGCGCGGGCCCGTCCTCGCTGTCGGCCGGCGCCCTTTGCTTTGACTCGGCCATTAAGGCTCCGCCGCCCTATGTATGTGCGACCAAGCCTGTCCACACCAATGATTCATTCTGCCCTTTCACTGGTCTTTTCGCATGACGCGGCCGATCACTCCGGTACTGCGCTACTCAGCTGGGGCACTGTCACTGTCAGGTGCGTTCATGGGCATCCATGTCGCGCGTCCGAAGAAGCAACGTGAGCGCGAGCTATTTCAGGCATGCTCATGCCTAGGGACATAAGGAAGAGTCAGATGTTCGTGCGAGGAAGCATGGCCACACGTCGCCGCTTGCTACCGGCGGCGGCAGTAGCGGTTATGGCGGGGGTGACCGGCCTGGCCGGAGCGGCCCCTGTGGCGGCGGCCCCGGAGACCCAGGTCAACTGCACCACCAACCCCGGTGCCCTGCAGCCAGCGATCAACGCTGCATCGCCAGGCGACACCCTTCGAGTGAGGGGGACCTGCACCGGCCCCTTCACCATCAACAAGAACCTGACCCTGCGGGGCATCGGTCAGGCGGTGCTCGACGGCAACTCCGCCGGCCCCACCGTGACGGTCGGCAACTTGGCCGGCAGTCAAGTCCATGCCACCCTGGACCACCTGACCATCACCCACGGCTCCGCCGGCGTCGGTGGCGGCATCCGCAACAATCCCTCCGCCACGGTGACACTGATCAACTCCACAGTGGCAGGCAACACCGCCCAATACGGCGGTGGCATCTACACCTACGGCACGCTGAACCTGATCCGCTCCACGGTTGAGAACAACATCGCGCAGGCCGGCGGCGGCATCATGAGCGACGCCACCGGCGTGGTGACACTGACCTACTCCACTGTGGAACGCAATAACGCGAGCGGCGGCGGCGGCCTCTACATCATCAACGGCACCAAGGCGTCGCTGACCCACTCCACTGTGGAGGGCAACACCGCCGAATTCGGCGGCGGCATCATCAACGAAGGCGGCGCCACACTGAACCTCAACCACTCCACGGTGAAAGGCAACACCGCGTCGGCCCAAGGCGGCGGCATCTACAACGGCGGCATGGTGACGCTGACCAACTCCACGGTCGAGCGCAACACCTCACAGGGTGGCCCCGGCAGCGGCGGCGGCATCTACCAACAAAGTCCCAGCGCCACCGTGACGCTGAACAACTCCCGGGTCCGTAACAACACCCCGGACAACTGCGCACCATCCGGCAGCGTCCCAGGCTGCGTCGGCTGAACGCGCCGGGTCCGCACCACGGTGCTGCCCGGAGGCGTACCCCGGTCAGCACCGTCGATCCGCAGGCAGGAGCCGCGGTCCAGCCTCACACCGCCCTACGAACGCCCGCGGCCCGATATGAGCTACCGACGCACAGTCGCAGACGAGTACGGACGTCTGCGGACCATCAGCACAGGTGAAAGGCACACCACCCCAACAGGTCAGAGGGCATATACGGATCTCCGTATATGCCCTCTGCCGTGCTTCGGGGCCAAACAGGGGGCCAAAGGATTCTGATCAAGCCTCGCAGGCGGTGGCCCCGCGACGCTGGGCAAAGATCACATCCATGGCTTCCGCGCCCTCGGTGATAACCGGCCGGAGCTGCTTCCGGTAGACAGCCCGTCGCCTGACTGGTATGGCCGACAAGCTGGGCGATGCGCTCGAGCGGGACGCCGTTATCCGAGCCTGCCCCGGGGACGCCCGCTCCTGGACTGCTGCCCTGCGGGCCTTCCAAGGGGCAGGCGGCAGACGCGGGCAGGTGCCGCCGGGCTCCCCCGCTCTCTGTGGCTCACCACGGCTTTTCAGGGGGGCGGGCGGGCAGCCGGGCCCGCGATCCCGCCCCGCCTGAAAAGCCATCCCCAGCAAAACTGGAGAGCTAAGGGAAAGTAGCGTCCGCAGCGTCCGGCGATCCTCCGCTACCAACGGCGCGTTTCCGCAGGTCAACACGGCTCTTAGCGTCGGGCCGGTTGCGGATGCTGCCCCCTCCGGAACAACGAGGAGAGCACCCATCCGGCCGGAGTGGTCTCTTCGTTCCAGGGCCTGTCCGACGGGTCGCGTCACCGATCCCGCACCCGACAGCCCTGTCACCCGAATGGCGCAACATGACGTGCCACCCACATGGGTGAAGACCAAGCTGACTAGTGCTCCAACCGAGGCAATCCGTGAAAGGGAAACCAAATGCGCATTCGACGAATCATCGCCGCCGTCATCGCCACGGCAGCCCTCGCCGGACTCGGCCTCACGGGCGCCGCCGCCGCCACCGCCGCCACCGCACAGGGTGCCCGATCCTACGTGACTCCCTCTGAGTGCAGGCAGGGCGGCGGAACGGCCGATCTGACGGACAACCTCTGCAAGGGCGGTACGCACAACGGGGAGCAGATCGACTGAACCCCACAAGGCGCCCCGCAGCCACGCGCCGCGGGGCGCTCCCGCGCGAGCGGAGCCGGGAGAGTCGCAGGGACTGTGCCGACCCGTCGGGCACGCCAGGTCCGAGTCGGCCCGGAAGCACGCGGCGGGCGGGAGCTCCCGAACGCCGTCGCGCGCGAGCGCAGCGAGCTGCCAAGGTTTGCGCGGCTGTAAGCCGCACCTTCTCCGGCGGAGATCGCCTCGCGGCCCGGAATCGCCGAGGGCGAGCTGTGTGTCCGGATGACGTACGAGTTCCTGGCGGACGGCAGGCCGGTGCGGCTGTCGACGAGTTGGGAGCCGTACGCCCTCCCTCACCGCCGGCACTCTCGTCGTCCTCCCTGAGGGAGGGCCCCGCGCGTGCGTGCCCCTTCGGTGCCCAACAGACCGGGAGACCACGCGACCCCGGAGCCTGTCTGCAGCCGCCGGCGGTCGGGCCGGCCGACGGCGTCCGCGTCGGTCAGCGGGTGCGGAGACTGCTGGTGTACACGTCCGTACGGTTCTGTGGTGCGCCGGAGTGGGTCTCGGTGAGCACCGCCCGTACTCCCTTGCCGTCTGCCACCAGGCCTTGGTAGTCGCCGAGGAAGTAGCCCCCGGCGAACGGTGCCTGCAGCCAGTCGAAGACCCGCGAGATCCGTCGTTCGGTCCGGAGCTTCAGGTTTCCGTGCTGCAGCGTGGCCAGTTGGTAGGCGGTGGGCAGGGTGGTGGTGTTGCCGGGTTGAGGAAGCGCAGGTCGTAGTAAGTGAGCGCGACCGTGCCCCGCTCGGCGACCGCGATCGACGGTGAGAAGGCCGGAACGCCCTTGGGGCTGATCAGCTCCGGGGTCCCCCAGGTGCGTCCGCCGTCGGTGGACCGCACAAGCTGAACGGAGTCGAAACGGCGGTCAGGGGCAGGAAGACACGCATGCGGGATCTCCTCCGGGCCTGTCGGCCGGGGTGCTGGACCGCCGTCATCGGGGCGGCCTGGGGCGCGGAGGCGTACCGGAACGCGAGGTGGGGCGACTCCGTTTGGTCCTTTTCGGCGTTGCAGCCGGTGCCCTTGATGGGCCGAACGACGGAGTCATCCCCGGGGTCGTCGAGGAGCACGGCGGAGCCGACCGGCGGGTGCAAAGTGCCGGTCGGCTCCTTGGTCGTGCTGTTACGGCGCCGTCTCGTAGGTCCCCGGAGAAGGCCGTGGGCCGCGTGCCGGTTGGCGATGCCGGCGGGGTCGGCCTTGACTCAGACGGGTTGGAGCGGGATGACCAGCTGGACGTCTTCCACGGTGGGGATGAGTCAGGGCATCGGCAAAGGGCCACCTCAATGCGGACAGCGGCGCGATCATCGCCCGCGCCAGAAGGAAGGCTCCATCACCGTCGGCACATCCAGGCTCGAGGCCGGCGGGACTGCTCGTACCCACCGCGCCGGGTGCACCGGCCGGACTGGTTTCCCAGCCGTGCGCCGACCGGTCAAGTGATCGCCGGCATGGTCCCGTCAGGCAGCGCGCAGGCGTCGCCGGCGTAGGGGCGTGAAACGATCTGTCGGCCGGCGGCCGTGCAGTCGTCTCTGGCGATGTTCGGAGACGAGGCGGCCCCGGCGCTGACAGCGCCGACGGCGCTCACGCCGGCAAGGGTGCCGCGGCGAGGGCAGGCCCAGGATTCGTCGCATGCGCACGTCGCATGCGCATGGCTTCCTCCTCCTCTCAGGCGCCTTCGTCGCCTTCGGGAAGGACAAGTCTCAAGGCGACGGCGCCCTCTTACTCAGCATGGGCGCTCCGCATGAGGCCCGCGAGGCGAGGCTGGGCGCCGCGCCCGGGCGGTGACTGCCCGGTCCCGGAGGGGCATGACATCACCGACCTCGACCGGCCGCATCGCTACGCCGCGTGCGCGTCGGTAGGAGCGGGGCGAGGTCGATGTCTTTGGCATCGAGACTGCCCACCGGGGCCGCGTTGTGTCCGGGCAGGCCGGGGGTTGAGGAGGAGACGGGCCGTACCTTCCTCCGACCGGTGCCGGCGGGCGGCTGCCCCGCGCGGTCCTCTAACGCGGTTCGTGGGCCGCCACCCGGCAGGCACCGGTCGCGGCGCCGGCCGCCACTCCGGCCCCGGTCAGCCCGGTCACACAACTCTGCAGGTCTCCGACCACACCACGGCTGCAGGCCGCTGTGACGGAGTCGGAAGCGGTGGCACCGGCCAGTCCGGCCATCTGTGTGCAGGCGGGGATGTCCGCCCGGGCCGCGGGAGCGGCGAGGACCGCGCCACCGAGGGTGAGGGTCAGGCCGGTGAGGGCACTGGCGATACGGGTCGACGTGCGCATGGGACGCACCTGCCTTCCGGGTTGGTCGCGCGGTCCTGGTCCCGGCGGGCCGGAGCCACGCGGTAAGGCCGCCTGGCGACGCTCGGTGAGTGGTGCCCCGGCCGGCGGGCTCACGGACTGACCGCACGATTCTGCGTCGCATCCGTTGAGCCGCACCGGGACATGGTCGCCAGGCCGATGGAGAGGGCCCCGGACCGGATGAGACGCACTCGGACCTCCACTCGCGGGCCCCTCACTCCAGCGTCGCATCCTCTCCGCCGCCCGTCCTGGGCATCCGGGGGGAGCGGCCGCGCTGACTGACTGCGATTGCCCGAAGCGCGGTAGCCGGCCCGTCCGGCCGACCAGGTGGATCGGACGGCCCAGCGTCCCGCCCGGCCTGTCCCCTGCAGACCACCGGGCGCGGCTCGGCCGAGTCCAGCCGGGCGCCGTACCTCTGTGATCCGGCCCGTGCCGTCCAGACGGAAACGCCGTGTGCCGGACGTCAGCTCACGGATCTCCGTGAGGTGGCCGTCGGCCCGGCAGGCATACGTTCCCGTCGCCTACGGCGCGCCGTCGAAGAAGCCGGACTTCAGGTTGCCGATGATGGCGTCGAGTGGATGCCCATTGACGATGAACGGTCCGCTCCAGGGCGCGCTGAGTGCGAAGAGCAACGCCAGGCTCAGCCCGACCACACTCGCAACCCCTGCGATCAGCAGTGACGTTCGCAGGCTGCTGCGGAAGACCAGTGCGCCGGAGTTCACGATCAAGGCCACTCCGCTGACCACAAGCGTGACGACATACAGCGCGGGAACCTCGCGCGAGGCGGCCGCGATGCGGGCGCGACGACTACTGGTGACAGCGTCCATGGAAACCACCAGCTCCGTGCCTGTTGGGGTTCCCACTTCGGACCGGGCCGCCGCGGCGCGCACAGTCCGCTCCAGCCGTGCGATCGCGCGAGCGGTGGCGGGGTCGTCACCGGACGCCGCTGCTGCGGCCTCCCACTCCCTGGCACGCGTGGTCTGCAGGTAGTCCAGCAGTGCCGCATGGATCGGCTCCGACTGGACTCGCGGACTTGTCGCCGCCCATGCCAGGCGGGAGGCCGCGGCCGCTTCGTCGCTCACCAACCCCTCGGCTGCGCGCAGGTAGCCGGCCTCGCTGGCCAGTGTGAGTGCCGCAAAGATCGCGAAGGCAGCGCCGAGTGTCGGCATCAGGGGCGTGGCGATCTGCGGCACCCGATCCCGTTCCTCGACCGGTACGAGCGCCCGGACGCCGACCCGCGCCGCGGCCGCGACCAGTAAGGCAAGTACGAGCCCGCCCACAACCAGCACCACCGCCGGCAGCGAGGTCAACCAGTTCACCACATCACCTACAGCGCGTTACCGCGAGCGCCACACGGCGGCGGCACATCGGCCCCAGCGACCTGGAGCTCCGCGTCGATCACTTCCAATGAACGCTCCATGATCACAGGTCGAAGACCTTTGACGCTCGCGACGCCCGGCGCGGCATCTCTTTTCGTTGGCCAAACAGCTGAATAGACGAGGTCGGCTACCTCCCCTTCGAAGCCGAGGCCGTGAACCTGTTCTTCCAGCTCATCTCGAACCGATACGAACGCGCGTCCGTGATCGCCACCGGCGAACTCGGACGCGTTCCCACTCGTCGTTCCGGCTCACCGTCACCCCTGCCGGGAAGTCGCCGACGTCGATGGAGGCGGCATCAGTTGTCGGACGTGGGCGGGGTGCCGGTGTCAGCTGTCGGGCCCGGCGGCTCGGCGCGCCTCGGCGCGGTGGGCGAGCGCACTGACGATGCGTTGCCATGCCGGTGGCGCCTCGCCGAAGATCCGGGAGAAGACCAGCTTCGGGCTCCCTGGCCAGCTGCTGTCTCGTTCGTGTTTGATCTCCCATGCGTCCAGGTCGTCGATGAGCCGGTCCAGGCGTGGATCGTGCGGATCCCAGTCGACTGACTGATCACAGGCGAGATACAGGCGCGTCGTCTCGGGGTCGTCGAATCTGGCGTTCTTGTCCCGTATCCGCTGCGGCATGGAATGCGGGTCCAGTGCCTGTATCAGGATCCACGAGTCGCGCTCGAGTCGTGCCCTCTGTTCGCTGATCCCCAGACCGCGCATCCGGTTCAGGATGGCGACCACCTCGGGGGGCAGGACAAGCCTTTCGCCGCTTGTCAGTTCGGCGATCCGGCGGCGGTATTCGGTGAGCTGGTCGATCTTGCGCTGCAATGCGGTGTCGATGTCGGTGATGGCCGAGGCGAATTCGGTGGGTTGTGCGTGCAGCAGCGCGTCGATACGGGCCAGTGGAACACCGGCGTCAGCGAGGGTTCTGATCCGGATGAGATCCACCGCCGCTTGCGCGCTGTAGCAGCGGTAGCCGGAGGAATCACGCTCGGGCTCGGGCAACAGGCCGAAGTGGTGGTAGTGGCGAACGGTGCGCACGGTCACGCCGGCTGTCGCCGCGAGTTGACTGATCGTAAGCACCGCTCACCTCTGGCCGCCGGGCGTGGTCGTGCCGAGTCTAGGGACGAGCCGCCTGGTCGACGACGTCGCGGATCGCCTGGACCACGGCATCGGGACGGTCGAAGCAGAGCCGGTGGTGGTGGGTGTCGGAGAGGAGGCGTTGTTCCCCGTGCGAGACCGCGCTCACCAGGGCGGCGTCCATTCTCGTCTTGCCGTCCTGTATCTCCCGCACCGTCCGCTCCGACGTCAGCGCCTGCTGGGCGGGGCCGATGCCCAGCACGGTGAGGGCGACTAGCGGGACGTCGGGAATGTTCGGGCCGGCCCGCAGTTCGGTGGCGAGTTCGGTCAACGTGCCGCGCTCGGCGATGCCGGCGTGGACCCATTCGTCACTGTCCTTGGCATCGATCAGCGGTTGCCGCAGGTGCTCCGGGTAGTTCGCGAGCAACTCGGCGTGCATCTCGCGCAGGGCCGGGCGGATCTGTTCGAGCCGCGCCGGATCAGGTGCCGTCCGCTCGGTCGCGGCCAGACCCGCCGCGGGAGGCATGAAGTCGTCCCAGTCGCGGTGAAAGGCGTCCAGCCAGACCAGCCCGGCCACGTCCTGGGGGTACAGCTGCGCGAACCGATGCGCGTAGGCACCGCCGAGGGAGTGCGCCACCAGAACGTACGGGGCGGTGATGTCCTGGGCGCGCAGCAGCTCGTGCAGTTCCGTGGCGACCGCGGCGGCGGTGCGCGGCAGCGGGAGGGGATCGCTGTAGCCCGTGCCGCCGCGGTCGTACACCACGGCGGTGGTGAACTGCGAAACCCCTTGCTGGACACCGAAATAGTCCAGGCCGACCGCGCCGGCGCCCGGCAGGAACACCACGGCCGGGCCGCCGCTGCCCGCCCGGTGCACGAGAACACGGCGACCGTCGATCTCCTGGAACCCTCCGACCGGTGGAGCGGGCCGGGCCGGGGAAGTGCTGTTGTTCGTCATGTGGCAAGGCTCCAACCCTGACGCAGGGTCAGGGTCAACCCCGCGCGGCACCAGCCGGGCAGCCTCGGACAGCGCCGCCGCCGTGGTCAACAGGCCCGGCTTTCCGGTGGGAAGCACGGTGCGTCGTGCTGGGATTCTCAGGGGAACGCCTATCCGGTGGGGGCCGCTCTGGAGAGGGTCGGACCCGTCGACCGTATGGCAGGGGCATGCCGGAGCCGAGGGTTCCGTGGATCATCTGAGGCAGAGCTGAGGTCCGAGGTCCGCAGGCTGCCCCGCGGGCAGCGGCCGCGTGATCGGCTGACCGGGTCAGCGGCGCTCGCCAAGGTGGTGATCCTGATTCGCGGAGGCGATCACGGCGGAGACGACGGCGGTCGCCACGAAGCTGCCCGCCATGACCAGGCCCGCGCCGATCACGAAGAGGCCACTGGAGTCGTCCGACCAGTCGGCATAGGCGGCGACCGTCAGGCCGGCCGTGGTGCCGAGGACGGCGCCCGCGTAGTAGCGCCGGAATGCCGCCCAGCCCACCGGTGCCAGCAGCGTCAGCACCAGCCCGATCACCTGCCACGCCTCGTACGGGCCGGTCGTCGAACCATCGGGGTGCACGTCACGATGCTGGTCCCAGCCCAGCCAGGCGGCCCACACCGCCGACGCCACGACAGCGAGCACGAGGATCGACAGCGACTGCATCACGGGTTTTCCCAGTTCTCGGCGCATGGGCCAAGCGTTCCGGCGCACGCGGTCACCGGCCAGAGCGCACGTACTCAGTTCCACCCGAGTACCTGGGACCGGTTCCGCGCGAGAGGCGCGTCAGCGTCCCGGCGGGCCCGGGGCCGGCGGCGCGGCCACCGGTGACACCGGGCGTTCGAAGAACGTGTCCAGCACCACGGTGGCCCGTGTCCCGCTGACCCCTTCGATGGCGTAGATCCTGCGCAGCACGTCCTGCAGCTGCCCGGTGCTCGCCGCCCTGACCTTGAGCAGCACCGACGCGCTGCCGGCGACGACATGGGCCTCCAGGATCTCGGGGAGCGCGGCGAAGCACTCCCCCGCGTCCCCCATCCAGGACGTCGAGTCGACCGTCACGTACGCCAGTACGGCACCGCCCACCGCCGCCGGGTCCACCTCCGCCGCCGTACGCCGGATCACCCCGCGCTCCCGCAGCTTCCGCACCCGCTCATGGGCGGCGCCGGCGGAGAGACCGACGGCCTGGCCGAGGGTGGCGTAGGACTGGGTGGCGTCCTGCTGTAGCCGCGCCAGCAGAGCACGGTCGATGTGATCCATCGCACTCCGTTCAGCAGAATCCTCCGATAACCGTATCCAGTCTAGGGATCTAGGCTTCTTCCTGTAGGGGATTCACTTCTCCTGTGCGGTCCGTCGAGTCGTGGAGTCATGGTGGAGTCATGAGGGAAGCCCCGTCGAACTTCTGGTCGATCTATCAGCACGGTTTCGCGCGCGTCGCCGCGTGCACGGGCCACACCGTCATCGCCGACCCGCGTGCCAACGCCGAGACGGTCCTGCGCCACGGGCGCCGGTGCGCGGACGAGGCCGTCGCCGTGGCCGTCTTCCCCGAGCTGTGCCTGTCCGGCTACGCGATCGACGACCTGCTGCTGCAGGACGCGCTGCTCGACGACGTCGAGGCGGCGCTCGCCGAGGTGGTGGCCGGCTCCGCGGACCTGCTGCCCGTGCTGGTCGTCGGCGCCCCGCTGCGCCACCGCAACCAGATCTTCAACTGCGCGGTGATCGTGCACCGCGGCCGCGTCCTCGGTGTCGTACCGAAGTCGTACCCGCCGAACTACCGGGAGTTCTACGAGCGCCGCCAGATCGCGGGCGGCGACGGCGAACGCGGCGGGACGATCCGGGTCGGCGGCGAGACCGTGCCGTTCGGCGTGGACCTGCTGTTCGAGGCGACGGACGTGCCCGGCCTCGTGCTGCACGCGGAGATCTGCGAGGACATGTGGGTCCCGGTGCCGCCGAGCGCCGAGGCGGCCCTGGCCGGCGCGACCCTCCTCGTCAACCTCTCGGGCAGCCCCATCACGGTCGGCCGCGCCGAGGACCGGCGGCTGCTGTGCCGCTCGGCGTCCTCGCGCTGCCTCGCCGCGTACGTCTACGCGGCGGCCGGTCTCGGTGAGTCCACCACCGACCTGTCCTGGGACGGCCAGACCCTGATCTACGAGAACGGGGTCCTGCTGGCCGAGACCGACCGCTTCCCGCTCGGCGAGCAGTACGCGGTGGCCGACGTGGACCTCGACCTGCTGCGGCAGGAGCGGCAGCGGATGGGCACGTTCGGTGAGAACCGCCGCACCCACGCCGCACGGACCGGGGACTTCCGGACGGTGTCCTTCGCACTCGCCCCGCCCACCACCGACCTCGGGCTGCGCCGCCGCGTCGAGCGCTTCCCGTTCGTGCCCGCCGACCCCGACCGGCTCGCCCTGGACTGCTACGAGGCCTACAACATCCAGGTCGCCGGGTTGCAGCAGCGGCTGGCGGCGATCGGCGGCCCGAAGGTGGTCATCGGGGTGTCCGGCGGCCTGGACTCCACGCACGCGCTGATCGTCGCCGCCCGGGCGATGGACCGCGCGGGCCGGCCGCGCGGCGACATCCTGGCCTTCACCCTGCCCGGGTTCGCCACCAGCGACCACACCAAGGACAACGCCCACCGCCTGATGCGCGCGCTCGGTGTCACCGCGGCCGAGCTGGACATCACGCCGACGGCGCGGCTGATGCTCAAGGAGATCGGCCACCCGTTCGCGTCCGGCGAGCCGGTCTACGACGTCACCTTCGAGAACGTCCAGGCCGGCCTGCGCACCGACTACCTGTTCCGGCTGGCCAACCAGCGCGGCGGCATCGTGCTCGGCACCGGCGACCTGTCGGAGCTGGCGCTCGGCTGGTCGACGTACGGCGTCGGGGACCAGATGAGCCACTACAACGTCAACTCCGGCGTGCCCAAGACACTGATCCAGCACCTGATCCGCTGGGTCATCGGCAGCGAACAGTTCGACGAGGAGACCGGCGAGATCCTGGCCGCGATCCTGGACACGGAGATCAGCCCGGAGCTGGTACCGGGTGAGGAGATGCAGTCCACCGAGTCCAGGATCGGGCCGTACGCGCTGCACGACTTCACCCTCTTCCAGGTGCTCCGCTACGGCTTCCGGCCCTCGAAGATCGCCTTCCTGGCCTGGCACGCCTGGCACGACCCGGAGGCCGGCGCCTGGCCGCCGGGCTTCCCCGAAACCAAGCGGGTGGCGTACGACCTGGCGGAGATCCGGCACTGGCTGGAGGTGTTCTGCCGTCGCTTCTTCGCGTTCTCGCAGTTCAAGCGCTCCGCCATGCCGAACGGACCGAAGGTCTCGGCCGGTGGCTCCCTCTCGCCGCGCGGCGACTGGCGGGCCCCGTCCGACGGCAACGCCCACGCCTGGCTGCGTGACCTCGAACGGTTCGACTTCGACAGCGCGGGCGCCGGACGCTGACCGCTTCCCGATCAGATCGTCGCGGGTTCCAGTGCGCGGATGACGCGCGCGAGGTCGTCGGGGGCGGCGGCGAGGCGCACCGGGGTGCCGGCGTCGTCGAGTTCGGCGATGTGCCAGCCGCGCGGGACGGTGTGGCCCTCGGCGCCCCGGGCGCGCCGTACGGTCCGCACGGCGAGCCGCTCCACCGGGACGCGCCGGGCCGCGAACCGGCCCGGGCCGGGGTGCGGGGTCACCGCGGGCCCGTCGCCCCCGAGGACGATGTGGGAGCCGAAGCCGTGCGGGTTGTAGTCGGTGAGCTCCAGGAAGCGGGCGGCCACGAACACCTCGCCGCCGTCCGCCGGCCGGGTCGGTCCGGCGCTTCCGGGCGGGCGGACGCGGGTGGCCCGCCAGGCCCCGGTGAACAGGCCCGCGGTGACCAGCGAGCCGGCGGACAGCCAGGTGAGGGACGGCGCGGAGCCGAGCAGTGTCGTGGGATGGCGGTAGCAGAGCGGCAGCAGCCACGCGCCGGTGCCGGCGAGTGCCCCCGCGAACGGCAGGGCCGACGGCAGGACCTCGCCGGCGGGCCGGCGGCGCCCGCGCAGCCGTAGCAGCACCTGGGCGCCGGGACACCCCGCGGCCAGGACGAGCCCGGCCGCGACGACGGCCACGCTCCCGCCGGTGGGGACGTGCTCGTGCCAGACGTAGCGCGCTCCGGCGACCTTCATCACCTCGCCGCGCCAGACGGTCAGCCGTACCCGGTCACCGGCCTCGAAGGTCCCGGCGGCCTCGGAGGAGACCCGCAGCTTCGCCGTCGGCCGGCCGCCGGCGAAGTACAGCCGGCTCGGCTGCTTCGGCTGGTGGGCCTCCGTCCGCGCGATGACGGCCGGTACGGTCCGCAGGCAGTCGTCGGACGCGCTCGCGGGCGCCCCGGCCGGGCAGGGGGCCGCCGCCCGCCACGCCCGCTCGTACGCCGTGGCGTCCGGTACGAACGACGCGGCCGTCGCCGCCGCCGCGAGCAGCAGCCCCACGAGAGCGAGCGAACCCGCCCACCCGCCGCGGCGGACGACTTCCTGGGTGTTCATACGGGCGATTGTCCCACCGGACGCGCGGCCGTATCTGTGCCGGCTCCGGCAGTCGGGAGGGCCTTGCGCTGCCGTGTCCCGGCCTCGGCGCGCTCAGGTGTTCCAGGTCTCGTCGTACGGGTCGTGCGGCACCGGGACCGGACGGGCCGTCGTGACGTTCAGATACGGGACGGGGCCGTTGTTGACCGGGTCGTGGGTCAGGCGGGGGCTGTACGTGCCCGTCACCTCCAGCCAGGCGTCCGGCCGCAGGACCGGGGGCAGCTCGCCGGTCAGGGCGATCTTCACCGGCTGGGCGTCCGCGGCACAGCAGTTGAGGGCCATCCGGACCAGGTAGGGCGCGCCCGAGTGGTCCAGGGCGAGGAAGCCGGTGACGCGGACGGGGTGGCCGTGCAGGGAGCGCCCGTGGTCGTAGGCCGCGCGGGAGGCGTAGTCGACCACGGAGAGCGGGACCGGGTCGCCGGCGGGCAGCGTGTCGTAGGCGTACGGCTTCTGCAGGGCCGTACCGGAGCGCAGGGCGCTGTAGGAGCCGAGGGCCGGCGGGGCGATCAGGATGAGCGCGAGGAGAGGAAGCAACAGCAGCCAGGCGATACGGGGTTCGGGGTGGGCGTGGCCGGCGCCGGTGGCCTGGTCCCGCTTCCCGGGGTGGACGTGGGCCGCCCCGGCCGCCCTGCCGCGCTTGCGTTCGTACCAGGCCGTCGCCACCGCCGCCGCGATCAGGACCGCGCCCGAGGCCAGCAGCAGCGGGCGCAGGCCCGCCTTGACGTAGCGCAGGTAGAGGTCGGTGGCGCCCGCGTGCAGCAGGGCGGCGCCGAGCAGGAACATGACGGCTGCCTGGGCCTGGCGGTTCACAGCAGCACCGTCCCGGTCAGTACGGCACCCGCGACGGCCAGCGCGAAGGTGGCGGGCGCGAAGCGGAGCGCGAAGGCACGGCCGAAGGTGCCGGCCTGCATCGCGAAGAGCTTGAGGTCGATCATCGGGCCCACCACCAGGAACACCAGCTTGGCCGTCGGGGAGAACTGGGTGAGGGAGGCCGCGACGAACGCGTCCGCCTCCGAGCAGATCGACAGCAGGACGGCCAGGACGGCGAGGGCGAGGACGGAGAACAGGGGGTTGTCGGCGGCCGTGCGCAGCCAGGTCGCCGGGGTCGCCGCCTTCAGCGTGGCCGCGGCCATCGCGCCGAGCACCAGGAAGCCGCCGGCGTGCATGGTGTCGTGGCGGACCGAGTTCCAGAACGTCTCACCCTTGGTGGCGCCCTCGTGCGCGCCGTGGGCCGGTGGGCGCAGCCAGTCCGTGCGGCCCAGCCGCTGCCACAGCCAGCCCATCGCGCACGCCACCAGCAGGCTGGCGAGGAACCGGGCCAGGACCATCTCCGGGTGGCGGGGGAAGGCGACGGCGGTGGCGGTCAGCACGATCGGGTTGATCGCGGGCGCGGAGAGGAGGAAGGCGAGGGCGGCGGCGGGCGTCACGCCCCGGCGGACCAGGGCGCCCGCCACCGGAACCGACGCGCACTCGCAGCCCGGCAGCACCGCCCCCGCCAGCCCGGCGACGGGCACGGCCAGGGCCGGGCGGCGCGGGAGGGCGCGCGCGAAGAAGGACGCGGGGACGAACACCGCGATCGCCGCCGAGAGGAGCACGCCGAGGACCAGGAAGGGCAGTGCCTGCACGGTCACCGCCACGAACACCGTCATCCAGCTCTGCATCAGTGGGGTGCCGAGGGCCCCGCGGATCCGGGACTGGGCGAGCACCGCCAGGATCAGCGTCAGGGTCAGCACCAGCGGGGAGCTGAGCCGCCGGCCCTCGCTCCCCGGCCGTTCGCCGGAAGGCTTCGCCGAGGTCGCCGCTTCGGCGTCGGGCGGGGCGTCTTCGGTGATGGCCACGGGTGGGTACCTCCGGCTGGTTCTCTCCCTCCCCCTCGGTACGCGGGTTCCGGCGCGGGTGTTCAGGCCGTTGCTGGAACCACCCTTCTCCTTGGGGCAGTCTTTTCCCTTGTGGCGAGTGTTCCGTATCAAGGGGGTCCCGGGGCCCCGCCGGCGCACATGGTGGTGTGCGGTGACGACGGGCTCGCGCACCGGCTGGCCGCCGAGTTGCGCGGAGTCTACGGCGAGCAGGTCACCCTGGTGGTACCACCGAACGAGCGGACGGCCAGACCACCCGTGGTCGGACGGGCCCGGGCGGCGTCCGCGGCGCTGTTCGACCGGGTGGTCAGCGCCGCGGTCGGCTCCGTCGGCCGCGGCGCCGGCAACGGGCCCGCCTCCGGCGCGGGCGGCACACCGGGCCAACGCCCGGACGGGGAAGGGGTGCTGGAGGCACCCCAGCTCACCGAGGCCGTGCTCGCCGGGGCCGGGGTGGAGCGGGCGGCCGCGCTCGCACTCGTGTACGACGACGACGAGACCAACATCCGGGCCGCGCTGATCGCCCGCCGGCTCAATCCCCGCCTGCGGCTCGTCCTGCGGCTCTACAACCGGCGTTTGGGCCAGCACATCGAGGAACTCCTCGACCAGGTCGCCCGGTTGGCCGGCCGGGACGGCACGGGCGGGGACCCGGACGCCTCCACGACCGTGCTGTCCGACGCCGACACCGCCGCACCCGCACTGGCCGCCACCGCCGTCGCCGGCACCAGCAAGGTCGTCCAGACCGAGGGGCTGCTGCTGCGGGCCGTGGAGCGACCGCTGTCGGGGGACGGGCCGGGCGCCGGTGCCGGGCTGTGCACCCTCGCGCTGCTCTCCGCCTCGGGGGCGGAGCCCGCCGGTGACGGTTCCGAGGGCAACGGGGAACAGGAGCCGCGGCTGCTCCCCGACGACGAGGAGGTACGGCAGGCCGGCGGGCGGGCGGCCATGGTGCTGGAACAGGTGTCGTCCGCGGGCGGGCCGGAGTCGGCCGCGCCCGGCCGCGGCGTAGGGGGCGTGCCCTCGCTCGCCTCGCTGTTCTCGCGGCGGCTGCGCTGGTCACTGGCCGGCATGGTGGGCTGTGTCGTCGCGCTCGCCGTCGCCCTGTCCCTGGTGACGGGGATCCATCCGCTGCGGGCCTTCTACCTCACGCTGCTGGACATGTTCGCCATCGACGACCCGGCCATCGGGGAGTCCCTCGGCCGGCAGATCCTCCAACTCCTCTCGGGGCTGGTCGGGTTGCTGCTGCTGCCCGTCCTGCTCGCGGCCGTCCTCGAGGCGCTGGGCACCTTCCGGACCGCCTCCGCGCTGCGCAAACCGCCGCGCGGGCTCGGCGGGCACGTGGTGCTGCTCGGGCTCGGGAAGATCGGCACCCGGGTGCTGATCCGGCTGCGGGAACTGGGCGTTCCCGTGGTGTGCGTGGAGTCCGACCCGGAGGCACGGGGCCTGGCGACCGCCCACCGGCTGCGGGTGCCGGTGGTCCTCGGGGACGTCACCCAGGAGGGTGTGCTGGAGTCCGCGAAGATCCACCGGGCGCATGCGCTGCTCGCGGTGACCAGCGCCGACACCACCAACCTGGAGGCCGTGCTCTACGCCCGGACCGTACGGCCCGACCTGCGCGTGGTGCTGCGGCTGTACGACGACGACTTCGCCACCGCCGTGTACCGGACGCTGCGGGCCGCGCACCCGCATGCCCTGACCCGGAGCCGGAGCGTGACACATCTGGCCGCGCCCGCGTTCGCCGGTGCGATGCTCGGGCGGCAGGTGATGGGGGCGATTCCCGTGGAGCGAAGGGTGCTGCTGTTCGCCGCCGTCGATGTGGACGGGCATCCCCAGCTGGAGGGGCGGACCGTGCGGGAGGCGTTCCGGGCCGGGTCCTGGCGGGTGCTGGCGCTGGCGGGCCGGACCGACACGCCTCCCGATCACGTGCTGTCCAAGGCGGACCGGGTGGTGGTTGCCGCTACGCGTCGGGGGCTCGCCGAATTGCGGTGACCCCCCGTCACAAGTCAGCCGGCCAGGTGCCGCTCCGCGAAGTCCAGTTCCAGTCTCACCTGCTTGATCCGCTCGCCCACCACCAGGGAGCCGTGCCCGGCGTCGTACCGGTACACCTCGTGGGTCGCGCCCCGCGTCTCCAGGCGCTTGACGTAGTTGTCGATCTGGCGGATCGGGCAGCGGGGGTCGTTGACGCCCGCCGAGATGTAGACCGGGGCCTTGACCTGGTCGACGTAGGTCAGCGGGGAGGACGCCTCGAAGCGCTCGGGGACCTCCTCCGGGGTGCCGCCCAGCAGGGTGCGGTCCATGGCCTTCAGGGCCTCCATCTCGTCGTGGTACGCGGTGACGTAGTCCGCGACCGGCACCACCGCGATGCCCACCGACCACGCCTTCGGCTGGGTGCCGAGGCCGAGCAGGGTGAGATAGCCGCCCCAGGACGCACCGGTGAGGATCAGCCGCTCGGGGTCGGCGAGGCCGGAGGAGACCGCCCACTCGCGCACCGCGGCCACGTCCTCCAGCTCGATCAGGCCGACCCGGTGCTTGAGGGCGTCGGTCCAGGCGCGGCCGTAGCCGGTGGAGCCGCGGTAGTTGATGCGGATCACCGCGTAGCCGTGGTCGACCCAGGCGGCCGGGCCGGCGGCGAAGGAGTCGCTGTCGTGCCAGGTCGGGCCGCCGTGCAGATCGAAGACCGTGGGCAGCGGGCCCGTGGCACCGGCCGGCTTCTGGATGAGGGCGTGGACCCGGCCGCCCGGGCCCTCCACCCACACGTCCTCCACCGGCACCGACGGCGGGCACGCCAGGCCGGGCGGGTCCAGGACGACACGGCCGGACGTGGAACGCACCGCCGGCGGCTCGGCGGCCGACGACCACAGGTACTCCACGCTGCCGTCGGGGCGGGCCGTCGCGCCGGAGACCGTGCCGGGCGGGGTGGGGATGCGGGTCAGCTCGCGGGCCGCCAGTTCGTAGCGGAACAGCTCGCTGCGGGCCTCGAAGCCGTGCGCGACGAGGAGGGCGGAGCCGTCCGGATACCACTCGGCGCTGACGTCACCGGGCAGGTCCAGGGCGAGGTCGGTCTCCGCGCCCGTCGCCACGTCCCACACCAGCGGCTCCCAGCGGCCCCGGCGCTGATGGCCGATGAGCAGGCGGGTGTCGCCGTCGACGGGGGCGAAGCCCAGCACCTCCAGGCCCAGCTCCCGGGTGCCGCCCTCGGTGTCGTCCAGCGCGGCGACCGACGAGCCGTCCGGGCGCAGCACGCGCAGCGCCGCGTGCATGGCGTCGCCGTGCTCGGTGTGCTCGACGGCGATCAGGGAGCCGTCGTGGGAGAGGTCGCCGACGCCCGCCGACTCGCGGTGCCGGTAGATCTCGACCGGGTCCTCGCCCTCGCGTGCGAGGTGGATGGTCGTGCCGTCCTCGTCCGTGGAGCGGCCGACGACCGCCGTGCGGCCGTCCCGGGCCAGGGCCAGACCGGCCGGGTAGGAGGGGTCGAGGCCGGGCACCGCCGGTTCGTTCTCCCCGCCGGTGAAGGGCTGGCGGCGCCAGACGCCGAACTCGTCGCCGTCCTTGTCGTCGAACCACCAGATCCAGGCGCCGTCCGGGGAGAGCACGCCGTCCGTCGTGCCGTTCGGCCGGTCCGTCGCCTGCCGCTGCTCGCCCGTGGCGCGGTCCCAGGCGTACAGCTCGTACGTGCCCGTCGCGTTCGACACGAACAGGGAGCGGTCCGGCGCGTCCTCCGCCCAGTCGGGCAACGAGACGCGCGGCGCCCGGAACCGCTTCTCCCAGTCCGGCATGCCGGCCGCGTCGGACACGGCGGCTGCATCGGATACGTCCGGCTTGTTGCTCTCGCTCATGGCCCCAGTCATGCGCCCATACTGCCTGGTCGCGCCGACAATCGGGGACGGGTGTCCGCAGCCTGTGGACAACCTCGCGGAACGCGCTCCCGGACCTCGGGACGGTACGGCCCGAAGCGGGCGGCCTTCGGCACCGGCGACGGTCTCCGCGCTCGCGCGGCCGGTCCTTGCGTCCCGCTCGTCCACCCCGCTGAGGGCCGCCGAACGCCGACCCCCGGGCGGAGCCCCGGCGCGGGCGCCGTACCGTGGAGGGCGTGTACCGGTTTCTGCTGACACCCCGCTGGTGGGGCATCAACGTCTTCGTGCTGCTCGCCATCCCGTTCTGCGTCTTCATGGGGTCGTGGCAGCTGAGCCGGTTCGAGGGGCGGGTGCAGGATCATCGCACGGCGAGCGAGCAGGCCGCCTCCGGCCGGCACGAGGCCGCGCGACCCCTGGACACGATGCTGCCCGTCGACAAGAGCACCTCGGGGCGGCGGGTCACCGCGAGCGGCCGGTACGGCAAACAGCTCCTGGTGCCCGGCCGCGAACTGGACGGCAAGCGCGGCTTCTACGTGCTGACGCTGCTGCGCACCGACCCCGGCAAGGCCCTGCCCGTGGTGCGGGGCTGGCTGCCGGGCACGGCGGACGCGGCCGAGGCCCCCGCACCGCCCACCGGCGAGGTCACCGTCACCGGTGCGCTGCAGGCGTCCGAGACCCCTGGGGACAACGGGGTCGGCGCGCAGGGCGGGCTCCCCGCGGGGCAGACGGCGGCGATCAGCTCGGCGTCGCTGGTGAACCTGGTGCCGTACAGGCTGTACGACGCCTGGGTCACCGTGGACAAGGCCGACTCGGGGATGAAGGCCGTGCCCGCGACCGCGCCGGACGGGACGGGGCTGGATCTGAAGGCGTTCCAGAACCTCGGCTACACCGGGGAGTGGTTCGTGTTCGCCGGCTTCGTGGTGTTCATGTGGTTCCGGTTGCTGCGGCGGGAGGTGGAGTTCCAGCGGGACGCCGCGCTGGGCCTGGTGCCGCAGGAGCCGGAACGGGCCACCGTCGTCAGCGGCTGAGCCGGCGGGCCGGGCGCCCCGAACGGGCGCGGGGAACTGCGCGATCAGCCCCACTCAGCCGCGGCCGACGACGGTGCGACCACGTGTCCTTACCTGTGCCTGCCTGTCCTCACGCCCCCGCCAGCACCCCGGTGTAGTACACCGTCCCCGCGCACGCGTGGGAAACGACCGCCGATGTCGTCGGTGAGCCCGGCTGGGCCGTGTGGGAGACGAGGACGCTGCCGTCGGCCGTGCCGTCCTCGGTGACGAGCTGGGTGGTCGTGCCGGACGACGTGCTGCCGGTGTCCGTGCTGCCGGAGACGCCCGGGTCCTCGGTGGGCGACGGGTCGGGCGAGGGGCCGCCGGTGTCCGAACCGCCGGTGCTGTCGCCGCCGGTGGTGGGGCAGGTCTCCGAGGGCACGAAGGCGAACTTCTCCTCGTAGGCCGCGCCCGGCTGCAGGACCAGTGCCGCGACCTCCTGGGAGGGATCGGGCAGGGTGGTCGCCGCGTCCCCGGCCACATGCTGGGCCTGGGCGATCTTGTTCGGGTCGGCGGCGCCCTGTGCGGTGGCGCCGATGGTGCCCGCCCCGCCGACGGTGCAGGCGGTGGCGGAGACATTGGTGACCCGGAAGACGCCGTAGACGATGCCCGCCGAGTCGGGGGCGTCGGCCGTGCCGGTGGCGGAGCCCAGCTGAGCCGCCGTGCACAGCGGGACGCCCGTCGTCTGCGTCGCGGCGGGGTCGGCGCCGGCGGTGGAACCGCCCTGGCTGCCGCCGTCCTCGTCCTTCCCGCCGGGCTTGTCGGTCGGCTTGCCGGGCTGGACGCTGGTGCTGCCGGCATCGTGCTTGTCGGCCGGGACGCCGCCCTTGTCCTTGCCCGGACCGGTGCCGCCCTGGGCCTGGGAGGACTGGCCGGCCATGGCGGTGTTGGGGTCGGAGCCGCCGGAGTTGGAGACGTGGACGAGGGCGGGGACCGCGGTGCCGATGAAGAGGGCCGCGGCGGCCATGCCGACGACGGCCTGCCGCTTGCGGGCCCGCCTGGCGGGAACGGCCCGGCGCAGATGGTCGAGGGTGCCGGTGCGCGGCTCGACGTCGTCGACCGCGGAGTGCAGCATCCGTCGCAGGGCCAGCTCGTCCGGGTCCAGCCCGTCGAGATCCGGGCCGAGCCTCTCCGGGCCCTGTTCGTCGGGTCCGTGGTTCACAGTTCCGTTCCCAGCGTGCGATTGCGTGTGCTCTTGCTCATGCTGCTTCGTCGGTTCGTGCCAGGTGTAGCGCTCGTGACGGTCGGGGGAGGGGCGGGCATCGGGATCGCCCCCTTCGGCGCGCCCGCTCATGCCAATGCCTCCATGGCCACCCGCAGCGCGGCGATGCCCCGGGAGCCGTACGCCTTCACCGAGCCCAGGGATATCCCGAGGCTCTCGGCGACCTGGGCCTCGGTCATGTCCGCGAAGTAGCGCAGTACGAGGACCTCGCGCTGGCGGCGCTGCAGCCCCTTCATCGCCTTGATGAGGTCGCGCCGCTCCAGCTGGTCGTAGGCGCCTTCCTCCGCGCTCGCCATGTCCGGCATCGGCTTGGACAGCAGCTTCAGGCCCAGGATGCGGCGGCGCAGCGTGGACCGGGAGAGGTTGACGACCGTCTGGCGGAGGTAGGCGAGGGTCTTGTCGGGGTCGCGGACGCGCTTGCGGGCCGAGTGGACGCGGATGAAGGCCTCCTGGACGACGTCCTCGCAGGAGGCGGTGTCGTCGAGGAGGAGGGCGGCGAGGCCCAGCAGCGAGCGGTAGTGCGCCCGGTAGGTCTCGGTGAGATGGTCGACGGTCGTGCCGGCGACCGTGGTGTCCGCGGCCGCCGCGGCCTCCTCGGCACCGTCACGCTGACTGGGTATGCGGGCGGGCCGCGCTGCGGGCATGGGCGCGATCACCGGCATGCCGCCGGGCGTACGGGACCGGAGCGCCGCACGGGGCGGCCGCAGGGCCGTGCCGCGGGCCGCTGGGAGTTCGAGTACCTCTGCCACGCCAGTTGGACACGCTTCCCCCCGCCAGGGTTGTACGTGCCGGGCGTCACAGGTGCGACAACCGACGGTGCCTCAAGTGCCGTCATGCGTCCCGCTCTTCCGCTATATCCCATTTTGAACGGGCGTCCCCACGCCCCGATCACGGCGTCCCCACGCCAGGATCATCACGTCCCCGGGCCCCGCAAGGGTGACCGCAAAGACGCTCCCCGCCCTGCACGCGGTTGCGCAGGGCGGGGAGGAAAAATGCTCTGCTGCCGCACGGCCCGGTACAAGTGGTCGGACCATACTGCTGAACACATTCTTACGGAGATCCTACAAATGGATCCGCTCCCATCCGGTGTCTTTACGGCACCGGATGGGCCGGAGGGGCACTCCGCGGCCGCGTCGGGAGTCCCGCACCCGGCCGCGGGACCCCGCTCAGCGCAGCTCCGCCGCGATCAGCTCCGCGATCTGAGCGGTGTTCAGCGCGGCTCCCTTGCGCAGGTTGTCCCCGCACACGAAGAGTTCGAGCGCGGTCGGGTCGTCCAGCGCCCGCCGTACCCGGCCGACCCATGTCGGGTCGGTGCCGACCACGTCGGCGGGCGTGGGGAACTCACCGGCGGCCGGGTCGTCGCACAGCACCACGCCGGGCGCGGTGGCGAGGATCTCGCGGGCGCCGTCGACGGTCACCTCGCCCTGGAAGCGGGCGTGGACGGTCAGCGAGTGCGTGGTGATCACCGGTACCCGCACACAGGTCACGGCGACCGGCAGCGCGGGGAGCCCGAGGATCTTGCGGGACTCGTCCCGCACCTTCATCTCCTCCGACGACCAGCCGTCCTCCCTGAGCGACCCGGCCCACGGGACGACGTTCAGCACGACCGGCTCCGGGAACGGCCCGGTGTCGTCCCCGACGGCCCGCCGCACGTCCCCGGGCTTGGTCCCCAGCTCCGTGCCGGCCACCAGCGACAGCTGGGACCTGAGCGTCTCCACGCCGGCCCGCCCGGCCCCGCTCACCGCCTGGTACGACGACACCACCAGTTCGCGCAGCCCGAACTCGGCGTGCAGCGCGCCCAGGGCGACGATCATGGTCAGGGTGGTGCAGTTGGGGTTGGCGACGATCCCGCGCGGGCGGTTCCGTACCGCGTGCGGGTTGACCTCGGGCACCACGAGCGGCACGTCGGGGTCCAGCCGGAAGGCGGCCGAGTTGTCGACGACGACCGCGCCCCGGGCGGCGGCGACCGGCGCCCACTCGGCGGCGACCTCGTCCGGTACGTCGAACAGGGCGATGTCCACCCCGGCGAAGGCGTCCTGCGTGAGGGCCACCACCTCGACCTCCTCCCCGCGCACGGCCAGCTTGCGGCCGGCCGAGCGCGGGGAGGCGATCAGACGGATCTCGCCCCAGATGTCCGCCCGCTGGGACAGGATCTGGAGCATGACCGCGCCGACGGCTCCGGTCGCTCCCACGACCGCGAGCGTCGGCTTCCCGGTCAGTGCCATCAGCGGCCCGTGCCTCCGTAGACGACGGCCTCGTCGGTGTCGGAGTCGAGCCCGAAGGCGGTGTGCACGGCGCGGACGGCCTCCGGCACGTCGTCCTTGCGGGTGACGACCGAGATACGGATCTCGGAGGTCGAGATCAGCTCGATGTTCACGCCCGCGTCGCTCAGCGCCTCGAAGAAGGAGGCCGTGACGCCCGGGTTGGTCTTCATACCGGCGCCGACCAGGGAGATCTTGCCGATCTGGTCGTCGTAGCGAAGCGAGTCGAAGCCGATGCCGGGCTTGTTCCTCTCCAGCGCGTCGATGGCCTTGCGGCCCTCGGTCTTCGGCAGCGTGAAGGAGATGTCCGTCAGGCCCGTGGAGGCGGCGGACACGTTCTGCACCACCATGTCGATGTTGATCTCGGCATCGGCGATGGTCCGGAAGATCGCGGCGGCCTCACCCGGCTTGTCCGGCACACCGACGACCGTGATCTTGGCCTCGGAGGTGTCGTGCGCGACACCGGAGATGATGGCCTGCTCCACCTTCTGGTCCCCAATCGGCTCACTGCTGACCCACGTGCCCTGAAGTCCGCTGAAGCTGGACCGGACATGGATCGGGATGTTGTAGCGGCGGGCGTACTCCACACAGCGGTGGAGCAGCACCTTGGAGCCGGAGGCCGCGAGCTCCAGCATGTCCTCGAAGGAGATCCAGTCGATCTTCTTCGCCTTCTTCACCACGCGCGGGTCGGCGGTGAACACGCCGTCGACGTCGGTGTAGATCTCGCAGACCTCGGCGTCGAGCGCGGCGGCGAGGGCCACGGCCGTGGTGTCGGACCCGCCGCGCCCCAGCGTGGTGATGTCCTTCTTGTCCTGGCTGACGCCCTGGAAGCCGGCGACGATCGCGATGTTGCCCTCGTCCAGCGCGGTGCGGATCCGGCCCGGCGTGACATCGATGATCCGGGCTTTGTTGTGGACCGAGTCGGTGATGACGCCTGCCTGGCTGCCGGTGAACGACTGGGCCTCGTGGCCCAGGTTTTTGATCGCCATGGCCAGCAGCGCCATGGAGATACGCTCTCCGGCGGTCAGCAGCATGTCGAATTCCCGCCCGGCGGGCATCGGAGAAACCCGCTCGGCGAGATCGATCAGCTCGTCCGTCGTGTCGCCCATCGCGGAAACGACGACAACCACCTGGTTGCCGTTCTTCTTCGCTTCCACGATCCGCTTGGCGACGCGCTTGATGCCCTCGGCATCGGCTACGGAGGAGCCTCCGTACTTCTGCACGACAAGGCCCACGTGCGCTCCTCGCTCGGTTCGTTTGTGTCGGCTCAGTCTATCGAGCGTCCGAATTCCACCACCCTGCTCCCGCATGGTGAGACATCGGTCAGACGTCATCGTGGGAACTCGTCCGCTCGATTGCGGAACCTGCCCAGCGCGAGCCGCCCCACGCCGAACGTGCCCCGGCTCACAGTGACCGGTGAGGGCGCTACTTCCCCGGCCGGATCCCCAGCGGGCCGCCGATCTCCTCCGCCATCACGCGGCCCGCCTCGAACTCCAGGGTCTCGTCGCCCAGGTCCGCCTGGTCGGTGTCGAGGCCGTCGAGTTCTTCCAGGGGCTGGTTGAGACGGACGTGGATCAGGACCGACTGGAGAGCGCGCAGGACCGCGGAGGCCGTGGGGCCCCAGTTGGAGAAGTACGAGAACTGCCACCACCACAGGGCCTCCGTGGTACGGCCGGCACGGTAGTGGACCATGCCGTGGCGCAGCTCGGTGATGATGTCGGCGAGGTCGTCCGAGATCCGGGCCGGCACGGGCGCCTTACGGGGCTCGTAGGGGTCGAAGACCTCGGAGTAGACGTCAACCGGGTCCAGGAGGCGGGCGAAGTTCTCACGGAGTTCGTCCACGTCCGGCTCGGGCCCGGGGTCGGGCTCGTAGCGCTCGTCGGGGACGATGTCCTCGTGGGCGCCCAGCCGTCCACCGGCCAGCAGGAGCTGGGAGACCTCCAGGAGGAGGAAGGGGACCGCCGATTCGGGCTCGTCGCCCTTCGCCACCTCCGTGACGGCCACCAGGAAGCTCTCCACCTGGTCCGCGATCTGGACCACGAAGTCGTCCGGGTTCTGCGTCGTGTCGTGCAGCGTGGCGTCAGACATCTAGGAGTCGTCTCCCCTCGAAGGCGCGCCCGAGGGTGACCTCGTCCGCGTATTCCAGGTCGCCACCCACCGGGAGGCCGCTGGCCAGGCGGGTGACCTTCAGGCCCATGGGCTTGATCATGCGGGCGAGGTACGTCGCCGTCGCCTCGCCCTCGAGATTGGGGTCCGTGGCCAGGATCAGCTCCGTGACCGTCCCGTCGGCCAACCTCGCGAGGAGCTCCCTGATCCGCAGGTCGTCGGGGCCCACGCCCTCGATCGGGCTGATCGCCCCGCCGAGGACGTGGTACCGCCCGCGGAACTCCCGGGTCCGCTCGATGGCGACGACGTCCTTGGGCTCCTCGACCACACAGATGACCGAAACGTCGCGCCGGGCGTCACGACAGATGTTGCACAGTTCCTCCTGTGCCACGTTGCCGCAGGTCGCGCAGAAGCGGACCTTCGCCTTCACTTCCAGGAGCGCCTGCGCGAGCCGCTTCACGTCCGTCGGCTCCGCCTGCAGGATGTGGAAGGCGATCCGCTGCGCGCTCTTGGGACCGACGCCGGGCAACCGCCCCAACTCGTCGATGAGGTCCTGGACCACGCCTTCGTACAACGGACTGCCCTTCCTGGAGACCTTTCGGTACGTACGGTAGTTGGCTGCCGCCTCTCCTAGGAAGGCGGTGGGGGTGTCGCGCCGATGGCGAACCCCGAAACGGTCGGCGGGTCAGCCGGTCAGAAGGGCAGACCGGGGATGCCGCTGCCGCCGCCCAGACCCTGGGCCAGCGGACCCAGCTTCTGCTGCTGCAGGCTCTGCGCGTTCTCGTTCGCCGCCTGTACGGCCGCCACGATCAGGTCGGCGAGGGTCTCGGTGTCCTCCGGGTCCACCGCCTTCGGGTCGATCCTGAGCGCCCGCAGCTCACCGGAACCCGTGACGGTGGCCTTCACCAGACCGCCGCCCGCCTGCCCCTCGACCTCCGTGTTCGCCAGTTCCTCCTGGGCCCGCTGCAGGTCCTGCTGCATCTTCTGGGCCTGCTGGAGCAGCTGCTGCATGTTGGGCTGGCCACCACCGGGGATCACGATCAGCTCCTCGCTGTCTTCTCCGTCGTTTCCGCGCGTCTTTCTCCGCTGTGCACGAGCCTACGTGCTCCAGGCGGCCATCGCCCCGCCACTCTTTCGAGTGAGAAAGGTGGCGGCCCTATACCTGATCAAGGCCCTCTTACGGGCGGAAAAGTCAGGAAAGCTCCGTCTCCGCCACCCATTGGGCGGTAGGAAGGGTGGCGCGCGTCGGCATGAAATGTCACGCAACGTGACCGGTCGTGATCAGTAGGGAGTGCCGGGTGGGTCAGCCGGAGATGCAGCCCGAGGGTCCGCCTCAGGACGGGCGGGGCGAGGGCGCGGCCGGGCTGCGGCCGGGCGACCTGACCGGGCGGGCCTTTCCGCTCGGGGACTGGGGGGAGCCCGCCGAGCGGCTCGACGAGCTGTACCGGTGGGTGGAGCGCGGGGCGCTGGGGACGGTGGCCTGGTATCTACGGGACCGGGTGTGGAAGCGGCGCGGTGCCCGGGTGCTGCGGGCCGGCGCGGCGGCCGGCGCGGTGGCCGGTGCCACGCTGCCCCTGCTCGACCTCACCGGGGTGGCCGGCGGGGTGGCGCCCTGGGGCTGTCCGGCACTGCTGCTCGGGGCCGCCTGCGTGGGCATCGACCGGTTCTTCGGGGTCACGTCCGGGTGGATAAGGGACGTGGCGACCGCGCAGGCCGTGCAGCGGCGGCTGCAGGCGCTGCAGTTCGACTGGGCCTCCGAGAGCGTGCGGGAGGTGCTGGGGCCGGCGGAGGGCACGGCGAGCGAGGCGGCCGAGCGGTGCCTGGGTGTGCTGCGGCGCTTCTCGGAGGACGTCATGGAGCTGGTGCGGACGGAGACGACCGACTGGATGGTGGAGTTCCGCACCGGCTCGGCACCGCTCGGCATCCAGACGGCGGTGGCGGCCGTGCCACGCCAGGACCACGGAGGTCCAGGAGGCCGCTTTCCGCTCCCCCCGGCGAACGGCAGCCGCCCGAACATGCCCCGGCAACGCCCCCCGGAACCTCGCTAGTGCCGCGGCAGGCATGATCCAGACGAGAGGCACTGGCTCACTGCTTGGTGTACGTCAGGCTCTCCCCGCCACTCCGCTTCGTCCGCTTGAGCCGGCCGTCCGACAGCAGGGTGACCTCGGTCGCCTCGCCCGGGGAGCAGGAGGAAGCGGGCTCGCCGGCGGTGACGGTGGACGGTCCGATCTCCAACGGCCCGGCACCACCGGGCTGGTCGGTGAGCTTGGCCTCGAAGACACAGTGGTACGTCCCACCGCCGTCGGTCGGCCCGTCCGCGACCAGCGTCAGCACGCTGTCGCCCACCTTGCCCTGCCGGATGGTCAGTTCGCGGGTGTTGGCGCCGTTGGCGTTGTCGATCGTGGTCTCCCAGGTGCCCAGGTAGGCGTCCGGGACCGCCCCGTCCGTGGTGGCGGAGGCGGAGGCGGACGGCGTCGAGGTGGTCGGGTCGGGTGCCCCGGAGGTCCCGTCGGTCGCCGCCGCGGAGGTGGCCGTGGGCGCGGGGCTGACCGTGCCGCCGCCCTTGTCGTCGCCACCGCCGCCGTCCCTCATCAGCGCGTACACCGTCCCGCCCGCGCCGAGCGCCACGACCAGGGCGATCACGACGAGCAGCGCGGTGGACCGCCCGTTGCGCCGCCCGGGCTCCTGCGCCGTGCCGACCGGCGGCGGCCCGTACGGCGGGGTGGGGCCGAGCCCGCCGCCGTAGGGGTGGTACGTCGGCTGCACCCCGCCCCACGCCCCGGCACCGGGCTGCTGCGGGTAGCCGTAGCCGACGGAGGGCTGGGGATGCTGCTGTGGATACCCGTACGCCCCGGGCGCGGCCCCGAAGCCGGGCGGCACCGGGGGCGCGCCGGGGGGCGGAGCCTGCCCGGACACGACGGTCGGAAGGTGGTTGAGGCCGCCCCCGTTGCCGACCGGTGGCGGGCTCGCCGGCGCGGGCGGCACGGAAGCCCCGTCGGACACGGCGGCATGCTCGGGCGGCCCGACGGCAGCGCCGGCACCCGCCGACGGTGCCTGCCCGGGTCGAGCGGGCGGGAACCCCGGCCCGGCCGGAGGCCGGGAGCCTCCCGGCGCACCCGCACCGTGAGACGCACCGGCACCGCCACCCGCGCCCGCGCCCGCGCCCGCGCCCGCGCCCGCGCCCGCAGAATCAGACGCCCCCGGACCCGCGTCCGCAGAGGCGTCCGCGCCCGCAGGCGCACCTCCCCCCTCCGGATCCTCGACCTCCAGCAGCCGCACCGCATGCCGCCCGAGCTGCGCCACCAGCGACCCCGGCAACCACGGATCCCGGGACCGCCCCCCGGCCACCGTGTCCCCCGCCCCCGTCCGCTCCAGAATCGCGTCCAGCGAAGGCCGCGCCCCCGGCTCCTTGCGCAGGCAGTCCCGCACCAGGTCCGCGATCCCCTCCGGCACCCCGTCCAGGTCCGGCTCCTCCTGAGCGATCCGGAACATCAGCGCGTGCACACCGCTGTTGGCGGTCCCGAAGGGCAACGCGCCGGTCGCCGCGTAAGCCAGCACGGACCCGAGGCAGAACACATCGCACGCCGGGGTGATCCGGTCGCCCCGCACCTGCTCCGGCGCCATGAACCCGGGCGACCCGACCAGCGACCCGGTCCGGGTGAGTCCCTCCGCGCCCACCGAGGTCGTCTCGAGCGCCCGCGCGATCCCGAAGTCGATGACCCGGGGCCCGTCGATGGTGACCAGCACGTTCGACGGCTTGAGGTCCCGGTGCACGATCCCCGCCGCGTGGATGTCCTTCAGCGCGTGCGCGAGCCCCGCCGCGAGGATCCGTACCGACCGCTCGGGCAGCGCGCCGTGGTCGTGCCCCACCACCTGCTGAAGGCTCGGCCCGGCGACGTACCCGGTCGCCACCCAGGGCACCGCCGCCTCGGTGTCCGCGTCCAGCACGGGCGCGGTCCAGTACCCGCCGACCCGCCGCGCGGCCTGCACCTCCTGCCGGAACCGCGCCCGGAACTCCTCCTGCTCGGCCAGCTCCTCACGGACCAGTTTCACGGCGACGGTACGCCCCCGGTCCGACCGGGCCAGGTACACGTTCCCCATGCCGCCGGCACCCAGCCGCGCCAGCAGCCGATAGGCCCCGATGCGCAGCGGGTCCCCCGCCCCCAGCTTCTCCATCCCGCGCCGCCTTCCCCCATAGGTCTGCAACACCCGAGAATAGTGCGGTCGTCCGGGGTGCGGTGCGGGCCCGCGTCTACGGTTCCGTAACAGGCTTGCCCAGCTCGTCCAGAACGGCCGACAGCCGTTCCAGCAGCCCCACGGCCTCGGCGAGTGCGGTCTCCCCCATCGCCTCCGCCAGCCGGCCGGCGAACGCCGCGTGCCCGGGGCCGATCCGCTCCACGGCCGCTCTGCCCTCCCGCGTCGGCGCGAGGAGTTTCGCCCGCCGGTGCGCCGGGTTCGGCCGGTACTCGGCCAACCCCCGCTCCACCAGCAGGTCGGCGACGCGCTGCACGCTCTGCCGGGTGATGCCCATGGCGCGCGCGATGCCCGCCACCGGCAACGGCTCGGGCAGTACCGCCCCGAGCACCTGCCACCAGGCCGCCGTGAGCCCGGCCGGCCGGGCCAGTTCCTCGGCGACGGCCAGGAACTGCCCGTTGAGCCGGAAGACTCCGAGCGCGCCGCGACTGAGCAGGTCCTGGTGTGCCCGGCTCACCGGGCGGCCGCCCGCTGCAGGACGAAGTACGCCTCGACGTCGGAGTCGTGGTACAGCCGGTACCAGGCGTCGAGCACCTCACCCTCGTACACCCCGAGGAGGCGGAAGACCTCCCGGGCGAAGGCGACCGGCTCGGTGGGCCCGGCGGTGATCAGGTTGCCGTCGGTCACCGCGTCGGTCTCGACGTAGTGCCCGGTGCCGGCGTATTCGGCGGCGGCGGTCAGGTAGTACGGGGCCGCACTGGTGTGCGCGCGGTCGTCGAGCAGGCCCTCGCGGGCGAGACCGGCGGTGGCGCCGCAGATGGCGGCGACCGGCACACCGGCGTCGAGGAAGGCGCGGGCCGCACGGGCGAAGGGGGCCAGCTCGTCGGTGGCGTCCCAGAGGTCGGCGCCCGGCAGGATCAGCAGGGAACTGTCCTCGGGGCGCAGTGCACCGAGCGCGAGGTCCGGCTGGACGCGCAGCCCGCCGATGCTCATGACCGGCTGGGAGCCTGGCCCCACCGTCAGGACCCGGTACCCGGCGCGGGCGAGACCGGCGGTGGTGTGCCCCGTCTCCCAGTCGGCGAGGCTGTCGTAGACGGCGAGGTGTACGGGCTTGCGGTTCATGCGACCTCCTCGGCCCTGCAGATGACAGCATCCTGCCATTTGGACAGTGAACTGTCGACTGGTTTCGGGGATGCTCCGGTGCCCGTTTCGACAACCTGTCGCGGAAACCCCCCGCCCAAGGAACAAGACGCCGATGTCGCTTCCGCATCGCGGACATTTACGCTCGCGGGCATGACCCCTCAGCCCAACCCCGACGCCGGCGCCGCAGTGAAGGCCGCGGACCGCGCGCACGTCTTCCACTCCTGGTCCGCCCAGGACCTCATCGACCCGCTCGCCGTCGCCGGCGCCGAGGGGTCGTACTTCTGGGACTACGACGGCAACCGGTACCTGGACTTCACCAGCGGGCTCGTCTTCACCAACATCGGCTACCAGCACCCCAAGGTCGTCGCGGCCATACAGGAGCAGGCCGCGAAGATGACGACGTTCGCGCCCGCGTTCGCCGTCGAGGCGCGCTCGGAGGCGGCCCGGCTGATCGCCGAGCGGACGCCCGGCGACCTGGACAAGATCTTCTTCACCAACGGCGGCGCGGACGCCGTCGAGCACGCGGTGCGCATGGCCCGGCTGCACACGGGCCGCCCGAAGGTGCTCTCCGCCTACCGCTCGTACCACGGCGGCACCCAGCAGGCCGTGAACATCACCGGCGACCCGCGCCGCTGGGCCTCCGACAGCGGCAGCGCCGGCGTCGTCCACTTCTGGGCGCCCTTCCTCTACCGCTCCCGCTTCTACGCCGAGACCGAGGAGCAGGAGACCGCGCGGGCCCTGGAGCACCTGGAGACGACGATCGCCTTCGAGGGCCCGGGGACGATCGCCGCGATCATCCTGGAGACCATCCCCGGTACGGCCGGGATCATGGTCCCGCCGCCCGGCTACCTGGCCGGGGTGCGGGAGCTGTGCGACAGGCACGGGATCGTCTTCGTCCTGGACGAGGTCATGGCCGGCTTCGGGCGGACCGGCGAATGGTTCGCGGCCGGCCTGTTCGACGTCACCCCCGACCTCATGACCTTCGCCAAGGGCGTGAACTCGGGTTACGTTCCGCTCGGCGGTGTCGCGATCTCCGGGGAGATCGCGGAGACCTTCGGCAGGCGCCCGTACCCCGGCGGCCTGACCTACTCCGGTCACCCGCTGGCCTGCGCCGCGGCCGTCGCCACGATCAACGTGATGGCGCAGGAGGGTGTGGTCGAGAACGCCGGGCGGCTCGGCGAGACGGTCGTCGGCCCGGCTCTCGCCGACCTGGCCGAGCGGCACCCGAGCGTCGGCGAGGTGCGCGGTGTCGGCATGTTCTGGGCGCTGGAACTGGTCAAGAACCGCGAGACCCGCGAGCCGCTGGTGCCGTACAACGCGGCCGGCGAGGCGAACGCCCCCATGGCCGCCTTCGCCGCCGCCGCCAAGCAGCACGGTCTGTGGCCCTTCGTGAACATGAACCGCACCCACGTGGTCCCGCCGTGCAACGTGACGGAGGCCGAGCTGAAGGAGGGCCTGGCCGCGCTCGACGCCGCGCTGACCGTGGCCGACGAGTACACCGCGTAGCCGCGGGGACACGGTCGCGCGAGGCACCGGCCGCGCCCGGAACCGAGGCTGCCGCCGGGCGGATCCGAACGCGTAAGGTGACGTGCTCGTAGGACACAGGTACTCGTGTAGACAGCGAGTTCGTACGAGTACGTCACCGGACGCGTGAGGAGAGGCCCGGACCATGCCCGGCAACGGCACCGTGACGCGCAGCACCCTGCGCCAGCAGATCGCGGACGCGCTCCGTGACGAGGTGCTGGCCGGGCGGCTGCTACCGGGCCGGGCGTTCACCGTCAAGGAGATCGCCGACCAGTACGGCGTCTCGGCCACCCCCGTCCGCGAGGCGCTGGTCGACCTGTCCGCGCAGGGCATCCTGGAGGCCGACCAGCACCGCGGCTTCCGCGTGCCGGAGTACTCCGTCGCCGACTACCGGAACATGATCGAGGCCCGCAACCTGGTCACCGACGGCATGTTCCAGGCCCTCGTCTCGGGCCATCCCGCCTTCCGCACCCCGCCGGAGGACCCACGCACGGCCGCGGCGCTGACCACCGTGCGCCGCCGGGGCGAGGAGGCCCAGCGCGCGGCGGCGGCCGGTGACCTCACCATCCTCATCGGCTACGACCTGCGGTTCTGGCGCGAGCTGAGCGCCCTGTTCGGCAACCCCTACCTCGCCGACTTCCTGGACCGGCTGCGCGTGCAGTCCTGGGTCTGCGCGGTGCGGCACCTGCTCCGCATGCCCGATCTGCGCGGCCGGCTCTGGGCCGCGCACACCGAACTGGTCGACGCGCTGGCCCGCCGCGACGCCGAGGCCGCCCGCCGGATCGTCGCCGCCGCCAACGCCCACTCGCTGGCGCTGCTGGAACACCTGAGCAACGGGTAGGTGACCGGTACGGCCCCACAGGGAAGCCACCGGGGGCCGTAGCGACTACCCTTCCCTGACCACCTGCTGCCGTGCGTGACCGTGCGCGTGCCGATGCGAGGAGTCCTCTTTTGGCCTGTGACCTGTGGCTGGTACCGCTCGTCGACGTGTTGTGCCACACCCCGGACAACCCGTTCGCCGAGGAACTCGCGCAATACAACAAGGCGCTGGCCGGAGCCGGGCTCCCACCGGTGCCGGTGTACCAGTACATGCCGGGCCTGTCCGGTGACGTCGCCCCGGTGGCCGGCTTCGACTACGACGCCCTGCACTTCCTGCGCCGGGTCTACCTGCTCCAGGTCTGCGGCCTGCCGGTGACCCCGGTGGACGAACTGGGCGGTGACTACGAGCAGTTGCTGGAGATGTTCGAGTCCACGGCCCAGCAGTCCCACCTGGTCTGGCACTACGACCACGCGGGCGCGTACGTTCCCGTCGACTTCCCGCACCCCCTGTCGAACGACGAACTCCTCGCGGGCGGCGGCCCCTTGGGCTCCTCCCAGACCCTCCTGCGGGAACTCCAGTACGTCGCCCCGTCCATCGGCATCGATCCGGCCAACCCGCCGACGGCCCCCGAACCGCCCTCCGCACCGACCGAGCTGGAGGAACCGGCCGTCCCGGCGCCGCACGATCCCAGCCCCTTCGCCCGCGAACGGCACGTGTGGCTGGGACTGCACGCGGCGGCGACCCGATCCCTGGCCCAGGGCTCGATGATCGTCTTCAGCTGACGACCGCGACCGTCCGCCCACCAGACCGTCTCGCCAGGGTGCTACGGCTGCCGGTCCCCAGGACGGCCGATGAGCCTGATCACCGGTGGCCACAGGACCCCGGTCGCCATCAGCAGCGAGGGCCCGAGGTGCACCGGGCACACCCACAACGCGGGTCTGTTGTGCCGGGCGACCTCGAAGACGGCGGGGTCGGAGCAGTCCGTGCCGCCGGCCTGGCCGCCCTCACCGCCGTACGGTCCCCGGCACCGTGCGTTCCGGTGGACGCTCATACTCCGATTGTGCACCGCGCACGACACGGGACCGCCCCGCCGATCACGCCCGAGGGCGGACCGGCGGGGCGGTCTGGGCACGCGGCGGGGACAGCGCCCCGCCCACGGCCTACAGGAACGAGTTGATCTCGATCGTCTCGTCGCGGCCCGGGCCCACGCCGATCGCGGAGATCGGGGCGCCGGACATCTCCTCCAGCGCCTTCACGTAGTTCTGGGCGTTCTTGGGGAGGTCGGAGAAGGACTTCGCCTTCGTGATGTCCTCCGACCAGCCCGGCAGCGTCTCGTAGACCGGCTTCGCGTGGTGGAAGTCGGTCTGGGAGTACGGCAGCTCCTCGACGCGCTTGCCGTCGATCTCGTACGCCACGCAGACCGGGATCTGCTCCCAGCCGGTCAGCACGTCCAGCTTGGTGAGGAAGAAGTCGGTCAGGCCGTTCACGCGGGTCGCGTAGCGGGCGATGACCGCGTCGAACCAGCCGCAGCGGCGGTCGCGGCCCGTGGTCACGCCCCGCTCGCCGCCGATGCGGCGCAGCGCCTCGCCGTCCTCGTCGAAGAGTTCGGTGGGGAAGGGTCCCGCGCCGACCCGGGTCGTGTAGGCCTTGAGGATGCCGATGACCCGGCTGATCTTCGTCGGGCCCACGCCGGCGCCGGTGCAGGCACCGCCCGCGGTCGGGTTGGAGGAGGTGACGAAGGGATACGTGCCGTGGTCGATGTCCAGGAGGGTGCCCTGGCCGCCCTCGAACAGGACGACCTTGTTCTCCTCCAGGGCCTGGTTCAGGACCAGGACGGTGTCGGCGACGTACGGAGCGAGCTTCTCCGCGTAGGTCAGCAGCTCCTCGACCACCTGGTCCACGGCGATCGCTCGCCGGTTGTAGAGCTTGGTGAGGATCTGGTTCTTGACGTCGAGGGCCGCCTCCACCTTCTGGGTGAGGATCGACTCGTCGTACAGGTCCTGGACCCGGATGCCCACGCGGTTGATCTTGTCCGCGTAGGTCGGGCCGATGCCGCGGCCGGTGGTACCGATCTTGCGCTTGCCGAGGAAGCGTTCCGTCACCTTGTCGACGGTCACGTTGTACGGCGTGATGATATGCGCGTTACCGCTGATCAGGAGCTTGGACGTATCGACGCCACGCTCGTTCAGACCGCTCAGCTCGGAGAGCAGGACCGACGGGTCGACGACGACACCGTTACCGATGACCGGCGTACAACCGGGCGAGAGGATTCCGGAAGGGAGGAGGTGGAGTGCATACTTCTGGTCGCCGACGACGACCGTGTGGCCGGCGTTGTTGCCGCCTTGGTAACGCACTACATAGTCCACCGAGCCACCGAGCAAGTCGGTCGCCTTCCCCTTGCCTTCGTCACCCCACTGAGCACCGAGCAGCACAAGTGCGGGCACGCGCGTACACCCCTTCCGGGCGGGGCATGTCCAAGGTCAGGGGCGCGGGCGTAAGGTTCACCGCCGCGTGCCACCGCGACCGTCGTTGGCCGCACAACCGTCGGACCGGATGCCCCGGAATAGACGAAGCCCCTGGCGCAATAGCGCAAGGGGCTCTTGCACAAAGATGCTACCCGAGGAAGCGAGGCAGGACCGAGGTGGCGACTTTCGCGACGTCCGATCAGCTGCTGGTGATCATCGATCCGACAGCACGGCAGGCCGACGGAGAGTCCGTACGGATCGCGAAAGACGTGCTCAGCGCGGGTGCGGCGGCCAAGGTGTGTCTGCCGGAGGGGCCGGAGGAATTCGCCCGCGCACTGGGCCGACGGGGTGCCCGGCGCCCGGTCGTGATCGGCGACGACCGGGCCCTGGTGCGCGCGGTGACCCTGCTGCACCGGCGGCGGGAGCTCGCCGGATGCGCGCTGTCGATGGTGCCCGTGGGAGGCACGCTGGCGCTGGCGGAGTCCCTGGGGGTGCCGATGGGGGCGGTGGCGGCGGCGCGCGCGGTGCTGGACGGGGCCGAGCGCCGCCTCGACCTGCTCGTCGACGACAGCGACGGGGTGGTGCTGGGCACGCTGGGCATCCCGCCGGCGCCGGTGCGGGCGGGATGCCCAGCCGAACCGGTGACGGTGCCTTCCGGGCGTCCCTGGCTGCGCACGACGTACCGTTCGCTGGTCCGCACCCTGGGCCCGCGCCCCGCTCGCCTCTCCGCCGTACCGGCCCCCGGCCCCGCCCGGCTCCGGGTGGAGGTCGACGGCGAGACGGTGGTGGACCTGGACCAGCCGGTGGAGACCGTGTCGGTGACCCCGGGTGCGGGTGGAACGGTCTCGGTGGAGGTGTGGCCGCTGTCGGTGGGCGCGGCGGCGACCCCGCTGCTGGCCGTCGGCCGCGTCGTGACGGTCGTGGGGGCGGACTTCCGCTACCGGGCGGACGCGGCGGTCTCGGGGCCGGTACGGAGGCGGACGTGGCGCGTGGTGGAGGGTGCCTGGGGGCTCACGTTGCCCTCGGCGTGAGCCGGACACCCTCAGCACGCACGGCCTCAATGGTCTGGTGACACACATTTAACCGTGCCGACCCCTTCCGTACCCCCTCCCTCATCCACCATCCTGCTCCATCAGACCCATGGACCGGACACGGAGGGGGCCACCCCATGGCAGTGGACGAGGGCGTCGCCCCGGCGGCGGAGACGGATGGCGACGGAACGATTCACCGACTGAAACCCAACGCCGTCGGCCTGCTCGGCGTGGTGTTCATGGCGGTCGCCACCGCCGCGCCGATCACCGCGATGACCGGCAACGTGCCGTTCATGGTGTCCTCCGGCAACGGCGTCGGGGCACCGGCGAGCTATCTCGTCGCAATGGTCGTGCTGGCAATCTTTTCCGTCGGTTTCACCTCGATGGCGCAGCACATCACCTCCACCGGCGCCTTCTACGGCTTCATCTCCCACGGCCTCGGCCGCACCGTGGGACTGGCGTCCGGACTGCTCGCCACCTTCGCCTACGTCGTCTTCGAGCCGGCGCTGATCGGCATCTTCTCCACCTTCGCGACGAACACGCTGAAGGACCAGACGGGACTCCACGTGCCCTGGTGGGCCTTCGCGGTCCTGATGCTCGCGATCAACGCCACCGGCACCTGGTTCGGGATCAGCGTCGCCGAGAAGCTGCTGGTGGCGCTGCTCGCGACGGAGGTCACCGTGCTGGCGGCCATGGCGGTGTCCGTGGCCTTCCACGGTGGCGGGCCGCACGGGTTCACCTTCGCGCCCGTCAACCCCGTCAACGCCTTCAAGGGCACCTCCGCCGGGCTCGGACTGTTCTTCGCCTTCTGGTCCTGGGTCGGCTTCGAGTCGACGGCGATGTACGGCGAGGAGTCCCGCGACCCGAAGAAGATCATCCCGAAGGCGACGATGATCAGCGTGCTCGGCGTCGGGGTCTTCTACGTCCTCGTCTCCTGGATGGCCATCACCGGCAACGGTGAGGCGGAGGCCGTGCAGGCCGCCTCGTCCGCCGATCCGCTCGCGCTGTTCTTCGGCCCCACCGAGCGCTACGTCGGCCACTGGGCGGTCGACGTCATGCAGTGGCTGATGATCACCGGCTCACTGGCCTGCGGGATGGCCTTCCACAACTGCGCCGCCCGCTATCTGTACGCGCTGGGGCGGGAGGGCGCCCTGCCGTCACTGAAGCACACCGTCGGGCGGACGCATGCCCGGCACGGCTCCCCGCACGTCGCCGGCCTGGTGCAGACCGGGGTCAGCGCGCTGCTGATCGGGGCGTTCTGGGCCGCGGACAAGGACCCGTACACCGGTACGTACGTCCTGCTCGCCATCCTCGGCACCATGGCGATCCTCGTCGTCCAGGCCGTGTGCTCCTTCGCGGTACTGGCGTACTTCCGCTCCCACCACCCCGAGAGCCGCCACTGGTTCCGCACCTTCACCGCGCCCCTGCTGGGCGGCGTCGCGATGCTCGCGGTGGTCGTGCTGCTGGTGTCCAACATGGGCGTGGCCGCCGGGCCCGAGTCCGGCTCCCTGGTGCTGAAGGCGACACCGTGGCTGGTGGCCCTGGTCGCGGCGGCCGGCCTCGGCTACGCCCAGTATCTCAAGCGCCGCTCCCCCGAGCGGTACGCCCTGCTCGGCCGGACGGTACTGGAGGAGACGAAGGAGCGCTGACGCTCCGCCGGGCGGCCGCCGTACGCGGCTCGTCACCTCACCTCGACGCGGAGTCCCTCCAGCCCGCGGATCACGAAGTTCGGCTTCCGTACCGGCTCCGCCGCCAGGGCGAGCGTCGGGGCCTTCTCCAGCAACGCCGACATCGAGGCGGCCAGTTCGATACGGGCGAGAGGGGCGCCGATGCAGTAGTGGATGCCCGCGCTGAAGGAGATGTGGGGGTTGTCCTCGCGGGTGAGGTCCAGGCGGGCGGGGCCGGTGAAGACGGACGGGTCGTGGTTGGCGGAGCCGAAGAGCATGGCGATCTCCGCGCCCCGGGGGATCGTCGTGCCGTCGATCTCGATGTCGTCCAGGACCCAGCGTTCGAAGAGCTGGAGCGGGGTGTCGTAGCGCATCAGCTCCTCGATCGCGGACGGGACCAGGGAGTGGTCGGCGCGCAGGGCCGCCAGCTGGCCGGGGTTGCGGAACAGCGCCCACCAGCCGTTCACCGTGGCGTTGACCGTGGCCTCGTGACCGGCGTTGAGGAGCAGGACGGCGGTGGAGATCATCTCCTGTTCCGTCAGCCGGTCGCCCTCGTCGTGGGCGGCGATCAGGCCGGAGACCAGGTCGTCGCGCGGCTCCTCGCGGCGTTCGGCGATCAGCTCACGCAGGTAGCCGGAGAACTCGACCGAGGCCCGCACCGCCCGCGCCGCCGTCTCCTCCGGCGGGTTCAGCTCGTACATCCCGCAGATGTCCGCCGACCAGGGCCTGAGCGGGGCCCGGTCCGCGTCCGGGATGCCCAGCATCTCGGCGATCACCGCCACCGGCAGCGGCTCCGCCACGTCGGTCAGCAGGTCCCCGCCCCCGTTGCGGACGAGGCCGGCCACCAGTTCGTCCGCCAGTCTCCGCACGTACGGCTTCAGCCGCTCCACCGTGCGCGGGGTGAACGCCTTCGACACCAGGCGCCGGATCCGGGTGTGGTCCGGCGGTTCCAGGTCGAGCATCCCGTGGTCGTTGAGCCTGTGGAACGGCTCGTGTTCCGGCGGGGGCGGGGTACGGCCGAACTCCTCGTGGGAGAAGCGGTGCTGGTAGGTGCGGCCCAGGCGGCGGTCCCGGAGCAGCGCCGAGACGTCCGCGTGGTGCGGGACCAGCCACTGGTCGGTCGGCTCGTACCGGATCACCCGGCCGCGCGCCCGCAGTTCGGCGTAGGCCGGGTAGGGGTCGGCGAGGAACGCCGGGTCCCAGGGGTCGAAAGCGAGGTCGGCAGTCCCTGACATGCGGGGACGCTAACGCGCCGACCCGCGGTCTGACCAGGGGTGGCCGCCCTCCGGCCACCGGCTGTCGTAACGGTGCTCGTAGTAGTCCTTCCCTCCGACGAGGACGGAGGTGACCGACAACGGCAGGCCCCCGGCGTCGCGGGGAACCTCCTGCGAGGTCTGCCGGGTGAAACCCAGCGACACGCCGGGGATCACCGGGTGTTCGGGCTGCGAGGTGTCGACCGTCCATCCCCGCGCGGCGGCGCGCCGGAAGAGTTCCGCCGCGGGAGTGCGGAACACGTCGTGCCCGTCGAGCAGGACCCGGGTACCGGACACCCGGCCCTCACCGGGCCACCACAGTTCGACGGCCGTGACCGTGCGGCCGCCCTCCAGCAGGGCCTGCACACCTACTCCGTCCAGGACCGAGGAGACTCTCGCCGAATCCCGTCCCGGCCGCCTGAGCACCCGGGGCTCGCCCCAGCCGGACACGGCCGCGACCACCTCGCCGAGCGTCATGCCCAGGAGGATCGGTGCGACTCCGCGAGGCGGGTCGAGTACCAAGTCCATGGCTGCCCTTCCGTTCCGGCCACGCCGCCCGACGTGCGGACGGGTCTCGGCGTCCATGTGCGACACCCGGTTCAGATGCGGTCCGCGACCAGCACGTAGTCGTAGTACAGGGGGTCGCCCTCCTCGTCCACCGGGTACTCGTGGCTGCTCTGGTTCGCGAGGATCACCTTGAGCTCCGGCAGGGCGTCGAAGCCGAGGTCGTTCTCCTCGATGGTGTGACCCCGCTCCGCCAGCTGTTCGAAGAGGTCCTCGCTCGGGGTGCGGAAGACGTCGAGCCCGTCCAGCAGCACCCGGACGTCGGCGTCCTCGTTCTGGAACCGGAACAGCTCCACCCCGCTCAGCGCACCCTTGGTGAACCCGAGCACGATGTCCATCCGGGCGTCGTCGTGGGTGAGAAGGATCTGCCCTGGGACCGCGTCGCTCGCGACGGTCCGGAAGGCACCCTCTTCATGAGCCACTGCTCGCGCCCCCTCGACGGACATGCCGAGCCGGAACGGCCCGGCACTCGTCCGCGGACGGATCTGCAGATCCATGGTTCAGGCGACCAACTCGGTGCTGACCAGGACGTAGTCGAAGTTGAGGGGATCCCCCTCCTCGTCGACGGTGTACTCGAAGGAGCTGTTGTTGGCGAAGGACATCCTCAGCTCGGGCAGGGCGTGAATGCCGAGGTCGTCGTCGTACGAGACGGAGTGACCACGCTCCTCGAGCTGCTCGACCAACTCCTCGCTGGGTGTGCGGAACACGTCCAGCTTGTCGAAGGTGACGTCGATGTCGGCCGCCTCGTCGCGGAAGCGCCACAGCTCCACGCTGGTGAGCGTGCCCGCTTCGGGGAACGACAGCACGTACTGGAACCCGGAGTCGTCCAGGTTCACCACGTACGTGCCCGGGGGACGCTCGGCCCCCGGCCGATGGCTGACGCGGCCCAGCGTCGGGGCGAGGCCCATCGCCTCGTCGAACGGCATACCGAACCGGAACGGCCCCACGCCGACGTGCGGCCGGATCTCCACGTCCATGTGCGAAGCTCCCGTTCAGATGCCGTCCGCGACCAGCACGTAGTCGTAGTACAGCGGGTCGCCCTCCTCGTCCACCGGATACTCGAAGCTGCTGTTGTTCGCGAAGCGCAGGCCGAGGTCCGTGACCTCCTCGAACCCGTGGTCGCTCTCGACGACCTCGTGCCCCCGCTCCTCCAGGATCTCCGGCAGATCGTCCGCCGGCGTGCGGAAGACGTCGATGCCCTCGAGGAGGAAGCGGATGTCGGCGGCCTCGTCGCGGAAACGCCACACCTCGATACCGGTCAGCCGCTCGTTCTCCTCGGACTCGAAGAGGAGCACGAACTCGAACCGAAACGCCTGGTTGACGACGACGTACTTGCCCGGCGGGCGCCCGCCTTCAGGGGAGTGTTCGACGCGCCCCCACCTCCGGGCCTCGGCCATCGCCTCGTCGAACGGCATACCGAGCCGGAACGAAGCGATACCGACACGCGGCAACAGTTCAACATCCATCCTTGCGCCTCCCTCTGGTGATCTCTTGTCGCGCCACTGGCATCATGCCAACAGGGCCGCTTCGTCGATCGTCCATCCGCGCTTGGCCAGCATGTCCTGAAGCGGCTTGTTGTGCTTCAGGCTCGCCACCATCTCCTTGATGTGCTGGTCGTACTGACCGGGGAACTTCGTCTTGATGTCGTCGATGTCCATGCGCATCGCCTCGGTGATGCGCCCCTGGTTGATCAGTGCCCGTTGCGTGGCGTGCCAGTTGGTCGCCGTTGTGCTGGACCCCGTGCTGCTGAGCTGACCGTGGTCGGACTTCTTCATGCGGATCGCCGGCCCGTTGTTGACCTTCTGTTTCCGGTGCGGCTTGTTCGCGATGTAGAAGCCCGGCTCGATGACGTCCTTCCACGCCGCCTTGGGCGGGATGTGGTTGACCTCCATCGCCTGGGGGTACTGCTTGCCGTTCGCCATCAGGTTCGCCGGCAGCAGTCCCCCGTACCACCCCGCCTCCTGCGTGCACCCCTTGGCGATCAGCCCCTCGGGGTCCATCCACGTGAACGGGTTGACGACGTACGCGGCGGGGTTGGGCGCGGGTACCAGGCCCAGCGGGTCGGACGACACGTAGCGGGCCGTCTCGGGGTCGTAGTGGCGGTTCAGGTTGTAGTGCAGGCCCGTCTCCGGGTCGGCGTACTGGCCGGGGAAGCGCAGCGGCGTGTGGGCCCGGGCGTCGCGGTTGCGGGCGGTGATGCCCCAGACCGTGGAGCGCTTGTGCCAGGCGATGTCGCCCTGTTCGCCGACGAGTTCGGTCGGGGTGCCGATGACGTCCGTGACGATGGCGAAGAACCGGCTGTCCACCTCCTGCTGCCCCGCGTCGTCCGGCAGCCTGCGCTCCAGCTGGGACATCGGCTGCGGACCCTCGTACTCCCAGGTCAGCGTCACACCGGTCGCGGTGTCCGTCTCCTCGGCCAGCTGGGTGCCGTCCCAGGCGAAACGCACCGTGGCCGCCACGCCGTGCCCGTCGGCCGCCATGCGGTGCTTGGCGGTGCGGCGGCCCAGCGCGTCGTAGGTGTAGCGCCACACGGTGCCGTCCGGGGTGGTGCAGGAGACCAGGCGGTCCTCGGCGTCCCAGGTGTAGCGCCAGGTGTCGGGCTTGCGGGACAGACGTCGCTTCTGCCGCAGCACGACCCGTCCGGCGTCGTCGTACTCGTAGCGCACACCGTCCGCGCCGACCAGCCGGGTCCCCTCATAGGTCCGCTCGCCGCGGCTCTCGGTGTGCCGGGCCTGGTCCGGCCAGTGGGCGGCGGTCTGGTTCCCGGTGGTGTCGTAGGCGTAGCGCTCCGACCAGTCGCCGGCGGTGACGCCGAGCGGGCGGCCCACCGGGTCGAGCTGGAACCGCCAGTCCACGCCGGCCTGCCGGTCCGTGATCCGCGTGAGGAAGCCGTCGGCGCGGTAGCCGTAGGAGCGGTCCCGGAGCGTGCCGCGGGGCGTGGCCAGCGACCGGGCCGAAAGACGGCCGATCGTGTCCCACTGCGAAGCGAGCGTCACCGGCGCGTGCGCGGGGCCCAGGGTGCGCCGTGTCTCGCGGCCCAGCTCGTCGCGGGCGAAGCCGAGCGCGTGGCCGGCGCAGTCGACCCGCACCCGGTTGCCCGCGGTGTCGTAGGCGTACGAGGTGGTGGCGCCGGTCGGTGTGGTGCGCGAGACCAGTTCGCCGTGCGGGTCGTAGCCGAACCGCATGCTGCGGCCGTCGACCGTCTCCGCGAGCAGCCGGCCCATGGCGTCGCGTTCCAAGGTGAGCGAGGAGGCCGGTGAGACGGCGGCGGTGAGCCGGTCACCGCTGTCGTAGCTGTAGCGGGTGAGCACGCCGTCGGCGTCCTTCTCCAGCACGTTGCCCACCGCGTCGAACGTGAAGCCGATGCGCTGCCCGAGCGGGGTCGTGCGGGCGACGAGGCGGCCCGCGGCGTCGTACTCATAGCGCGTGGTGCGCCCGTCGAAGTCGGTCTCGGACTCGGTCAGGCCCGACGGGCTGTACCGGTAACTCCACGTCCTGCCCTGCGGATCGAGCACCGCGCTGATCCGCAGCTCGGTGTCGTACGTGAACTCGTACCGGGCCCCGTCCTTGCCCGTGCGGGCGGCGAGCAGGTCGAACCACGTGTACTCGAAGCGGGTCACGCCGCCCAGCGGGTCGGTGTGGGTCAGGCAGTTGCCCTCCTCGTCGTACGTCCACTGCTCGCTCGCGCCGTCGGGTGCGGTGCGCCGGGTGAGCCAGCCGTCCGCCGTCCACTCCAGGCGGGTCACGGATCCGGCGGGGTCGACGGACTCGCGGGGCCGCCCGAAGGCGTCGCGGCGCACCGTGTACGTGGCGCCGTGCCCGTGGGAGACCGAGAGGACCAGGCCCGCCTGGTCGTTGACGCGCGTCTCCGTCTCGCCGGTCGGGAACGTGACCGTGGCCGGGGCACCCGCCGCGTCGTGGGTGATCGTCGTCGAGGTGCCGTCCGGCGCGATGACCGCGGTGCGGTTGCCCCGCTCGTCGAAGACGTTCCGCCACACGGTGCCGTCCGGGCCGGTGATCGTCTCCGGCAGGTGCAGCGCGTTGTACGTGGTCGAGGCCTGGCGTCCGTCCGGGTAGTGGACGGTCAGGAGGTTGCCCGCGTCGTCGTACGTGAAGCGGGAGGTGTGTCCCAGCTCGTCCGTGCGGGACAGCAGGTTGTCGTAGCGGTCCCACTCGAAGGACACGGTGTTGCCGAGCGGGTCGGTCTCGCTGAGCGTCTGGCCGAGCTGGTTGAAGCGGGTGACGGTGACCGCGCCGGTGGAGTCGGTGAAGCGGGTCTCGCGGGCGGCGGTGTCGTAGGCGAACCGTGAGGACAGCGCGCCGTCGGGGCCGATCGTCTCCACGACCCTGCCGGCCGCGTCGTACACATAGCCGTAGGTGTGGCCGTTGCGGTCGGTCCACGAGGTGACGCGGTGCTCGTCGTCGTAGGTGAACCGCAGGGGTACGCCGCGCGCGCCTGACACCCCCACCAGGTCGTCGGTCTCGTCGTACGCGAACGAGGCGACCCGGACCGGGCCTTCGGGGGTCTCCAGGTCGAGGGCCGTGACCCGGGCGAGATCGGTGTCCCGGGTGACGCGGACGCGGTAGCCGCCCTCGTGCAGGAGCGTCATGGGCAGGCCCTCGTCGTCGCGGACGAACTGCAGGCCGTTGCCGTTGCGGTCCTCGATGTCGCGCAGCCAGTACAGGCCGCCCGAGGAGTACGGATTGCCGGTGAAGCGGCGGATCAGGCCGGAGCGGACGTCGGTCGTGGCGTACGTGACCTCGCCCAGGGCCGATCGCTCGACGAAGGTGAGGGGGATGCGTTCGCCCTCCAGCGGCAGCACCTCCTCGTCCGCCTCGCGCGGCAGGTGCGGGTAGGCGAGCAGGGAGCCGTCGGGGCGGGCCCAGACCGCGCCGGTGCCGGTCAGCTCGAGCCGCTCGTCGAGGGTGGAGGCCCAGCTCGGCCCGAAGCAGTGGCCGTAGCGGTAGCCGGATATGTGGGTGCGCCGCACCACCAGCGGGAGCACGCCGGGCAGTGCCAGGTCCGTCTGGGAGAGCACCATCTCGCCGCTGGCGATGTCGACCGGGTCGGTCTTGCAGCGGCGCTGCGTCAGGGCGACGGCCTTCTCACGGGCGTTGTCCAGCGCCGTGCGCAACGACGCGGGGCGCTTTCGTCCGGGCCCGTCGGACCGTCCGTGCCCGCCGTCGCCGGCACCGCCCTTCTTGCCGCCGTTGATGGCGTTGACCCGGTCGCGGACGTCGAGGTCGATGCCCTTGTGCAGGCGGGAGGTGGCCTTGACCCGGTCCGGGAGGGTCTCGGTGACATGCTTGCTGATCTTGACGAGGGCCTTCTCGGAGCCCTTCAGGGCGCCTTCCAGAACGGATTCGAAGGCCTTGGTGAAGGGGTCCCTGCCGCGGGTGCGGCCGAAGGCGCCCTTGGCCTTCGTCAGCGAGCCCGAGGTGGACCGGTGCAGTTCGCCGCCGTGGAAGGAGACCTTGCCTGCGCCGTCCTCGAACTCGACGTGGTCGATGACGGTCCGCTTGCCCCCTCCGGCGCCGGCCCCGCCCCCGCCGCCACCGGCGGAGGCCAGCTGCATACCGCCGCCGTGCTTGCCCCCGCCGCCGGACCCGCCGGATCCTCCGGAGCCGCCCGGCCGGCCGCCACCAGGCTCGGGAGGCAGCGAGAAGGCGTCGTCCACCAGGTCGAAGACCATGTCCTCGACCATGGCCTCCAGCTTGGCGTTGACCGGCGCGGTCACCCGGGCCAGCAGTTCGTCCACGATCCGGTCGGCGGCCTCGTCGATGATCCGCTTGACCGCCTGCCGCATCGCCGCTGTCTCGGCGGCCCCGATCACCGCCGACAGGCCACCGGTGACGAAGGCCAGCCCCACCGAGATGCCCAACGAGGCGGCCATGGCGCCGAGTTCGATCTCGGCCTTCGTCTTCATCCCGAAGATGATGTCCGCGACCACGTCGCACGCGTCCGCGAACAGCCGCGCTATCTCCGGGACCTTCTCCAGGTGCCCCGCCTTGACGTGCGACCAGTGCTTCTCCATCGCATCGACGGCCCACCCCTCCGAGGAGGACAGGATGCGGGACACCGCCTGATGCGCGTCGCCGCCGTGACCCTCGAACTTGTCGGCGAAGTCCCGCATGGCGTCGGCCATGTCGCGGTAGTCGTCCTCGTCGACGTTCGGCCAGTTGATCCCGATGAAGTCCAGGATCTCATCGGCCCATCCGGGCAGAACGTAGCCCATCCCCCGTGCGCCTCCCCGTTACCTCGAACCCGTTCGCACATGCGATCTCACCGCATGAGTGGTCGAACACTATTCGGCAACGGGTACACCCGTGCAAGCCTGAGGTTCCGTCAGCCCGGCGTCACCAGCCGGGCCTCGTAGGCGAACACCGCCGCCTGGGTGCGGTCCCGGAGACCGAGTTTCACCAGGACCCGGCTCACATGGGTCTTGATCGTCGACTCCGCCACCACCAGCCGCCCGGCGATCTCCGCGTTCGACAGGCCCTGCGCGATCAGCACCAGCACCTCCGTCTCGCGTTCCGTCAGCTCCCCGTACGCCGCCCGCGCCGCCGCCGGCATCAGGCGCGGCGCCTCGGACAGCCGCGAGAACTCCACGATCAGCCGTTTGGTGACCGAGGGGGCGAGCAAGGCCTCGCCGGACGCCACCACCCGTACCCCGTCGGCCAGTTGACGGGCCGAGGCGTCTTTCAGCAGGAAGCCGGAGGCGCCCGCCCGCAGCGCCTGGTACACGTACTCGTCCAGGTCGAAGGTGGTCAGCACGAGCACCTTCGCCGCCGCGTCGGCGGCGACGATCTCGCGGGTCGCCTCGAGGCCGTTCAGCTCCGGCATGCGGATGTCCATCAGAACGACGTCCGGGGCCAGTTCCCGCACCCGCTCGACCGCCTCCCGGCCGTTGACGGCCTCGCCGACGACCTCGATGTCCGGCATCGCGTTCAGCAGGACCGAGAAGCCCTCCCGCACCATCATCTGGTCGTCCGCGATCAGTACGCGGATCGTCATGCGGTGTCCTCCGTCGCCGTGACCACCGGCAGGAACACGGTCACCTCGTATCCTCCGCCGGCCGTCGGGCCCGTCGTCATCTCACCGTCGAGCATCGAGACGCGCTCCCGCATGCCGGTGATGCCGTGCCCGGCACCCGGCGAGGGCTTCACCAGGGCCGGCGCGGGCGGCGGGCCGTTGACGACGCGCAGGCCCAGGCCGCCGAGGACGTACCCGATCTCCACCCGGGCGCCCGCCCCCGGCGCGTGCCGCAGCGTGTTGCTCAGCGCCTCCTGCACGATCCGGTACGCCGACAGCTCCACACCCTGCGGCAGTTCACGCACCGCGCCGGTCACCGCCTTCTCCACCTCGAGTCCGGCCTCCCGCACATTGGCGAGCAGCCCGTCCAGGTCGGCCAGGCTGGGCTGCGGGGCGTCCGGGGCCGCGTAGTCCTCCGCGCGGACGACCCCCAGGACCCGGCGCAGCTCGGTCAGGGCCGCCACCGCGTTCTCCCGGATGGTGGCGAACGCCTTCTCCAGCTCGGGCGGCGGGTTCTCCACCCGGTAGGGTGCGGCCTCCGCCTGGATGGCGACCACCGACATGTGGTGGGCGACCACGTCGTGCAGCTCGCGGGCGATGGTCGTGCGCTCCTCCAGCAGGGTGCGCCGGGAGCGCTCCACCGCGGTCACCGTCTGCTGGGCGGTCACCTCCTGCCGGGCCTCCCGCCGGGTGTGCCGGACGGTGACCACCAGCAGGATGAGCGCGGACAGGATCAGCATCGGGCCGACGTCCGTGTCGTAGTGCCCCCAGCCGAAGCCGGCCTCGGCCCAGAAGCCGTACACCGCGGTCAGTACCCACATCCAGGCGGCCGTACGCGGCCGGGTGCGTATCGCCACGACCGTGAGCACCACCAGGTGGGAGACGAAGCTGCTCGGCAGCCACGGCCAGCTGCCCCAGGAACTGCCGACGAGGGCGGTGGCCGTGGTCGCCGCGAACGACAGCCAGAACGCTCCCACCGGACGGACCAGGGTCAGCAGCACCGGGGCCAGCGCGAGCAGCGCGCACAGGACGGCGGACGTCGCGCCCATGTAGTTGCTCCCCAGCGCGACGAGCGCCGCCACCCCACCGGCGGCCGCCACCGTCGCGTGCGGGCCCCAGACCGCGTACTGCTTCATGCGGCCCGGCAGCAGACGGCCGAGCAGGCCGTCCCCGGCCGTGCGGGGCAGCGGGCGGTAGGCGAAGGCGTTCTGGAACAGGTCCTGCCGCAGCCCCCGCAGGGCGTCCGCGGCCAGCCGGAACTCGGGGCTGCGCGGCCTGCCCGCCGCCCCGGGCGGTGTCGTCTGCGTGTGCGTCGTGTCGGTCACGTACGAAACGGTAGGGCGCGGGCGGGGCGCGGTCGTCCCCTCGGAGAAGGGTCCTCGGGTGTCCCTCTCAGGTACTACGGGTCGTGCCCAGGGGTCGCAGCGGCGGGTCTCAGCGTCCGCCCGGGCGGACCAGGCCCGACTCGTAGGCGAACACGGCCGCCTGTGTACGGTCCCGCAGGCCCAGCTTCACCAGGATCCGGCCCACGTGCGTCTTCACGGTCTGCTCGGCCACGACCAGCCGCTCGGCTATCTCCGCGTTCGACAGACCCTGCGCGATCAGCGCCAGTACCTCCGTCTCCCGTTCCGTGAGGTCGCCGACGCGCTGCTTCAGCGGGGTCCGGGGGGTGCCGTCCAGGCGGGAGAACTCGGCGATGAGGCGGCGGGTGATGCCGGGGGCGAGCAGCGCGTCCCCGGCCGCCACCACCCGGACCGCCTCCGCGAGCTGGTCCGCCGAGGCGTCCTTGAGCAGGAACCCCGAGGCCCCGGCCCGCAGCGCCTCGTACACGTACTCGTCCAGGTCGAAGGTGGTCAGGACCAGGACCTTGATGCCCGGGTGGTCGGCGGTGATGCGGCGGGTCGCCTCGATGCCGCCCAGCTCGGGCATCCGGATGTCCATCAGGACCACGTCAGGGAGCAGTTCGGCGGTCCGTCCGATCGCGTCCCGGCCGTCCACCGCCTGTCCGATCACCTCGATGTCCGGCTTGGTGTTGAGCAGCACGGTGAAGCCCTGCCGGACCATCTGCTGGTCGTCGGCGATGAGTACGCGGATGGTGCCGCTCGTCATGGGGTCTGTTCTCCTGTCGGGGGCGGGGCGGGCGGCAGCGTGAGCGGGGTGCCGTCCCGGGGCAGGTAGGCCGAGACGGTGAAGCCCCCGGCCGGGGTCGCGGTCGCGGTGACGGTGCCGCCGAGCATCGTCGCGCGCTCCCGCATGCCGAGCAGCCCGTGTCCGGCGCCGGGGGAGGGCGGGACCGGGTGGCGCGGGCGGGTGTTGGTCACCGCCAGCCGCAGACCGTCCCGAAGGTGCGCGACCTCGACGCGCACCTGGGACCCCGGGGCGTGCCGCAGGGCGTTGCTCAGCGCCTCCTGCACGATCCGGTACGCCGACAGCTCCACCCCCGGAGCGTGGGGCCGCGCCCTGCCCCTGACCTCGGTGGTCACCTCCAGGCCCGCTGCCCGGGTGTTCTCGATCAGCGCGTCGAGCCGGTCGAGCGTGGGCTGGGGAGCGTCCGGGGCCGCTCCGGTGCCGGGATGGCCCAGGCCGTACGGGTCCTCGGGGTTCTCCGAACGCAGCACACCGAGCACCCGGCGCAGCTCGGTGAGCGCCTCCAGCGCGTTCTGCCGGATGCCGGCGAGGTTCTCGATCAGCTCTGGCGGCGGGTGCTCGACGAGGTGCGGGGCCACCTGCGCCTGGATGGAGATGACCGACATGTGGTGCGCGACCACGTCGTGCAGCTCCCGCGCGATACGGCTGCGCTCCTCCAGCAGGGTGCGGCGGGCCCGCTCCTCGGCGGTGAGGGTGGTCTGCTCGACGAGTTCGGCGCGCGCCTCGCGGCGGCCGCGCAGGGCGGTGCCGAGCAGCACGACGACCGCGGACAGTACGACCGCGACGACTCCGGTCGGCTGGTACTTCTCCCCGCCCCACACGCCCTCCAGGAGGTAGGTGAGCAGCGCGGTCAGGGCCAGCGCCTCGATCGACACCCGGGTGCGCACGCGCAGCGCGAGCAGCAGCAGGACGAGCAGGTGCGCGATGATGCCGGAAGCGGTCCAGGGCCAGGTGAACGTCTCCCCGGGTGCCATGGCGGGGCTGGGAGCGGTCCACGGCCAGGTGAACGTCTCCCCGGACACCATGGCCGGGCCTCCGTGGACCGCGACGGCGCCCACCACCGTCGCCGCCATGGACAGCCACCAGCCCGCGAGGGGACGCCACAGCGCGAGGACGACCGCGCCACCCTGCGCCAGGCCGATCAGGAAGGCCGGACCGCCACCGAGATGCCCCCCGTCCCCGAGCTGCGCCACACCGCCGAACGTGATCCCGAACGCGGCCAGGCACAGCAGGCCGTGCGGCAGCCAGCGCAGCCACACGGAGACGGGCAGCGGATCCTGGCGCAGGGACCACAGGTCGTCGCGCAGCACCCGCAGCCGGCGCCGGATCCAGCCCGCGAGCATCGCGAACACCCGGCGGCCCCCCGTTCCCGTCACGCGGACCACCCTAGACACGCCGGACCCCTCTAGACACGGCGGACCACCCGCGCAGCCTCCGGGTCCGTGCTCCGGTGCACCCGGACCACCCGTGAGCGCCTCCGCGCGACGGGCGCGCCGGTGCGCGGGGCACGGCGGCGGGCCCCCTGTTCCCGGGACCGGAACGCGGCCCCGCACAGGGCCAGGACCAGGGCGAACACCGGGAGCCAGCCGAGCCGGGCCGCCACCCAGCCCGGGCCGTCGGGGAGCGTGTGCAGGCCGGGGAGCCGGCCGGCCAGGAGGGCGGTGGCCGTGGTGGCCATCAGGGCCGTCTGGTGCCACAGGAAGATCGTCATCGCGGAGAGGTTGACCAGGGCCACGGCCGCCCAGGCGAGCGGGCGGCCCATCGCCCGGCGCAGCCGGTCGCGCAGGAGGAGGGCCAGGCCGCACTGGGCCAGGCCGAAGGTCACGGCCGCCAGGGTCGGCGGGTTGAGGTTGGAGACCGCGGCGCCCGGGACACCGACCATGGACGCGGGGTAGCCCGCTGCCGTCACGAGGGCGACCGTGGCCGTCGCCCCGCCGAGCAGCAGTACCCAGGCCGCGCGGCGGGATTCCAGCTCGCCACGGGTCCAGGCGGCGCCCAGGGTGTACGGGACCAGCCAGCCCGCCGCCAGGTTCACCCAGCCCAGCCAGGAGGGGCCGAGGTGCAGGCCGAAGCGGAGGACGTCCACGTGCAGGACGACGGCCAGGGGCCAGAGGGGGTTGAGGCGGGCGACGAGGGGGGTGGCCGCCGTCAGCGCGGCGAAGACCAGGAGGAACCACAGGGGCGACAGGGCGAGTTTGACGAGCGTGTGGAGCGTGCCGAGGGGGGTGCCGGTCAGCAGCAGGGCCGTCGCCGCCACCGTCCACAGGGCGAGGAGGGCGGCGGCCGGCCGGAGCAGGCGGGTCAGCCGGCCGCGCAGCCATGCGCGGTACGGCACGCCCCGGGCGCGGGCCGAGGCGTGGCTCCGGGTCGCCACATGGCCTCCGACGAGGAAGAACACGGACAGGGTCTGGAAGACCCAGGAGATCGGGGCCAGCCACGGCATGTGCTGCAACGGGCTCGCCGTGTGCAGCGCGCCGTCCTCCGCGACCAGGGCGGTGACCAGCCAGTGGCCGAGGACGACACCGAGGATCGCGAAGGCGCGCAGGGCGTCGACCGCGCGGTCCCGGGACGCGGGTGTGGCGCTGTCCACGCGGTGGACGGCCGTTCGTATCGCGTGCGGCGCGCGGCGCGGGACGTCATGGCAGGGTCCGGGGGCCGGGTCAGGCACGGGTCACCTCCGAGGTTTCGCCGAGGGTGATCCGGGCCAGGTTGGCGAGGGAGGCCGAGCCCGGGGTGAAGTAACCGCTGTGGTCGGCGTCGGCGGCGTCGAAGACCCGGGCGCCGAAGGCGCGGGAGACCGGGTCGGTGCCGAAGCCGACGGTGGTGACCAGGAGGTCGGCGCGGATGTGCGGTACGTGGGCCACCCAGTCGTCGCCGCCTCGGGCCGCCCAGACGCGGGCGGACGTGTGCAGGCCGGCGACGGTGTCGGCGCCTGTGCCGGGGCAGCCGACGAGGGCGATGTCGTCGACGTCCAGCCCGGCGGCGCTGCGGCCGCAGACGACCGAGCCGTAGGAGTGGCAGAGGAGGGAGAGGCGTGCCCGGGCGGGGGTGAGGGCGTGCAACTGCCGGACGAGGGCGCGCAGCCGGGGGGCGGCGCGGTCGGCGCGGGCCGGGGTCGCCACCGTGGTGCTGACCGTGCCCGGGGTGCGGTAGCCGAGCCAGGCGACCACGGCCACGCGGGTACCGGTGGGGGCGCGGTGCGTGAGGTCTTCGTACAGGGCGGCCGCCGCCCGGTGGAAGCGGGCGTAGGTGTCGATGGAGGTGTCGGAGCCGGGAACGAGAACCGCCACGTGATCGGCGTGGGGCAGGTCACCGAGGACCTCCGTGGCCAGGCCGGGGCCTCGGCCGTCGAAGGAGAGGAGGTGGCGGGAGGGGGCGGCCAGGGAGCGGTCCGCGGCGGCACGGTGTCCGTCACCGTGGGCGGCGGCCATGCGGGCCGCCTCGGTGGCGTTGGCCCGGTTCGCCTCGTACGCGGTGTGCAGGGTCGCCGGGCCGAGCGGGGCGAGGGTGGCGGGGGGCGGGGCGGGGATCCCGGGGCGGGCCGCGCCGGAGAGGGGAACGACGATGGCGGCCGTGACGAGAGCCGCGAGGAGGGCTCGGCGCCAGGTGCGGTGCGCCGGCGGGCGCGCCGTCGCCGGCTGCGGGTCGGTGGCAGTGGGCGGCGCATGCCCCATGGTCGGCTTCCCTTCGGATCGCCCGGCCATCGGGCTTGTCCGACAAGGAAGTTAGGGGTGGGGAGCGGTCGACGGCGTCCCGCCAGGGAGCTGTCCTGCGCGGTAGCTCTCAGGTACTACGGGTATGACCGGGTCCCGGGCTCGGGGTCGGGCCCGGGTCGTCACCAGGCCAGTTGGGCGATCTCCTCCGCGACCACCGCGCAGGCGTCCGCCGCCGGGTCGATCAGCGGGAAGTGGCCCACGTCCTCCAGCAGGGTCAGGCCCACCGTCTCCCCCGCCTTCGCCGCGGCGTCCGTGTACGACTCGGCCACCACCTGGGGTACGACCAGGTCGGTACGGCCCTGGACCAGCGTCGTAGCGATGCCCGTCGGGAGGAGCAGCACGGGATCGGCGTACGGCTGCCGCGCGGCGAACGTGGCGTCTCCGCCGAGGAGTTGCAGCGCCGCGTTGTCGCAGACGGCCAGCTTCTCCGCCAGCGCGAAGTCCGCGAGGGGGGCGAGTGCGACCACGCCGCGCAGCGGGGCCGGGCGGTCCAGGCGCCAGGGGGCGTCGGCGGGCAGGACGTGCCGGGCCGCCGCCCACAGGGCGAGGTGGCCGCCCGCCGAGTGGCCGGTGATGACCGTGCGGTGGGGGTCGGCCCGCGGAAGCGCCGCGCGGACCAGGGCGGGAAGGGCGTCCAGGGCGGCGGCCACGTCGTCGAAGGTGTCGGGCCAGCGGCCGGCCAGGGGGGCCTGGGCTCCGGGGCCGGTGTCGGATCCGGTGTTCTGGGCGGGGATCTGGGGGGCGGGGATCCGGGGCTCGCCGCCGCGTCTGTACTCGACGTTGGCCACGGCGAAGCCCCGGCGGGCCAGGTGGTCCGCGAAGGGGGTGATGTGGCGGCGGTCGTAGCGGGCGCGCCAGGCTCCGCCGTGCAGGACGACGACCAGGGGGGCGACGGGGCTGTCGATGCGGGGGGCGTAGAAGTCGATCACCTGGTCGGGGTGGTCGCCGTAGGCGGCGGTGACGTCGGGGTCGACCGGGGGATGCGAGAAGGCCGACTCCTCCTCGGCGGCGGCGCGGGCTGCTGCGGCGTCGTCCGGCATGCTCCAACCTCTCGGCGAGGAAACGGGTTCGGCGATGTGGCGGACCAGGTGGGGATTGTTCGCCGGCCGTCGGCGGGGACGCTATCAGGCCGGTGACGTGCGCGGACATGGGGATGTGACGGAGGGTGAGGGATCAACGGTTCGGTGCGGGGTGGTACCCGGCCGGGGGCGTCGGGTGTGGTGCCGGAAGGTGCGCGGCGCGGGGGCATGATGATGCGGGCGCCCGGGTCGGGGCCGGCGCCGCTCCGGCGAGGGGCGACCGGTCTCACGCGGCCGGGCGCCGGCGGCCGGGGGCGGGGCCGCCTGCCCGCGCACCTTTCCGCAGGGACGGGAGCAACCCCGAGCGGCACGCCCGCCCGAGGCCGGGTTCCCGCGCCCGCCCCGCCCCCTCGGCCGTCCCCTACGCCAGCACCTCCCCCAGGACCCGGGCCGCTCGCTCCACATCGGCGAAGCTCACGTACAGCGGGGTGAAGCCGAAGCGGAGGACGTCGGGGTGGCGGAAGTCGCCCACCACGCCTCGCTCGATCAGGCGCTTCATCACCTCTCCCGCGTCGCGGCACCGCAGGGCGATCTGGCTGCCTCGGTGCTCGTGGGGTTCCGGGGTCACCGACTCCACCCGGCCGGGCTCCGTGTACGCCGACACGCAGCGCAGGAAGAAGTCCGTGAGGGCGAGGGACTTGGTGCGGACGGCGGTGACGGAGACGCCGTCCCAGACCTCCAGGGCAGCCTCCAGGGCCAGCATGGAGAGGATGTCCGGCGTGCCGACGCGGCCACGCAGGGCGCCGGCTGCCGGGGCGTAGGACGGGTTCATGCCGAAGGGCTCGGCGTGCGAGTTCCAGCCGGGCAGGGGGGAGTCGAAACGGTCCTGCAGCTCCCCGCGCACGTACAGGTACGCCGGTGAACCGGGGCCCCCGTTCAGGTACTTGTAGGTGCAGCCGACCGCCAGGTCGACCCCGTGCTCGTCGAGTCCCACCGGCAGCGCGCCCGCGCTGTGGCACAGGTCCCAGACCGCGAAGGCGCCGGAGGCGTGGATCGCGGCCGTCAGCGACGGCAGGTCGTGCAGGCGGCCGGTGCGGTAGTCCACGTGGTTCAGCAGGACCGCCGCCGTGCGGCCGGACAGCGCCGACGGGACCTCCGACGGAGTCACCGCGCGCAGCGTGCGGCCGGTCAGCCGGGCCGCCGACTCGGCGATGTAACCGTCCGTGGGGAACGTCGTGGCGTCGACCAGCAGTTCGTCGCGGTCCGCGTCCGCCATGCGGATCGCTGCCACAAGTGCCTTGAAGACGTTGACACTTGTGGAGTCACCGACCACGATCTGGCCCGGTGCCGCGCCGACCAGCGGGGCGATCCGGTCACCGATCCGCTCGGGCGCGGTCCACCAGCCGCTCTCCTCCCAGGAGCGGATGCGCAGTTCACCCCACTGGCGCCGGACCACGTCCGCCACCCGGTCGGGGACGACGGCCGGCAACGCGCCCAGCGAGTTTCCGTCCAGGTAGATCACGTCGTCGAGGACGAAGCGGGAACGGAGCGGTGCCAGTTCGTCCGCCGCGTCCGCCTTCTCCGCGAACAGCGCCGGCTCAGACATGGGACCTCGCCGTCCACAGCTCCGGGAACACGTTCTTGCGGGCGCGTTTCTCCAGCCAGGCCACACCGGCGGAGCCGCCCGTGCCGGCCTTGGCGCCCATTGCGCGGCGGGTGGCGACCAGGTGGTCGTTGCGCCAGCGCCACACCAGTTCCGCCACATCGCTGAGCGCCTCGCCGAGGCGGGTGAGTTCGGCGTTCTGGTCGCCGGAGTAGATCTCCGCCCAGACCGACTCGACGGCGTCCGAGTGTTCGTAGCGCCGGGCCACGTCCCGTTGCAGGACGGACTCGGGGATCGCGTGGCCGCGGCGGGCCAGCAGCCGCAGCACCTCGTCGTACAGGCTCGGCTCGTGCAGCGCCTTCTCCAGTTCCGCGTGGGCGCGCGGGGCGCCGCGGTGCGGTACGAGCATGGACGCGGACTTCTCGCCGAGCAGGAACTCCAGGCGCCGGTACATCGCCGACTGGAAGCCGGAGCCCTCGCCCAGCGCACTCCGATAGGAGTTGAACTGCGCCGGGGTCAGCTGGCCGAGCGGCTTCCAGGAGGCGTTCAGCGCCTCCAGCTCCCGTACGGAGCGCTTCAGCGCGGCGACCGCCGTCGGGACGTCGTCCGAGCGGAGCGCCTGCGCGGCCGTCTCCCACTCGTGCACGATCACCGTGAACCACAGCTCCATGACCTGGGTGGTGACCAGGAAGACCATCTCTCCGGGGTCCTCGGAGAGGGTCTGCTGGAGGTGGGTGAGCACGTCCGCCTTGACGTAGTCCTCGTACGGCGTCGTACCCGCGAAATCGAGATGCGGGGTCTCGGGCTCAGCGGCCTCGGAAGGGAGGTGAGCCTGGTGGGACATCGCTGTCTCCTGTTGTTGCTCCGGGTAGCGGTCCGCCCCTGCCGATGCCGGCACGGGGGCCCCGGTCCCCAACCGAATCCTCCGCAATCCCCCCGGATACGGCAAGGCCCGCCTGCTGCCAGACGGGCCACACCGGTGCCTCCCGCAGGGGTCAGCCCAGGGTCTGGGCCGCCGCCGGGGAGGAGTCCTTGAGGAACTGCGAGCAGCGCTCGTACTCCTCCTGCTCGCCGATGGCCCCGGCGGCGCGGGCGAGGGCGTGCAGGGCGCGCAGGAAGCCGCGGTTCGGCTCGTGCTCCCACGGCACCGGGCCGTGGCCCTTCCACCCGTTGCGGCGCAGCGCGTCCAGTCCGCGGTGGTAGCCCGTACGGGCGTAGGCGTACGACTCCACGACCGCGCCCCGCTCGAACGCGTCATCGGCCAGCTGGGCCCAGGCGAGGGAGGAGGTGGGGTACTTGGCGGCGACGTCCGCCGGCGCGGTGCCCTGGGCGAGCAGCTCCCGGGGCTCCGGGTCGTCGGGCAGGTGGGTCGGGGGCGGGCCGCCGAGAAGGTTCTCGTGAATCGTCATGGGTTCAGTCTGTCACTGGGGGATGCGACCGGCCCGCGTCCCTCCAGGGGTGGGGCGGTCACCGAGCCGTGTGTCCGGCATTCCGGGCGGCGGCAGCCCGGGACGGGACGCCGTACGAGGGCGAAGGCCAGGGCGGCACCGACGACCAGGACGCCCGCGCAGATCGGCATGGCCCGGTCGAAGGACCGGTCGAAGGCGGCCGCGGAGCGGTACGCCTCCGGGCCCATGCCCGCCAGCAGCGGGAGCGCCGCCACCGCCACCAGGCCCGCCGCCCGGGCCGCCGCGTTGTTGACGCCGCTGGCCAGGCCCGCCCGGGCGGTGTCCACGGAGGCGAGGACCGTGGCCGTCAGCGGGGCGACCAGGGTGACCATGCCGGTGCCCATCACCAGCAGCGCGGGCAGGACGTCCGTCAGGTAGTCCGCGTCCGGGCCGACCCGGAGCATCAGCAGCATCGCCGCCGCGCAGAGCAGGGGGCCGACGGTGAGCGGCAGCCGGGGGCCCGTGCGGTCGGCCAGCGCGCCCGAGCGGGCCGAGAAGAGCAGCATCAGGGCGGTGGTGGGGAGCAGGGCCGTACCGGCGGCGAGCGGCGAGTAGCCCGCCACCACCTGGAGCTGGAGCGCGGTGAGGAAGAAGAAGCCGCCGAAGGCCGCGTACACACACAGCGTGACCAGGTTGACCGCCGTGAACTGGCGCGAGGCGAAGATGTCCGGCGGGAGCATCGGGTCGGGGCGGTGCCTCTCGACGTGGAGGAAGGCCAGTGCGGCCGCGAGCCCCGCCACTCCGGTCAGGGCCACCGCCGGGGAGCCGGACCCGGCCTCGGTGAGCGCGTAGGTCAGCAGGGCGAGGGCCAGGGCGCCCAGGGCCGCGCCGAGGACGTCGAAGTGGCCCGGGGACCGTTCGTGCCCGCTCTCGGCTCCGGTCCCGGTCCGGGCTTCGCCCGAGCGGGCGGAATCCCCCGCGCGGGAGGTGCCGGCGTCGGATTCCGGTACGTGCCGGACCGCGACCGGGACGCACAGCAGGGCCAGCGGGATGTTCAGCAGGAACACCCAGCGCCAGCCGGGGCCGGTGACCAGCCAGCCGCCCAGGAAGGGGCCGACCGCCGCGCCGATCCCGCCGAAGCCGGACCACAGGCCGACGGCCCGGCTCCGGTCGTCGGGGTGGAAGGAGGCCTGGATGAGCGCGAGGGAGCCGGGGGTCAGCAGCGCCCCGCCGATGCCCTGGAGGGCGCGGGCGGCGATGAGGACGCCGGAGGTCGGGGCCAGGCCGCACAGCAGCGAGGCGGCCGCGAACCACACCACCCCGACCACGAAGATCTTCCGGCGGCCGTAGTGGTCCCCGAGCGAACCGCCCAGCAGGATCAGGCCGGCCAGCGTGACCAGGTACGCGTTGACCGTCCACTGCAGCGCGGCCAGGCTCGCGTCCAGGTCGCGGCCGATGCGCGGGAGCGCCACGTTGACGACGGTGGAGTCCAGCATGGCCATGCTGGATCCGAGAACCGTGGTCAGCACGATCCACTTGCCCTGGGGCGAGGCCAGCCGAACGTCGGGCATGCTCCCAGGTATACAGCGGGCCCGGCGCCGTAGACAGCCGCCGGGCCCACCGCGGGTACCGCTTACTTGATCTTGTTGCCCGCCGAGCGCAGGTGCCGCGTGGCCTCGACGACACGGGCGGCCATGCCCGCCTCGGCCAGCTTGCCCCAGGTGCGCGGGTCGTAGGTCTTCTTGTCCCCGACCTCGCCGTCGACCTTCAGGACGCCGTCGTAGTTCTTGAACATGTGGTCGGCGACCGGACGGGTGAAGGCGTACTGGGTGTCCGTGTCGATGTTCATTTTCACGACGCCGTTCTCCAGCGCGGTCAGGATCTCCTGCTCGGTGGAGCCGGAGCCGCCGTGGAAGACGAAGTCGAACGGCGACTGCTTGCCGAACCTGGCGGCGACGCCGTCGTTCAGCTCCTTCAGCAGCTCGGGGCGGAGCACCACGTTGCCCGGCTTGTAGACGCCGTGCACGTTGCCGAAGGAGGCGGCCAGCAGGTAGCGGCCCTTCTCGCCCAGGCCGAGGGCCTCGGCGGTACGGATCGCGTCCTCGACGGTGGTGTAGAGGGAGTCGTTGATCTCGTGCGAGACGCCGTCCTCCTCGCCACCGGTCGGGGTGATCTCCACCTCGAGGATGATGTTGGCCCGGCGCGCCTGTTCCAGCAGCTCCTCGGCGATGGCCAGGTTGTCGGCGAGGGTCTCGGCGGAGCCGTCCCACATGTGCGACTGGAACAGCGGGGTGAGACCGGCCTCGACACGCTTCTGCGAGAGCGCGAGCAGCGGACGCACGTACCCGTCGAGCTTGTCCTTCGGGCAGTGGTCGGTGTGCAGCGCGATGTTGACCGGGTACTTCTCGGCGATGATGTGCGCGTACTCGGCGAGCGCGACCGCGCCGGTCACCATGTCCTTGCTGTACTGGCCGCCGAGGAACTCGGCGCCGCCGGTCGAGATCTGGACGATGCCGTCGCTCTCCGCCTCCGCGAAGCCGCGCAGGGCCGCGTTCAGGGTCTGGCTCGAGGTGACGTTGATGGCCGGGTAGGCGAACTTGCCTGCCTTCGCCCGGTCGAGCATCTCGTTGTAGACCTCGGGGGTTGCGATGGGCATCTGTCCGCTCCTTGAGTTGCGGGTTGGCTTGCTGCGTTACGGCCCTGACCTAGACCTTGGGGGCGACGTCATCGTCGTCCCCATCTTTCCAGACATGAACCGATGGTCCATGCGCCGGTCAAGTCCAGGTCAATCCGAGTCGTCAGTCCAGACCCAGTTCATCCTTCGAGAAGGCGAACCGGTACGCAACGCCCGCGCCGGCCTCGATCTTCTCGGCGGCACCGGTCGCCCGGTCCACGATGGTCGCCACGGCGACGACCTCGGCGCCCGCCTCGCGCACGGCCTCCACCGCGGTCAGCGGGGAGCCGCCGGTGGTGGAGGTGTCCTCGACGACGAGCACCCGCCGGCCGGCGATCTCCGGCCCCTCCACGCGTCGCTGCAGCCCGTGCGCCTTCGCCGCCTTGCGCACGACGAACGCGTCCAGCTTCCGCCCGCGCGCGGCGGCGGCGTGCAGCATGGCGGCCGCGACCGGGTCGGCGCCCATGGTGAGCCCGCCCACCGCGTCGAACTCCAGGTCCGCGGTCAGGTCCAGGAGCACCTGGCCGACCAGCGGGGCGGCCTCGCCGTCGAGGGTGATGCGGCGCAGGTCGACGTAGTAGTCGGCCTCCAGACCGGAGGAGAGGGTCACCTTGCCGTGCACCACGGCCTTGTCCTTGATCTGCTGCAGCAGCGCGCCGCGTACATCCGTCATGGCGACCAGCTTAGAGCCGCCGCCAGCTCCAGGTGGTCGTGGCCTCCAGCGGCTCCAGCGGCGTGACCAGGCGCGGCTGGGTGTTCAGGCCGTTGGGCGGCCCGGTCTGCGGCTCCACGCAGACCGCCTCGGCCTGTTCGTCGTAGACGACCACCCACTCCTCGCGGCCGGTCACCTTCAGCTCCAGCCGTCCGGGCCAGGTGAGGGTGACGTCGACGCCGCCCGGCATGCCGAAACAGTCGTCCCAGGGGCCGGGCTTCGGGTCGACGCGGTTGCCGGTGGGGAGGTGGTCGGCGCCGCGCTCCTCCTGCCAGGCGGGCTCGAAGTCCAGCTGGACGTCCTCGCCGCCGAGGTTCCGGTTGAACCACGGGTGCCAGCCGATCTGCGCCGGGAAGGAGTCGTCGTACGTCTCCACGGACATCGACAGCGTCAGGCTGTCCTCGGCGAGCGTGACGATCTGGGTGACGCGGCCGGTATGCGGCCAGGGGTCGGCCAGCTCGTGCGTGATCACCGCCTCGTTCTCCGAGACGCGCGCGGTGCGCCAGGCACCGTCGCGGGCGGTGCCGTGGATGGCGTGGGGCGGGGCGTTGAGCGGCATCTGGCGGACGGTGGCGCCGTCCAGGAAGCGGCCGTCCCGGATCCGGCCGCACCAGGGCACCATCGGGAAGCAACCGAAGCGCTCGCCCTGTCGCAGCAGCTCCACGCCGCCGATCCGCAGCCCACCGATACGGCCGCCGTCGCCCGGCCGCACGCTCACCTCCGCGTCGCCCGCGGTCAGCGTGATGTCTTCGTTGCTCACGCCACGACCCTACTGGGGCGATCAAGAGGGCGTTGCCCCTACGCGGGGTGCGGACGGGGTGTCCCGGACTTCCCTGTGGCGGCCGTTCGGCTACGGCCCGTACGCGGGTCCTCCGGGATGCCTAGCGGCGTCGGCGCAGGGCGCGGGTGACGACGATGGCCGAGGCGAGCGCCAGGGCCGCGGCGGGGGCCGCCCAGCGCAGGGCCGGGTTCGCGCCGAGCGTCTGGGGGGCCGGCACGGGGGCGTAGCGGCCGCGCGGCGGGGCGTGGTCGACCTCCTCGGCGCTGCGGCCGATCATCGTCCGGCGCGCGTGCGCGGCCTCGGCGGGCGGTTCACCGGTGTCGGCGAAGTCCTCGGGAGGACGGTCGGCCGCGTCACCGCCGTCCTCGGCGTCCTCGTCATCGGCCTCGGCGTCCAGGGCGGGCGGGGGCACCTCGGTGTCGAAGACGGAGGCGTGCCGGTCGGCCCGGGACCGCGGCTCCCGCGGCTCGCCGGTCGTCCTCGGCTCCCCCGAAGCGGAGCCGTCCGCGGCGTCCTTCGGAGCCGGTGGCTCATCCATGTCCGCCAGGCCCGCCACGAAACGGTTCAGCAGCCTTGCCGCCGCCGAGACCACCGCCTCCGTCGGGAATTCGGTGATCCGGCCGTCCGCGTCCGCCGTGCCCTCGACGGTGACGGTGGAACCGCCGTCGGTGTCGGCGAGGCGCAGGGTCAGGGCGAGGGTGACCGAGCCGGTACCGCGCGTCTCCGTGGCGTCACCCTCGACGGCGTACGTACCGTCCTCGCGGGCCACCACCCGTACCGCTCCCCGGTAGGTGACGGAGTGTCCGCCGACGCGGACCTTCAGCCGCCCGGCGACGGGTTCGGCACCGGCGTCCTGCTGCAGGCCGGGCACCGCCCGGGCGACGCGAGCGGGGTCGGCCAGTGCCGCTCTGAGCCGCTCGGCGGGAACCGGGACGAAGACCTGGTGCTCCATGTCGGTCGAGCCTACCCAGTCGGGACCGGAACTCACCCTCACGTGCCGGGGGCTCCGCCCCGCGGTTCGCCCGCCCACCCGACTCGGCCGGCCGGGAAGGGAACGCGGCAACCGCTCAGTACCGTGGATGCACCAGCGTCGACGCCCGCAGCCCCCCGATCCGCGTCCGCTGCGCCGCCTCGCCGTATTCCGTCAGCTCGGTGCGTGTCAGGGTGCGCAGGCGTCCGGGGCCCAGGCGCAGCGGCGGTGGGGTGCGGCCCGGGGTCGCCAGCAGGAAGCCCCAGTCGTGCGGGGCCCGGGACGTGCCCGGGGAGCGGTCGGGGCCCGCCGCGAAGCCGGAGCCGTGGCCCAGGACCCGGTAGGGGGCGGTGGCGAAGCCGGCCGCCCGGAGGGTCGCGGCGACCGTCCAGAAGACGCGGGGGCGGGTGGTGACGGGCCCGGCGTGCACCACCAGGCGGCCGTGCGGGCTCAGGACGCGCCGGGCGAGGCCGTAGAACTCCTGCGAGTACAGCTTGGTGCTGGCGGTGATACCGGGGTCCGGGAGGTCGGCGATCACGACGTCGTACGCCGCCGCGGAGGCGCCGCGCAGCCAGCAGAAGGCGTCCGCCGTCGTGACGTGGAGGCGGGGGTCGGCGTAGGCGTGGCCGTTGGCGGCGGCCAGGCCGGGGTCGTGGCGGGCCAGGCGGAGCAGACCGGGGTCGAGTTCGACGACGTCGACGCGGCGCACCCGGCGGTGGCGCAGCACCTCGCGGGCGGCCAGGCCGTCGCCGCCGCCGAGGATCAGGACGCGCGCGTCGGGGGCGCCGGACAGCGCCGGGTGGACCAGGGCCTCGTGGTAGCGGCGTTCGTCCCGGCCGCCGACGCGGAGGCGGCCGTCGAGGAAGAGGCCGAGGGGCCTGCCGTCGGTGCCGCCGGTCAGGACGACCTCCTGGACGCCGGTCTGCACGGCCACCCGGACGTCCTTGCCGTAGACGGCGTGCCGGGCGGCCCGTTCGAAGTCGCCGGCGAGGGCCGCGGCGGAGGCGAGGACGCCGAGGACGGTGAGGCCGACGAGAAGCAGGGTCCAGCGGGCGCGGCGGGTGAGGTCGCGGCGGAAGAGGCCGAGGACGAGGGCGCCGCCCGCGACGACGTTGACCGTGCCGGTGAGCAGGGCGCCGGTCAGCTGGCCGAGGAAGGGCAGCAGCAGGAAGGGGAAGGCCAGACCGCCGACCAGGGCGCCCACGTAGTCGGCGGCGAACAGGTCGGCGACCGCGCCGCCCGCGTCCTGGCGGCGGATGCGCTGGATCAGCTCCATCAGCAAGGGGACCTCGGCGCCGATGAGCAGGCCGATGGCGAGGGAGAAGGCGACCAGGAGACAGCGCGGGCCCTCGGCCCACACCCCGCCCCAGCCGCCGGTCCAGGCGAACACGGCGTACAACGCCATCGCGCTGCATCCGCCGACCAGCGCGAGCGCCGATTCGACCGCGCCGAAACCGGCGGCCGCGTGCCAGCGCAGCCGTTTGGCGCCGAGGGAGCCGATGCCCATCGCGAACACCATCACGGACAGCACGACGGAGGCCTGGGTGACCGAGTCGCCCATCAAGTACGAGGCGAAGGCGACGAGTTCGAGTTCGTACACCAGTCCGCAGGCCGCGCAGACGAAGACGCACACGAGGACCAGGAACCGCCCGGTGCCGGGCCGGACGGGCAGCCGCGCGGGGCCGGTCCGGGAGGGCGGGGCGCCCGGGGGCGCGGGGGCGTGCTGTTCGATCACTCTGCGACGTTACGTCACAGGCTCAGCACGCTTCGTCACCCACACGTGTGGAACTCGGAGCAGTTGACGCATCCCGGGTTTATGTCGCTCGGGCTCGGCGCGGCGTCCTCGAAAGGCCCGGAGTCGCCCCGGCCCGGCCGCCCCGCCGGCAACCGCGCCCCGACCCGGGTCCGGGTGGCCACCAACTGCCCGTCCTGCGGGTAGGCGTGCCAGGTACGCCAGTACACCTGGTCCTCGTGCCGCTGGGCGAGCATCGCGGTGAACGCGTGCGGACTGCCGGGAAAGACGCCGGCCAGGCCGTGCGGATGGTCGGAGACCAGGGCCAGCAACTCCTGGGCACGGCCCGCGAAGGAGCCGGGTGTGAGCACCTCGACACGGGCGGCGAACTCGTACTCCCAGTCGCCGACGCGCTTGGCGACGCCCAGGGGGAGCGGGGGGCTGGAGCCGGGAATGCAGGCGACCGTCTCCGAACAACTGCCGCGCTCCTCCTCCAGGAGCACCTGGTGGGACGCGCCGAGCAGGCGCAACTGCAGTTTGGCGCCCGTGAGTTCGAGATCCAGGGTGGCCAGGGCGGGCAGCGGCTCGCGTCCCAGGGCCCAGGCCAGGTCGGCAGCGCGGGTATCGGTGTAGGAGGTGTTCAGGGTCGTGAGCATGGATCGGCTCCGCTAACACGCAATGAGGGGGAGATCGGCCACGTCAGCCCAGCCGGCCCGGCCGGGGAGAGGAGTCTGCGGGACGTCCGAGGGGCTGCGTTGGCGATTTAGAGGGAATCATGAACAGTGGCGCCCCCACAGCGTTTTTACCCAACTTCATGGGGTTTCCATCCCTCAGAGGGCTCCACAGTTCAACTGTTCAACTACGGCGGACGCCGGGCACGGGCACAAGAGGGGCGGGCGCCCGCCGGACGCCTTCGTCCGCCGGGCGCCCGTGTGCGGCCGGATACGGTCCCCCCTGTTCCCGGTGAGCCCCTTGGGTCACAGGACCGTTCGCGGGAGGTTCCGGAAGCTCAGCTGCCCCGTGTCAGCTGCCTCCCCCGCATCCGCCCCCGCCACCGCCACCGCACGACGAGCCCCCGCCGCAGGAGGAGCCGCCTCCGCAGGAGTGACCCCCGCAGGAGTGGTGACCGCCGCTGTGCCCCCCGTGGCCGCCGTGTCCCCCCGAGGACGAGCCGGAGTCGGCGCCGCCGCCCCAGGCCCACCAGCTGTTCCCGCTGTCGTACGACGACGAAGACGACGACGTAGACGACGAGCGGCCCGGCCGGCCACGGCCGCCCTTGCCGAGCGACACCTTGGCGTACCGGTTCCGGCGGGCCCGGCCCGCCACCGCGACGACCAGGACCACTGCCACCGCCAGGATGATGCCGAATTCCATGGCGCCACCCTCCTTCCGTTCCCCCGAAGCGGCCCCCCGTGGGCGCCTCGCCTGTTGCCGCGTCTCGCGCGGTGACCGGGGGATGCCCGGCCGCGTCCGTCCGCAAAGCGGAGTTGAGGAACTCCAGAGCTTCGGCGCAGGATGACCGGCATGACCTCCACCGAGCGCCCGCACCTCAACCGCCGCCTCGCCGAGTTCGGGACGACGATCTTCGCCGAGATGTCCGCCCTCGCCGTGACCACCGGGGCGATCAACCTGGGCCAGGGCTTCCCCGACACCGACGGCCCGGAGGAGGTCCGGGAGGCGGCCGTACGGGCGCTGCGCGACGGTCGTGGCAACCAGTACCCGCCGGGCCCCGGTGTCCCCGAGCTGCGCACCGCGATCGCCGAGCACCAGCTGCGCCGCTACGGGCTGTCGTACGACCCCGACACCGAGGTGCTGGTCACGGCGGGCGCGACGGAGGCGATCGCGGCCTCGCTGCTGGCGCTGGTCGAGCCCGGTGACGAGGTCGTGGCGCTGGAGCCGTACTACGACTCCTACGCGGCGAGCATCGCGCTGGCGGGCGGCAAGCGGGTGCCGGTGACGCTGCGGCCGCACGTCGGCGGGGCCGCCGAGGGGGCCCGCTTCCGCCTGGACCTGGACGAGCTGCGGGCGGCGGTCAACGAGCGCACCCGGCTGCTGCTGATCAACACCCCGCACAACCCGACCGGTACGGTCCTCACCCGCGCCGAACTGGCGGCCGTCGCCGAGCTGGCGGTGGAGCGGGATCTGCTGGTGGTGACGGACGAGGTGTACGAGCACCTGGTCTTCGACGGCGCCGAGCATCTGCCGCTGGCCGCGTTCCCCGGGATGCGCGAGCGCACGGTGAGCATCGGCTCGGCCGGCAAGACCTTCTCCTTCACCGGCTGGAAGGTCGGCTGGGTCACCGCCGCGCCGGGGCTGGTCAGCGCGGTCCGGTCGGTGAAGCAGTTCCTGACGTACGTCTCCTCGGGCCCCTTCCAGTACGCGGTCGCCGAGGCCCTCGCCCTGCCCGACTCCTACTTCGAGGACTTCCGCCGGTCCATGCGGGCCCGCCGGGACATCCTGGCGGACGGGCTGACGGCGGCGGGCTTCGAGGTCTTCAGGCCGGCCGGCACCTACTTCGTCACCACCGACATCCGCCCCCTGGGCGAGAAGGACGGCGTCGCCTTCTGCCGCGCCCTGCCGGAGCGCGCGGGCGTGGTCGCCATTCCCAACGCCGTCTTCTACGACGACCGGAAGGCGGGGGCGCCCTTCGTGCGGTTCGCCTTCTGCAAGCGGGAGGAGGTGCTGCGGGAGGCGGCCCAGCGGTTGCGGGCCATGTGAGCGGGTCCTGTACGCGACACAGGTGAACCGGTGACACTCTCGGGCGTCCACTGCTCGCATCGGCGCCCGGGCCCTTGCAAGGTGCGGTGGTGTGACCCACGCCAGCACCGTCCTCGCCCCGACCGTCGTCACATCGGAGCCGGCGCCCAGGGAGCGGTCCCGGCCGTTCCCCGGCCGCGCGAGCGCTCTCGCCGTAGGTCTGTTCCTGGGCGCGCGGCTCGCCGGTGCCGCCGTGGTCGCGCTCGTCGGGCAGACCGCCGGCAAGCACCCCCTCGCCCTGCTCGGCCGGTCCTGGGACTCGGTCTGGTACCTGGGGATCGCCGCGCACGGCTACGGCCGCTCCCTGCACCTGCGCTCGACGACCGTCAGCGACCTGGCGTTCTTCCCGCTGTACCCGGCGCTGGTCCGGGCGGTCACCGCGCTGACGCCGCTCGGCGGGCCCGGCGCCGGGCTGCTGGTGTCGTGGACGGCGGCCGCCGTGGCCGCCGCCGGGATCTACGCCGTCGGCTCCCGGCTGCACGGGCGGTCGGTCGGCATCGCCCTGGTGCTGCTGTGGGGCCTGCTGCCGCACTCGGTGGTGCTGTCGATGGCGTACACCGAGCCGGTGCTGACCGCGTTCGCGGCCTGGTCGCTGTACGCGGTGCTATCCGGTAACTGGCTGTGGGCCGGCTCCCTGGCGGCGTTCGCGGGGCTCGCCCGGCCGAACGGGTTCGCGGTCGCCGCCGCCGTGCTGGCCGCGGCCGGCGGTGAGGTGTGGCGGCGACGCGGCCGGGTCACCCACAGGCTGTGGACGGGCGCGGCGCTCGCCCCGCTGGGCTGGACGGCGTACGTGCTGTGGGTCGGCCGGTGCACCGGGGACCCGCTGGGCGGCTACTTCCAGGTGCAGCGGCGCTGGGGGTCGCGGTTCGACTTCGGGCAGGGCGCGCTGGAACTCGTGCGCCGCACGCTGCTGCACGGCAACCGGTTCGTGTTCCCGATGGCGCTGATCATCGTGGCGGCCGGCGCGCTGCTCTATGCGCTGCTGCTCCTGGACCGCGCCCCGCTGCCGCTCCTCGTGCACAGCGGGGTGCTGCTGCTGGTCACGCTCGGCGGGTCGGGTTACTTCGAGTCCAAGCCACGGTTCCTGCTGCCCGCGTTCCCGCTGCTGCTCCCGCTCGCCCAGGCGGTGGTGCGCACGGCGAGAGCCCGGCCCTGGCACGCGACCGTGGTGGTCGCGGCCCTGGCCGGGCTCAGCTACGGCTACGGCGCGTACCTGGTCGTGTACGGACGCGCGGCTCTGTGACGGGCCGGGAGGCCCGGGGGCCCGGGGGCTACTCCCCGTCGTCCTCGGGCTTCTCCGACTCGTCGACCTCCTGCTCCAGGCCGAGCTGCTCGACGAGCCACTTGTCGAACTCGATCGCGGCCCGCACCCAGCTGACCGTGGAGGAGACGAAGTGGTTGATGTCGACGCCCGTGCCGATCAGCATCTGGGCCTCGCCGATCAGGCGGACGGTGCCGTCGTCGTGGGTGTGGGTGTACACCTTGGGCCACAGCGTGCGGCGGTTCCAGTCGTCGACGGACTCCAGCAGCTGCTGCTTCTCGTCGATCTGGTGCGGGCGGTCGTAGAAGGTCCGCACCGAGAAGACCGCCTGCTCGGCCTCCCCGCGGAACATGAAGTACGTGCGGAACTGCTCCCACGGCGCCGCGAGGTCACCCTCCTCGTCGACGACGTACTTCAGCTCCATCTGGTCGAGAAGCTGCTTCACGAGGTCCTGATCCGGGACGACGGGGCCCGCCGGTCCTTGCGGCTGCGGCTCGGGCTGGCCCCCGAAGTTCGGAATCGAGGACGGGTCGATGCTCACCGTGTTTTTCCCTTCGTACGGATCCTGCCATCCTCCCCCATGCGGGGAGGGGGGTGGCAAGCCCCGACGGGGCCTGTCGGCCGTCGGCTGACATGATCCGTCCGGTCGGGCGGAGGACTGGCGGGCGGCGGGAGTCGGAATGGCGGCACGGGGGCGGACCAGGCGGGGGCTCTTCGCGGTGATCGCGGCGCTTGCGGCACTGGGCCTGGCGTGGCTGGTGGCCGTGGTGGTGAAGTTCGCGACCTCGGACTATCCGCTGGGCGGCGGCCCGGAGCAGGTGTCGTGCGACGAGGCACTGGGCTTCGGCGGGGCGACGCTGCCGGACGGGGCGTACGGCGCCGAGTGCACGGTGCGGGCCTGGCTGGATACCGACTACGAGGCCACTTTCCGGATGCCGCGGGCAGGGGTGCGCGACTGGTTGAGGGGCACCTACCCGAAGGGGCCGGCGCCCGGCACGGAGTTCTGCGCCGAGGGGGCGGACCTCTGCCTGAACCTGAACTCCGACGACAGCCCGCCCCCGGCCGGCGTCGGGGCGAACGCGGTCGTGGTGAACGTGCGCTACGAGGGCGCGGAGACCGCCCGGGTGGAGTTCACGGCGTTCACCGTGTGACGCGGTGGGCGAAGATGCGGGCATGCGCATACCAAGAGCGGTGCGGTGGGTGTTGTGGTCCCTGTGGCTGGGCTGTCTGGTCTTCTCCCTGTGGGCGTTCTGGACGCTCTACGTCCTCATCTGCACGGCGGAGACCTGGTGAGCCGCACGCCCGGACGCGGCGGGCCCGTCGGCCACCGAGGCTGACGGGCCCGTTCGGCGCGGACTCGGCTACAGGGTCTTTCCGGTCGCCGGGCCCACCAGCAGGCCCCCGGCGAAGCGGTCCACCCGGACCGTGTCGCCGTCCTTGATCTCGCCGGAGAGGATCTCCTTGGCGAGGCGGTCGCCGATGGCGCTCTGCACGAGGCGGCGCAGCGGGCGGGCGCCGTAGGCCGGGTCCAGGCCCTCCTCGGCGAGCCAGGCCAGCGCTTCCGGCGTGATCTCCAGGGTGAGCCGGCGCTCGGCGAGCCGCCTGCCCAGGCGGTCGATCTGGAGCTGTGCGATCCGCTCCAGCTCGGGCTTGGTCAGCGCCGAGAAGACCACCAGGTCGTCCAGCCGGTTGAGGAACTCCGGCTTGAAGGAGGTCCGGACGACCTCCAGCACCTGTTCCTTCTTCTCCGCCTCGCTGGTGAGCGGGTCGACCAGGAACTGGCTGCCCAGGTTGGAGGTGAGGACCAGGATGGTGTTGCGGAAGTCGACCGTGCGGCCCTGACCGTCCGTCAGCCGGCCGTCGTCCAGCACCTGGAGCAGGATGTCGAAGACCTCGGGGTGGGCCTTCTCCACCTCGTCCAGCAGGATCACGCTGTACGGGTGGCGGCGGACGGCCTCGGTGAGCTGGCCGCCCTCCTCATAGCCGATGTAGCCGGGAGGCGCGCCGACCAGCCGGGCCACGGTGTGCTTCTCGCCGTACTCCGACATGTCGATGCGGACCATGGCCCGCTCGTCGTCGAAGAGGAAGTCGGCGAGCGCCTTGGCGAGTTCGGTCTTGCCGACGCCGGTCGGGCCGAGGAAGAGGAAGGACCCGGTGGGGCGGTCGGGGTCGGCGATGCCGGCCCGGGAGCGTCGTACGGCGTCGCTGACGGCCCGTACGGCCTCGCTCTGGCCGATGAGCCGCTTGCCGAGTTCGTCCTCCATGCGCAGCAGCTTCTGCGTCTCGCCCTCCATCAGGCGTCCGGCGGGGATACCGGTCCAGGCGGCGACGACGTCAGCGATGTCGTCCGAGCCGACCTCCTCCTTGACCATGGTGTCCTTGGCGACCTCCTCCTCGGCGGCGGAGGCGGCCTCCAGCTCCTTCTCCAGCTGCGGGATCTCGCCGTAGAGCAGCTTGGCCGCGGTGTCGAAGTCGCCGTCACGCTGGGCGCGTTCGGCCTGGCCGCGCAGATCGTCCAGCTTCTCCTTCAACTCACCGACCCGGTTGAGGGACTGCTTCTCCTTCTCCCAGCGGGCGGTCAGGCCCCGCAGCTCCTCCTCCTTGTCGGCGAGGTCGCGGCGCAGCTTCTCCAGGCGCTCACGGGAGGCCGGGTCGGTCTCCTTGGCGATCGCCAGCTCCTCCATCTTCAACCGGTCGACGGAGCGCTGGAGTTCGTCGATCTCCACGGGGGACGAGTCGATCTCCATGCGCAGCCGGGAGGCCGCCTCGTCGACGAGGTCGATGGCCTTGTCCGGCAGGAAGCGGGAGGTGATGTACCGGTCCGAGAGGGTGGCGGCGGCCACCAGCGCGCTGTCGGCGATCTGCACCTTGTGGTGGGCCTCGTACCGGCCCTTCAGACCGCGCAGGATCGCGATGGTGTCCTCGACGCTCGGCTCGGCCACCAGCACCTGCTGGAAGCGGCGCTCCAGGGCGGGGTCCTTCTCGATCCGCTCCCGGTACTCGTCCAGCGTGGTCGCGCCGACCATGCGCAGCTCACCACGGGCGAGCATGGGCTTGAGCATGTTGCCCGCGTCCATGGCCGAATCCCCGCCGGCGCCGGCGCCCACGACGGTGTGCAACTCGTCGATGAAGGTGATGATCTGCCCGTCGGAGTCCTTGATCTCGGCGAGCACGGCCTTCAGCCGCTCCTCGAACTCACCGCGGTACTTGGCGCCGGCCACCATCGCACCCAGGTCCAGCGCCACCAGCCGCTTGTTCTTCAGCGACTCCGGCACGTCCCCCTTCACGATCCGCTGGGCGAGCCCCTCGACCACGGCGGTCTTGCCGACGCCGGGCTCACCGATGAGCACGGGGTTGTTCTTGGTACGGCGGCTCAGCACCTGCACGACCCGCCGGATCTCCTGGTCCCGTCCGATGACGGGGTCCAGCCGGCCCTCGCGGGCGGCGGCGGTGAAGTCGGTGCCGAACTTCTCCAGGGCCTTGTACTGGCCCTCGGGATCGGCGGTGGTCACGCGGCGTCCTCCCCTGGCCTTACGGAAGGCCTCCAGCAGCTTCTTGGCTTCGGCGCCCTGCCCCCTGAGCACGTCACCGGCCGCGCCGCCCTGCGCGGCGATGCCGATCAGCAGATGTTCGGTGGACAGGTACTCGTCACCGAGGTCCTTCGCGCGCTCGCCGGCGTCGGCGATCACGGCCAGCAGCTCACGGTTGGGCTGCGGGGGCGCGACGGTGGAGCCGGTCACGCTGGGCAGCCCGGCCAGGATCCGCTCCGCGCCGGAACGTACGGCCGCCTGGTCGGCGTCGACGGCCGCGAGCAGGTCGGTGATGTTCTCGTTGTCCTGCCCCTGGAGCAGAGCCAGCAGCAGGTGAGCGGCGGTGAGGTCCGGGTGCCCCTCGGTCACGGCCCGGTTGCTGGCCGCGTTGATCGCGTCCCGGCTCCTGTTGGTCAGCTCGGCGTCCACGTATCCGTTCTCCTCCTCGGCGACGTCCCGACGGCCACGTCTCCCGTACCGATCGTCCTGACTTAACCAACGTACACAAAGTTGAGTCTATTCCACTCAAGGCGGCGGGGGCAGCCTTTCCGGGGCTAGGTTTCCGGCATGGCCCCGTACTCCGTAGACCCGGCTTCCCCGGACGAGCCCTACCTCGCCTTCTGGCGGGAGCGGCATCTGTGCACCCTGACGACCCTGCGCCCCGACGGCAGCCCGCACGTCGTGCCGGTCGGCGTGACCTACGACGCGGGGGCCCGGCTGGCCCGGGTGATCACGAACGGCTCGAGCGCCAAGGTGACGCACGTGCTGGCCGCCGGTGCCGAGGGCGCGCGCGTGGCGGTGTGCCAGGTGGACGGCCGGCGCTGGGCGACGCTGGAGGGCCGTGCGTATGTGCGGACCGACCGGGAGCGGGTGGCGGAGGCGGAGCGGCGGTACGCCGAGCGCTACCAGCGGGTGCCGTCGCCGAATCCGTCACGTGTGGTGATCGAGATCGAGGTGGAGCGGGCGCTGGGGCGCGGGTGACCGGTACAGGTGCCGGACGGCGGGTTTCAGCCACCGTCGAAGCACGCCCGTAACGTGAAATATCCCCCCAGAACTACAGCGGCGTCACCGTGTTCAGGTCACGGTGACGCCGCTGCGGGGGGAAGTGCCTGAGCGATCTTTTACGACGGGGGAATCGCGTCAGGCACTGCGGGGGGTGGCCGAGATGGTGCTCAGGTCGGAGTCCACCGGTTCGGTCAGCCGGTGGTCCCGCTGGTCCAGGTTCACAAAGATCATTCCGTACCGGATGGCACAGCGCACCGGCTGGGGCGCACCACGCGGCTTGCGCAGGCACCGGAACGCCCGCACGTCCTCGTCGTCGTCCCGCGTGACGACGACCGGCTCTCCGAACACGGTCACCATCAGCGAGTCACCACTGTGGGGGATGGCGGTGACCAGATCGATGAAGTGCCAGCCCGAGCGGTAGGCGGTGGCCATCTCGCGACGGAAGGAGCGGTCGTCTGGAGGCGTCGTCATATCAGGACCAGATACTGTCGCTGGGGGTGGCCACAGCATTGGCGTCAACAGGCTCGTCGGTCGCCGCCACCACTGACCACCGGCTGTCCGCTTGTACGTCGCCCTTCGCATTGGAGAGGCCGTTCAGCGTTCCGAAGGCCACAACGGCGGAGAAGGCGGCGACAAGCACCGAGCGAAGCATTCTCTTACGCATAGTCGGCTTCGTCCTCACTTGAAGGTCCCCTCGTTCCCCCGTCGGATAAGACGATGGCTCATTCAGGCACGTCATGACCACACAATCAGTGCATCATGTTCCTGCATGTTCAGGACCCTGGGGGGTGGAGATTTGATAGCAAATCCGGCAGAACCGACACATCCCCACGCCATCACTGACCTCTGTGAGGAAGGAAGGCGTCTCTACGCCAACGCGCTGCGCACAGGACGGATCGCCCGCGCCGACGCGGAGGCCGCCCCGTGCCTGATGGAGTTCGCCCTCCTGCACCCCGACCTCGACGACGCGAACTGGCTGCGTCCGGTTCCCCCCTCGGTGGCCCTGGCACAGCGGCTCAATCCGCTCGAGCGCGAGATCTCCGAGCGCCGGCGCACCTCGATCGAACTGGCCGAAGTCTTCGAGCCGTTCATGACGCTCACCGCCCAGGGCGGCGCCCCGACGCACTCGATCACCGTGCTGGAAGGGCTCGACCGCATCAACGCGGCGCTCGACCTGGCCACCGACCAGTGCCGCAACGAGATGCTCACCGTCCAGCCGAGCGCCCGCCATCCCGAGCGCAGGGTCATCGAGGGCCTGGAACGCGACAGGACCCTGATAGAGCGGGGCGTGCGGATCCGGACCCTGTACCAGCACACCGCGCGATACAGCCCCGAACGGCTGGCCTACGTCGACCAGTTCGTCAACGGCAAGGCGGAGTACCGCACCATCGACGAACTGGTCGAGCGCCTCATCATCTGCGACGAGACGGTCGCCTTCATCCCCATACGGGACGATCGGCAGGTCGCCCTGGAGGTGCGCCACCCGGGCCTCGTCGGTTACCTGATCAAGGTGTTCGAGTTCATGTGGGACCGCGCCGTGCCGCTGAGCGCCGGAACCCCGTACGAGACCGCCCCCGACGGCATCACCGAGATCCAGCACTCCATCGCCAAGCTCCTGGTGGAAGGCCATGTCGACGAGGCGATCGCCCGCCGGCTGGGCATGAACGTGCGCACCTGCCGGGCCCACATCGCCAAGCTCGCCCAGGCCCTCGGCAGCGGCAGCCGCGCCCAACTCGGCTATCTCATCGCGCAGTCCGGCATGCTGGACCGGGACCACTGACGCGATGGCAGGGCCGGGAGCGATACGCACGGACACGGACACGGAGCGGCACCCGCACCCGGCGGAGCCGGTGTGCGAGGCGGGGCCGGCCCTGTACGCGCGCGTCGTGCACGAGGGTCCGGTCCCCGTCGAGGACGCCGACGGCCTCCCCTGTGTGCTGGACCACGGCCTGCTGCGGCCGAGCCTCGACCATCCCGGTCAACTGCGCGCCGCCACCCCCGCCGTCACCCTGCCGAGACTGCTGCACGGCATCGAGACGGAGGTCGCCCACCGGCGCCGGTACGGGATGCGGCTGGCCACGGCCTTCGAACCGCTCATCACGCGGGGCGCGGAGCAGCCGGCCGCCGAAGCGCCCGGATTCCGCACGGTGCGGGGCCTGGACCGGATCAACGAGGCCATCACCGACGCACTCAACCGCTCCACCACCGAGGTGCTCACCATCCAGCCCGGCGGCAAACGGCCCGTCGAGGCGCTGGTCCTGGGCTTCCCCCGGGAACAGGCGATGCTGGCGCGCGGCTGCCGGATGCGCACCCTCTACCAGCACCCGAGCCGCCATGACCCCGCCGTCCTCGCGCACTACGAACGCCTGGACGGCGATGTCGAGGTGCGCACGCTCGACGAGACACCCGAGCGGATGGTCGTGGCCGACCGCACGGTCGCCTTCGTGCCGGCCGCCGCCGACCGCACCGTCGCCGCCGAGATACGCCACCCCCCGCTGGTGGCCTACCTGGCCACCACGTTCGACCGCCTGTGGCGCCTGGCCACCCCCATGTATCCCCAGGCCGTCCGCCAGCCCACGCTCGACGGGGTCACCCCGCGCCAGCGCGCCGTCGCCGCCCTGCTGGCCGAGGGCCACACCGACGCCGTCATCGCCCACCGCCTCGGCATGAACGTCCGCACCGCCCGCGCCCACATCGCCCGGCTCGCGGCGCTCCTCGGCAGCGAGAGCCGCACCCAGCTCGGTTACCTCATCGGGCGGTCCGGGATCCTCGGCCGGCAGGAGGAGGCGTAAGTGAGCACGGCACCCCACCCCCGGCACGGCGCCGAGGAACTGTACGCGGCGGGCGCGGAGCTGTACGCGCGTGCCCTGCGGGACGGGCACGTAGGGGCCGGGGACGCCGTCGGTGTGCCCTGTGTGGCCGGCCTCGGACTGCTGCGGCCCGCCGCGGGGGACACCGAGCGCCTGGAGCCCGTGCCGCCGGCCGTGGCGCTGCACCGGCTGCTGCGCTCGGCGGCGGACCGGATCGCCGACGAGCGCCGGCGCGAGACCCTGCTGGCCGACGCGTTCGAGCCGCTCATGCGGATCGACGGCCGGCGGACCGAGAACACCGCCGACACCCCGACACTGCGGGTGCTCAGCGGCACGGCACGGATCAACGAGGCCATCACGGAGGCCATGAGCGCGGCACACCGCGAGGTGCTGTGCGTGCAGCCGCACCACGAGCTGAACAGCCCGCGCGGCCACGCCTCACGGAGCGTCGCCGTACGGCGCGACCAGGCGCTGCTGGACCGGGGTGGCCGTATCCGCACGCTGTACCAGCACACCCTGCGCCATCGGCCGTCCGTCGCCGCGTACCACGAGCAGCTGAGCGGTGACACCGAGGCGCGCAGCCTGGACGAGCTCACCGACCGGCTGATCGTCGTCGACCGCGCCGTCGTCTTCGTCCCGGCGAACGCCGACGGCACCCTCGCCCTGGAGGTACGGCACCCGGCGCTGATCACGTACTTCGTGACGATCTTCGACCGGCTGTGGCGGCTGGCCACGCCCATGTATCCGCGGGCCGTCCAACGGCCCTCCGTGGGCGGCGTCACCCCCCGCCAGCGGGCCATCGCCGCACTGCTCGTCGAGGGCCACACGGACGCGGTCATCGCGGAGCGGCTGGGGATGAACGTCCGCACGGCCCGCGTCCACATCGCCAAGCTCGCTGCCACCCTCGGCAGCGGGAGCCGGGCCCAGCTGGGCTATCTGATCGGCCGGTCGGGGATCCTGGACCGGCAGCAGGAGGCGGTCCGGTGAAGCACCGCCGGCACGGTGTCGAGGAGCTGTGCCCCGCCGGGGAGAAGCTCTACGAACGCGCCCTGCGGGACGGGCACCTGCCGGCCGCCGAAGCCGCCGAGGCGCCCTGCCTGACCGGCCTCGGACTGCTGCACCCGGCCGTCGACGACCTCACCCGCCTGGAGCCGGTCGCCCCCGCCGCCGTACTGAACCGCTTCCTGCGCGCCTCCCGTGCCCGCATCGCCGAGGAACGGCTCCGGGAGGAGCGGCTGATGGAGCTGTTCGAGCCCCTCATGCACGCCGGCGACCGGCACAGCGCGCCCGCCGACACCCCCACCCTGCGCCTCCTCAGCGGCACCGAGGCCATCAACCGCGCGATCGGCGAGGCCATGGCGGAGGCGACCGGCGAGGTGTGCTGCGTCCAGCCCAACACCCACTACCACGACGAACGCGGGCGGATCGCGCAGAGCCGGGCCATGGACCGGGACCAGGCACTGCTCAGCCGGGGCTGCCGTATCCGCACCCTCTACCAGCACACCCAGCGGCACCTGCCGCTCATCCGCGCCCGCTACGAGCGGTTGAGCGGCCGCGCCGAGGCACGCACGCTCGACGAGCTGCCGGACCGGCAGATCATCATCGACCACACCGTGTCGTTCATCCCGGCCGGTGACGACCAGCGGCTCGCCCTGGAGGTACGCCACCCCGCCCTGGTCGGCTTCTTCCTCACCGCCTTCGACCGGCTGTGGCGGCTGGCCACCCCCATGTACCCGCAGGCCGTCCAGCCGCCGTCGCTCGGCGGTGTCACGCCCCGCCAGCGCGCCATCGCGGCGCTGCTCGTCGAGGGCCACACCGACGCGGTCATCGCCGAACGGCTCGGCATGAACGTCCGCACGGCCCGGCTGCACATCGCCAAGCTGGCCGCCGCCCTCGGCAGCGACAGCCGCGCCCAGCTCGGCTACCTCATCGGACGGTCGGGGATTCTTGATCAGGAGCCGTGAGGGCGCCGGGCGGCCGGCCGGGGCGGTGGCCGTCCAGGCCGACCTGGGCGATGCGGACTCCGAGTTGGGTACGGCTGGCGGCCCCCAGCGTCTCCGACAGGCGGGCGATGTGGGCGCGGCAGGTGCGGACGCTGATGCCGAGCCGCTCGGCGATCACCGCGTCCTGGTGGCCCTCGGCGAGCAGCGCGGCGATGGACTGCTCGCGGTGGGAGATGCCCTCGATGCCGGTGTCGGGCAGGGGGGCGGTGAGCGGGATCGCCAGCCGCCACAGCCGTTCGAAGACCGTCACCAGGTATTCCACGAGGGCCGGGTGGCGTAGTTCCAGGGCCATCGTGCGATCGGAGTTGGCGGGGATGAAGGCCACCGTGCGGTCGAAGAGGATCAGCCGGTCGATGACCTCGTCCAGGGTGCGGGCCTCGACCGTGTCACCCATCAGCTCCAGGTAGTTGAGCAGCCCCTGCCCGTGCCGGGCCACATGCGTGTACAGGTCGCGCATGCGCACGCCCCGGCCGCGCAGGGTCAGCGCCCGGTGCAGGCCCTCGGTCAGCTCGGCCTCCCGCCGGATGCCGCCCGGCTGCACGGTGAGCACCTCGGTGGTGCACGCCTCGGTCGCCTCGTCCATCGCGGCCTGGATGCGGGAGAGTCCGTCCAGCACCCGGATGGCACTGCCCTCGCCCGGCGCCGCCAGTGCGTTCAGCTGCCGGCCGAGGCCCGCGTACCACTCGAACGCGGACACCGCCGAGCCCAGCCGCCGCCGGCTCTCACTGACCTCGTCGTAGACCCCGCGCAGCAGCCTGGTCATGACCTCCTGCGGGGAGGTCGGCACCAGCCAGTCCATGTCGTCGGGATCCGGGTGCAGCAGGGCCAGTTCCAGCAGGCAGGGCACCGGTTCGGCGTCCGTGCGCGGCACCCGTCCCCGGCGTACGGCGCGGGAGTACACACGGTCCCCGGCGTCGCACAGCCGGTCGGCACCGTGAGGATGGTCCTCCGCCCCGTGCCCGGCCATCGCCCATTTCACCCCCGGTGTGCTGCCACTTCCGCAGCGCAACTATGCGCGGAGCCGACCGGGTCCGCAACACGGCTCTCCCCAGGGGGGCTGCTGTTAAGCACTGTTATGCCCGGGTTTCATCCAGGCTCCGCCCCTCGCATTGCAACAAGATGATGGTGGTGGCGCGAACTTCACCCGGGCATCGTTGTTCCCGCTTCCCCCGGGTGCCCCAGGCATCCGGAGCGGTCCCGGCCCGGGCACCCCCGCCGGGACCGCGGCATCGCGTCCACGGGGGTGGCGCGATGCCGGGGAGCCACCGCCGGCCCGGCCCCGGCCCGAGGGCGTTACTTCAGGCCGATCGCCGCGCAGGCCGCCTTGTACCTGGCGGTGCAGATGGCGTCGACGCTGTAGATGCCGTCCGCGATGACCGTGTCCTTGATGGTGTCCTTGGTCAGCGCGCTCACCTGGACCAGCTTGGACGGGATGTCCTTGGTGGTGGGGCTGTCGACCTTGTCCTGGGTGAGGGCGTCGAACTGGATGTCCTTGCCCTGGATCTTGGTGACGGCCATCTGCGCGGCGGCCTCGGCCTCGTCCGGGTAGGACTTGTACACACTCATGAACTGCTCGCCGGTCACCACCCGCTGGACCGCGTCGAGTTCGGCGTCCTGTCCGGTGATGGGCGGCAGGTGGGTGACGCCGGCCGACTTGAGGGCCTGGATGACACCACCCGCCATGCCGTCGTTGGCGGCGTAGACGGCGGCGATGTTGTCCTTGCCGATCCTGGCGATCGCCGTGGCCATGCGAGCCTCGGCGTTCTCCGGCTTCCAGTCCTTGGTGTCGAAGGAGTCCGCGATCGTCACCTTGCCGTTCAGCTCGGACAGCGCGCCCTGCTTGAACTGCTTGGCGTTGGGGTCGGTGGGCGAGCCGTTCACCATGACGATCTTGTCGGAGGTGTCGACCTTCGAGCCCAGCGCCTCCAGCAGCGTCCGGGCCTGCACCTCGCCGACCAGCTCGTTGTCGAAGGAGATGTAGGCGTCGATCGGGCCCTCGGCGAGGCGGTCGTAGGCGATGACCGGGATGCCGGCGTCCTTGGCCTTCTGCACGCCGGCGGCGACGGCGTGCGAGTCGACCGCGTCCAGCAGGATGACGTCGACCTTGTCGTCGATCATCTGCTGCAGCTGGTCGGCCTGCCGGGTGGCGCTCGCGTCGGCGTTGGCGTACTTGACCTTGCCCTGCTTCCGGGTGAGTTCGGCCACCTTGTCCCTGATGATGGGGTAGTCGAACCTGTCGTAGCGGGAGTTGGCCTTCTCGGGGAGCAGCAGGCCCACCGTGACGTCGTTGCCCTTGGTCGGGCTCGCGCTCGCGCTGTCCCCCGCCGCGTTCAGCACGCCGCAGCCGGCGAGCGAGAGGGTCATCGTGGACGCGGCCACGGATATGGCGATACGACGCATTCGAGGGCTCACTTCAGGTGCGTTCCGGACGTGGGTGCTGCAATACGACCCAGGTGTCTGAAAAGACAACGCGGAGCCGCTACCCGGCGTCAAGCGGAATCACTTAACGAGTCCGCAACACCACGTTCAGCTGCCCCTGTGAAGACGGCGCGGAACCCCCTTCAGGCACTCTTTACGGACCCTCCACCCGTGGGGAGCTCGAGAGACGGCGAAAAGGGCCCGGAGACGATGTCTCGGGCCCTTCCCGCGCCTGCGTGTCAGTCCGGCTGCTGCTGCCGCTTGGGCCGCCACACCACCAGCGCGCTGGTCTGCTGCACCTCCTGGTACGGGACCAGGTCGCGGCGGTAGGAGGCGTGGACGGCGGCCTCGCGCTGCCGCATCGCGGCCGCCGCGCCGTCCAGGGCCGCCTGCATCTCCGCGACGCGGGACTGCAGGGCGGCGACCTGGTTCTCCAGTTCGATGATCCGCTTGATACCGGCCAGGTTGATGCCCTCGTCCTGCGACAACTGCTGCACCTGGCGGAGCAGTTCGATGTCGCGGGCCGAGTAGCGGCGGCCCCGGCCGGCGGTGCGGTCGGGGGAGACCAGGCCCAGGCGGTCGTACTGGCGCAGCGTCTGCGGGTGGAGTCCGGAGAGCTGGGCCGCCACCGAGATGACGTAGACCGGGGTCTCCTCGGTCAGTTCATACGGGTTACGTCGACGGCCGTCCATCACTCTCAAGCTCCCTTCGCGGCCTCGAACAGCTCCGCCCGCGGGTCCTCGCCCTCGGTCGCCTCGCGGTACGCCTCCAGCGCGTCACGAGCCTTCCCCGACAGGTCCTTGGGCACACTCACCTCGACGGTGACCAGCAGGTCGCCCCGGCTGCCGTCCTTGCGGACCGCGCCCTTGCCACGGGCGCGCATCGTGCGGCCGTTGGGCGTGCCCGGCGGCAGCTTCAGGGTGACGGGCGGGCCGCCGAGGGTCGGCACCCGCACCTCGCCGCCGAGGGCCGCCTCGGCGAACGTCACCGGCACGGTGACGGTGAGGTTGTCGTCCTTGCGCCCGAACACCGGGTGCTCGCCGACGTGCACGGCCACATACAGGTCGCCCGCCGGTCCGCCCCGCTCGCCGGGCGCGCCCTTGCCACGCAGCCGGATGCGCTGCCCGTCGGTGACGCCCGCCGGGATGCGGACCTGCATCGTGCGCGACGACTTGGCGCGCCCGCTGCCCTTGCACTCCATGCAGGGGTGCTCGGCGATCAGGCCGCGGCCCTTGCAGTCGGGGCAGGGGTCGGTGAGCGAGAAGCCACCGCCCGAGCCCCGGGCGACCTGCCCGGTGCCGACGCAGGTCGGGCACACGCGCGGTGTGCCGTTCTTGTCGCCGGTGCCGGAGCAGGCCTTGCAGGGCTGCTGGGACGTCATCCGCAGCGGGACCGTCGCACCCTCGATCGCCTCGGTGAAGCTGAGGGTGACCTCGGTGTCGATGTCCTGGCCGCGCCGCGGCTGGGTCCGGGTCGTCCCCGCCCCGCCGCGGTTGAACAGTCCCCCGAAGACGTCGCCGATGCCGCCGCCGAAGCCTCCGCTCTGGGCGCCGCCTCCTCCTCCGAAGAGGTCGCCCAGGTCGAAGTTGAAGGAGCCGCCGGCCGCGCCCGGCCCGGGGCGGAAGCCACCGTTGCCGAACAGGGCGCGCGCCTCGTCGTACTCCTTGCGCTTCTTGGGGTCGCCGAGCACGTCGTTCGCCTCGGAGATCTCCTTGAAGCGCTCCTCGGCCTTGACGTTGCCCTTGTTGGCGTCCGGGTGGAACTCGCGGGCGAGCTTCCGGTACGCCTTCTTGATCTCGGCCTCGGTGGCGTCCTTGGGGACGCCGAGGACCTTGTAGTAGTCCTTCTCGATGAAGTCCTTGGTGCTCATCCCCGACGTCCCTCCTTCCTGTCCTCGGTGATTACGTCAGCCCTCCTCCGGGCCACCGTTCTCCTTGTCGTCGGCCGCGTTCGCCTCGGTGTCCTCCTCGGCGCCCTCGGCCTTCACGCTCTGCGCGCCGGGCTGCGGTTCGGCGACGGCCACCCGCGCGGGGCGGATGGTGCGCTCGCCGATGCGATACCCGGGCTGCAGGATCGCCACGCAGGTCGTCTCGGTGACGTCCGGCGCGTAGGAGTGCATCAGGGCCTCGTGGATCGTCGGGTCGAAGGGCTCGCCCTCCTTGCCGAACTGCTGCAGGCCCATCTTGGCCGCGACGGTCTCCAGCGACTCGGCCACGGACTTGAAGCCGCCGACCAGTTCGCCGTGTTCCCGCGCGCGGCCGATGTCGTCGAGCACGGGCAGAAGCTCGGTCAGGAGGTTCGCGATGGCGATCTCCTTGACCGCGATCCGGTCACGCTCGACGCGGCGGCGGTAGTTCTGGTACTCGGCCTGGAGGCGCTGGAGGTCCGCCGTGCGCTCACCGAGCGCCGTGCGCACCTGGTCCAGCTGGGCCACCAGGCCCGCGTCTGCGCTTACGTCCCCGGCCGGGGCCGCCCCCTCCTCGGGAGCGGCCTTCGACTCGGCGTCTTCTGGGGTCGCGCCGGAGGGGACGTCGGGCTTCTCCTCGAAGCCCGGGGTCTCCTCCGTCACGCGGCACCGTCCTTGCGCTCGTCGTCCACGATCTCGGCGTCGACGACGTCGTCGTCAGCGGCCTTGGCGCCGCCCGCGGTGGCACCCTCGGGGCCGCCGGCCTGCGCGCCCTGGGCGTCGGCGTACATCGCCTGGCCGAGCTTCTGCGAGACGGCCGCGACCTTCTCGGTGGCGGTGCGGATCTCGGCGGTGTCCTCGCCCTTGAGGGCTTCCTTCAGCTCGCCGACCGCGGCCTCGACCTCGGTCTTGATCTCACCGGGGACCTTGTCCTCGTTGTCCTTGAGGAACTTCTCGGTCTGGTAGACCAGCTGCTCGCCCTGGTTGCGGGTCTCGGCGGCCTCGCGGCGGGCGTGGTCCTCCTCCGCGTACTTCTCGGCCTCCTGGCGCATCCGGTCGACCTCGTCCTTCGGCAGCGAGGAGCCGCCGGTGACGGTCATCTTCTGCTCCTTGCCCGTGCCCAGGTCCTTGGCGGTCACGTGCATGATGCCGTTGGCGTCGATGTCGAAGGCGACCTCGATCTGCGGGACGCCACGCGGCGCCGGCGGCAGACCGGTCAGCTCGAACATGCCGAGCTTCTTGTTGTACGCCGCGATCTCGCGCTCGCCCTGGTAGACCTGGATCTGCACGGACGGCTGGTTGTCCTCGGCCGTCGTGAAGATCTCGGACCGCTTGGTCGGGATCGTGGTGTTGCGCTCGATCAGCTTGGTCATGATGCCGCCCTTGGTCTCGATACCGAGGGACAGCGGGGTGACGTCGAGCAGCAGGACGTCCTTGACCTCGCCCTTGAGGACACCGGCCTGCAGGGCGGCGCCGATGGCGACGACCTCGTCCGGGTTCACACCCTTGTTGGCCTCGTTGCCACCGGTCAGCTCCTTGACCAGCTCGGCGACGGCGGGCATACGGGTGGAGCCACCGACGAGGACGACGTGGTCGATCTCGCCGAGGGCGATACCGGCGTCCTTGATGACGTTGTGGAACGGCGTCTTGCAGCGCTCCAGCAGGTCGGCCGTCAGCTGCTGGAACTGAGCCCGGGTGAGCTTCTCGTCCAGGTGCAGCGGGCCCTCGGCGGAGGCGGTGATGTACGGCAGGTTGATCGAGGTCTCCGTGGAGGAGGACAGCTCGATCTTGGCCTTCTCGGCGGCCTCACGCAGACGCTGCAGGGCCATCTTGTCCTTGGCGAGGTCCACGCCGTGGCCGGACTTGAACTGCTGGACCAGGTAGTCGACGACGCGCTGGTCCCAGTCGTCGCCACCGAGGTGGTTGTCACCGTTGGTGGCCTTCACCTCGACGACGCCGTCGCCGATCTCCAGGAGGGACACGTCGAAGGTGCCGCCACCGAGGTCGAAGACGAGGATCGTCTGGTCGTCCTTGTCCAGGCCGTAGGCCAGGGCGGCCGCCGTGGGCTCGTTGACGATGCGCAGGACGTTCAGACCCGCGATCTCACCGGCCTCCTTGGTCGCCTGACGCTCGGAGTCGTTGAAGTACGCCGGGACGGTGATGACCGCGTCGGTCACCTTCTCGCCCAGGTACGCCTCGGCGTCCCGCTTGAGCTTCTGCAGGATGAACGCGGAGATCTGCTGCGGGTTGAAGTCCTTCCCGTCCAGCTGGATCTTCCAGTCGGTGCCCATGTGACGCTTCACCGAGCGGATGGTCCGGTCCACGTTCGTGACCGCCTGGCGCTTGGCGACCTCGCCGACGAGCACCTCACCGTTCTTGGCGAAGGCGACGACGGACGGCGTGGTCCTGGCACCCTCGGCGTTGGTGATGACGGTGGGCTCGCCGCCCTCCAGAACGCTGACGACGGAGTTAGTCGTGCCCAGGTCGATGCCGACCGCACGTGCCATGGTTGATTCCTCCAGCTGACTTGAGTGGAACAGGCTCAAGTGTGCCTGAGGAGATGCCACGGGTCAACAGACCTGAGCCAAGCGGACTCAAGTCTTATCCGTTCCTTACACGCAACCGCGTGCTGACCTGCATGGATGTCCCGCGCCGAGGTGGCTGGACAGGGATACGAAGGAGTACGAGAACGGCCAGCAGCGCCGCTCCCGCCACCCACAGCACGGCCCCGTCCCCGGTCCATCCGGTGTGCACCAGCACCCCCACGAGGACCGAGGAGAACGAGCCGGCACCCAGCAGCACGACGGACCCCTGAGGGGTGAGCCCGAGCCGCCGCAGCCGGTGCGCGAGATGGTCCGGACGCCGCCTGAGCAGTGGCCGCCGGGCCAGCAGCCGGGCGAGGACGACGAGGACGGCGTCGGCGGCGGCGACCGCGCCGAGGCAGAACACCACCGCCACGCTCGGCCCGATCGCGTACCCCGCGCGCGTGAAGACGACGGACGACGACAGCAGGAACCCGGTGAACAGCGATCCGCACGCCCCCATGCCCACCCGCGCGGGATGCCAGTTGTGCATCAGGAAGCCGGTCAGGGCGGCGGCGAACACGCTCAGCAGTACGGCGAGGCCGTCCATCACCTCGGCGGCGGCACAGGCCCCCGCCCCGAACGCGGTGACCACCCCGACCGTCCCGGCCAGCCCGTCGGCGTGATCGAGCCCCTTGAAGGCGAGGGACGCGAGAACGATCCACCCCACGGCCAGCGCTCCCCCCGGCACACCCGTCGCGTCGTACGGCACCACGCAGGCCGCCGCCACGGCCGTACCCGCGACGAGCACGCGCGCGCGCAGCCGCCACACGTCGGCGACCAGGCCCAGCCCGGCGACCACGGCGGCGGCGATCAGCAGCTGCACGACCCCGTCCCCGAGCGGGGCGACCCGGGTCCACTCCCCGACCCAGGCGACCAGGCAGGTGACGACCACGACGGCGAGCCCGCCGAGCGCCGGCAGGGGCCGCTGCCGGCGCGGGTCGAGGATGCCCAGCCGCAGCGCGGGCACCCTGAGCAGCGCCGCGAGCACGGCGGCGAGGAGCAGGGCGGCGGTTGCGGCGGCGATCCCGTAGAGCACGGCTCTAAGGTAGGGGCGAATGTCGCAATTCGGGATGAATAACACGATCGGATTGCCTGCCAATGCACCAGGCGTATCCGCGGACCCCGCTGGAAGGCAGCCCTCAGCGACCCAGATCACCCCGCGCTCTGCTGCATCCGGCAGGAAGATGGGGGTAGTCTCAGACGAACTGCATAAGTTACCGCTTAGTAATGTCGCTCAGTTAAATTCCAGGCCGCCTCAGGAGCCCCAATGCAACTCGCCGCGATCATCGTGTCGCTGGTCCTGATCGTGGTCGGCGTGGCACTGTTCGGCCGCGCCCTCCTGCAGATCTACAACTTCATGCGGATGGGCCAGCCGGTGCCGGCCGGTACGCGGACCAACGATCCCACACAGCGCACCATCACCGTGGCCAAGGAGTTCCTCGGCCACACCCGGATGAACCGCTGGGGCATCGTCGGCGTGGCGCACTGGTTCGTGGCGGTGGGCTTCTTCACCCTGCTGCTGACGATCGTCAACGCGATCGGGCAGCTGTTCCAGGCGGACTGGATCCTGCCGGTCCTCGGCGACTGGGCGCCGTACAACATCTTCGTCGAGTTCATCGGCACGATGACGGTGGTCGGCATTCTGACCCTGATCGTCATCCGCCAGCTGAGCCACCCGCGCAAGCCGGGCCGCAAGTCCCGCTTCGCCGGCTCCAACTTCGGCCAGGCGTACTTCGTCGAGGCCGTCATCCTCATCGTCGGCGTCTGCATCTTCATGCTGCACGCCCTGGAGGGCGCCCAGCACCACGTCGACGGCTACGAGGCCTCGTTCTTCATCTCGTACCCGGTGGTGTCGTGGCTGAAGGGCATGGACCTCTCCACGCTCCAGAACCTCACCTACTTCTTCGCCGGCCTGAAGATCGCGACCTCCTTCATCTGGATGATCACGGTCGCCCTGAAGACCGACATGGGCGTGGCCTGGCACCGCTTCCTGGCGTTCCCGAACATCTGGTTCAAGCGCAACGCCGACGGTGAGACCTCCCTGGGCGCCCTGCTGCCGATGACGAGCGGCGGCAAGCCGATCGACTTCACCGACCCCGGTGACGACGACGTCTTCGGCGTCTCCCAGGTCGAGCAGTTCTCCTGGAAGGGCCTGCTGGACTTCTCCACCTGCACCGAGTGCGGCCGCTGCCAGTCGCAGTGCCCCGCCTGGAACACCGGCAAGCCCCTCTCCCCCAAGCTCCTGATCATGTCGCTGCGGGACCACGCCCACGCCAAGGCGCCGTACCTGCTGGCCGGCGGCGGCAAGACCATGGAGGGCGACGAGAAGGCGTCCGCCGAGCAGCTGGCGGACGTCCCCGCCGCCGCCCTGGCCGAGGCCGAGCGCCCGCTGGTCGGCACCGCCGAGGAGAACGGCGTCATCGACCCGGACGTCCTGTGGTCCTGCACCACCTGCGGCGCCTGTGTCGAGCAGTGCCCGGTGGACATCGAGCACGTCGACCACATCGTCGACATGCGCCGCTACCAGGTCATGATCGAGAGTGCCTTCCCCTCCGAGGCGGGCACGATGCTCAAGAACCTGGAGAAGAAGGGCAACCCCTGGGGCCTGGCCAAGAAGCAGCGGCTGGAGTGGACCAAGGAGGTCGACTTCGAGGTCCCGGTCGTCGGCAAGGACATCGAGGACCTCACCGAGGTCGAGTACCTGTACTGGGTCGGCTGCGCCGGCGCCCTGGAGGACCGGGCCAAGAAGACCACCAAGGCCTTCGCCGAGCTGCTCCACATCGCGGGCGTGAAGTTCGCGATCATGGGCGGCGACGAGAAGTGCACGGGTGACTCCGCCCGCCGCCTCGGCAACGAGCCCCTGTTCCAGGAACTGGGCATGGAGAACGTGGCCGCGCTGAACATGGCGTTCGGCGAGGACGACGAGGACGAGTCGACCAAGAAGCCGAAGTCGGCGAAGAAGATCGTCGCCACCTGCCCGCACTGCCTGAACACGATCGGCAACGAGTACCCGCAGCTCGGCGGCGACTACGAGGTCATCCACCACACGCAGCTGCTCCAGCACCTGGTGGACGAGGGCAAGCTGATCCCCGTCACCCCGGTCGAGGGCATCATCACGTACCACGACCCGTGCTACCTGGGCCGCCACAACAAGATCTACACGCCCCCGCGCGAGATCATCGCCAGCGTCCCGGGCCTGCGCAACGAGGAGATGCACCGCCACAAGGAGCGCGGCTTCTGCTGCGGCGCCGGCGGCGCCCGGATGTGGATGGAGGAGCGGATCGGCAAGCGCATCAACAACGAGCGCGTCGACGAGGCCCTCTCCCTGAACCCGGACATCGTCTCCACCGCCTGCCCGTTCTGCCTCGTCATGCTCACGGACTCCGTGAACGGCAAGAAGAACGACGGCAAGGCCAAGGAGTCCATCCAGGTGGTGGACGTCGCCCAGCTCCTGCTGGACTCCGTCAGGACCCCGGTTGCGGACGACGAACCCCCGGCGGGCGCCGCCGAGTCGGAAACCGAGCCCGAGCCGGAGCCGGTGAAGTAACGGCCCCCGCGACCCGACCGCGCCCCCTGACCCGCACAGGCAGGGGGCGCCGTCGTACCCGGCCGAGGAACGGCCGGGAGCGGATGTCACAGCCGGCAGGGGCTGTCTCGTCCACGAGGTGCGGACAACCCTCGATCAAGGAGCGGACGATGGACCTCGCAGGAACCGGCACGAGCAGGACCGAGGAGTTCCAGGAGCTGCGGCCGCTGCTGTTCTCGATCGCCTACCGGATACTGGGCGGCGTCGGCGAGGCCGAGGACGCGGTCCAGGAGACCTGGCTGCGCTTCGAGGCCTCCCCCACCGAGCCCCGATCGGTCAAGGCCTTCCTCTCGGCCACGGTCACCCGGATCTCGATCGACGTGCTGCGCTCGGCCCGCGTCCGGCGGGAGCAGTACGTCGGCCCGTGGCTCCCCGAACCCTTGCTCACCGACCCCTATGAGGATCCGGCACGGTCGGCGGAGCTGGCCGACTCGGTGTCGATGGCGGCCCTGCTGCTGCTCGAGCGGCTGAGCCCGCTCGAGCGGGCGGTCTTCGTCCTGCGGGAGGTGTTCGACTTCGGATATCCCGAGGTCGCGTCGGCGGTGGGCCGCTCGGAGGCGGCGTGCCGCCAGCTGGTGGTACGGGCGCGGCGCCATATGGCCGCGGGCCGGCCCCGCTTCGAAGCGGACCGCGAGGAGCGGGAGGAACTGGCGTCGCGGTTCTTCGACGCCCTACGCGAAGGCGACCTCGCCGGCCTGCAGACCCTGCTCGCCGCCGATGTGTCCATGATCGGCGACGGCGGTGGCAAGGCCCCCCAGCTGGCCAGGACCGTCGTCGGCGCCCGGAAGGTGGCCCAGCTGCTCGCCTCCGCCTTCCCCCGGATGGCCCGGATCGACGTGACGTGCGAGCCGCTCGAGGTCAACGGCCAGCCGGGCGCGATCATCCGCGACCGGGACGGCAAGGTGCTCAACACCCTGACGCTCGATGTACTCGACGGACAGATCCAGGCCATCCGCTTCGTGATCAACCCCGACAAGCTCGGGCACCTGGGCCCCGTGGCGGACGCCTGGGCGATCGACCGCCAGGTAAGAAACACCCGCCGCTGAACAGCTCGGCTCAGTTCAGCCGCTCCAGCCGGCGGCCCCGGCTCTCCGCGACACGGAGGGCGTCGCCGAGGGCTTGGACCAAGCACTCGGCAAGGTAGCGGAGTTCGCCGGGCGGGGTGTCCGGCAGCATCTCACGGGCGTGGACCAGGAGTTGGCCGCCCATGCCGAGCTGAACGGACTCCGTGGCGTCGGCCAGCCGAGAGAGCGGCCCGTCGTGATCGTCGGTGATCAGGTAACAGGGCTTGCCCCCGGAACCGGTCCAGGGCAGCAGACGCGGCGGCTCGGTCACGCGGCCTCCAGCCCGTGGATCCCGTACGGCCCAGTCACGTACGGCCGTACAGCCCGGGTGGCGGTGGCATCGAGGGGGGTGTCGAGGCCGTACGGGCTGCGGGGCAGGGGCAGCGGCCGGTTCGGCCAGGGGCCGGCTACGGCTGCGTCGTAGGGCAGGCGTTCCTTTCCGGGCGGGAAGAGCAGGAAGCCCACCCGGGCGGCAAGTCGGCGGATAAGGTCGGTCACGTCATCAGCTCCGATCGGCTGGTGGCCATGCCCCGGGGCGGCTGCAACCGTCGCCGGGGTGCCGCTTCTTCGCGGTCTACTGCAGTCTACCGCGGTCGCGCGGTGTACCGCAGAGTTTTAGCGTCGACCGCATGACCCCCGAGCTTGACCGCACTCGCCCCGTCTGGCGCCAGGTGGCCGCGGCCATCACCGGCCGGATCGCCAACGGCGAGTACCCCCTCGGCGCGCGCGTGCCGTCCGTGGTCGAACTGTCCTCCGAGTTCGGCATCGCCACCTCGACCGCACAGAAGGCCTTGGCCCACCTCAAGTCCGAGGGACTCATCCGAGCCGAGGTCGGCCTCGGCTCCTTCGTGGCCAAGCGCCCCGCCGAAGAACCCGAACAGCCCGCGTAAGGCCACTCGGCGACGGGGCGCCATATCGCACGCCTGCGGCTAGGCCCAATGCCGGTGACTTAGGTTGTGCCTTGTCGGGTGATGGTCACGGTGTTCCGTGCGGGTGGTGTCCGGTTGCGGTGCTCGGCCCG
>NZ_JBWKIR010000030.1:0-89460 GCF_056432605.1 Streptomyces sp. NPDC045022
CAGCCGCTGAACGCCCACAAGGCCGGCACCATCAAGGGCCTCAGCGCCGAGGTCGGCGCCTCCGTCACCTCCGGCGCGGCCATCTGCGAGATCAACGACTGATACGACCGTTCTGAGTGACGCCCGGCGGGCCGCGACGTCCTGCCGGGCGTCCGGCATGTGCGGGGTGTTCCGTGCCGGCGGTCCTGACCGCCGGCCGTGTTCGCGGCCCTCCCGCCGACGCGGGGGCGTTCCGGCCGCCCTGACCCCCGCCAAGACGGCGTGCGCTGTGAAACCCGCTCGACCTGGTCACCTCCTCGAAGAGATTCTTGGGCATGGACTTCCTCTGCTATCACCGCGACCGGCCCGGCTCGCTGCCGCTGCGCGACGGGCTACTGGAAGAGCACTGGTCCTATATGGACCGGTACGCGAAGGAGATGATCGCCCGGGGTCCGACCCTCGCCGACGACGGCGACACACCCACCGGCAGCGTGCACATCGTCGACCTGCCCGATCCCGACGCTGCCCGCGCGTTCGCACTCGACGAGCCCAACTACCAGGCCGGCGTCTACCGGGACGTGCTGCTGCGACGGTGGCGCAACGCGCTGGGGCGAACCATGTGGGACTTCCCCGGCGGCCGGACCGGCGGCAACCGGTACCTGGTGCTCGGCCTCGGCACGGGGCAGGCCGCCGACCTCGCGGTGCCGGCCGACCGGGACGGGCTCATCGCCTACGGGCCGCTGCTGTCCGACGACGGCGCCACCTGGCTGGGCACAGCGGCGTTGCTCCGGGCGCCGGACCCGGACACGGCACGCGCCATCCTGACCCCGGACCGGTACGCCGACATCGAGGTGCACAACTGGCAGTTCGGCGGGCGGCCTTCATGAAGTAGCGGACGGCACGGTCAGGCTGCGCAGCACGTCATGGCTGGTCACGGCGGACCGCGTCTGTCCGACCCATCGGACAGGCCCTGGAACTGGCGGCTGTGCCCTTGTTCCCGAGGAGGTTCCAGCTCGCTCCCCCCTAATGCCGCTCCCCGCACCGCGCGGAAGGCGGTGTTGTGTCCCGGAGGGGTTCTGGCATGTGTGGTGGGAGGCGGGGCCGTTGGCGGCGAGGCCTATGACCGGTTTCTCGGGTTGTTGCGGAGCACGATCGAGGAGGTGCCCTCTTCGCAGCGCATCCCGGCGTTGGGCGACATAAGGACACGCAGTCGTGACGGGCTCGATGAAGTTCTCGGACCGGCAGGCTTCGCGGCGGTGGATTGGGAGACTGTTCCTGTCGATCTGAGCGGTCCGGTGGAACAGGTATGGGCTGCTGTTTCCAGCCTTTATGACCTTGGTCCGCTTGATGGGGCAGCTGTGGAGCGCCTGCGTGAGGCCTTCCTTGCCGAGGTGCGCGATCTGACGACAGCAGAGGGGATGGTCCCCTGCGCCTTCAAGATCCACATCGCAACAGCGCGGCTGCGTCAGCCCTGCCTCCAGGCCGAAACCTCCACCGCAGCTCGGTTGATCCACCAGACTTGCTTCTGGCACTGAGATCCATCAGGAGTAGCTCAGCGATATCACTCTTCGCCAAAGGGTTTCAGTGGTCCGCGACGAGTGCCGGCCACCGCCATCGGTACGCCGCCACCGGGGGCGTCGGCGCGAGCACATACTCAGCCGTCATCGGAACCTCCCCTCCACCGTTGTCGCGGCGGTGCCTGGATGCCCGGCCGGAACTTCGGGACGCGGACCGTGATCTTCGTGCCGGCTCCGATGCCCGTCTCGATGACGAGGCCGTAGTCGTCGCCGTAGACCTGGCGCAGTCTGCGGTCGACGTTGCTCAGGCCGATGCCGGTGGACGGACCGGCGGTGCCGCGCAGGATCGCGCGCAGGCGTTCCGGTTCCATGCCGATGCCGTTGTCCTCGATGACGACCCGGGCCTCGGTTCCCTCGTCCTCGGCGACGATCGTGACGCTGCTGCGGTCGACGGATTCCTCCAGGCCGTGCTTGAGGGCGTTCTCGACGAGGGGTTGCAGACAGAGGAAGGGGAGCGTCACGGGCAGCACCTCGGGGGCGATGCGCAGGGTGACCCGGAGGCGGCTGCCGAAGCGGGCGCGGGCGAGTTCCAGGTACTGCTCGATGGAGCGCAGCTCCTCGGCGAGGGTGGTGAAGTCGCCGTCACGGCGGAAGGAGTAGCGGGTGAAGTCGGCGAACTCCTGGAGGAGTTCGCGGGCTCGCTCGGGGTCGGTGCGGACGAAGGAGGCGATGCTCGCGAGGGAGTTGTAGATGAAGTGCGGGGAGATCTGGGCGCGCAGGGCCCGGACCTCGGCCTCGTGCGCGCTGGCACGGGCCCGGTCGAGGTCGGCGAGGTCGAGTTCCACGGAGAGCCGCCGGGCCGCTTCCTCGGCGGCCCGGACCAGCGAGGTGGACTCGGCGCCGCTGAGCACGGCGAGGGCGCCGACGGCCCTGCCGTCGGCCGTGAGGGGGACCAGTACTCCCCAGCGGACGGGGCAGTCCGCCTCGTCGCACGGCAGTGGGAAGCTCCGGGTGCGGGGGGCGGAGGAGAGTTGTGCCGCCAACCGGCCGCGATGGTGTTCTGCGGCCCCCTCCCAGGCGAGGACGGCGTCGTCGGTGACGGTTCCGTCGGCGGTGGCGGCGGTGACGGCGAGCGCGGGCGTGCCGAGCAGGGGGCGCAGTCGGCGGAGCGCCTTCCGGGCGCCGTCGGGGGTCAGTCCGGCGCGCAGGGGCGCCGCGGCGAGCGAGGCGGTGTGCAGGGTGTGGAAGGTGGCGTGCGCCACGTCGGTGTCGGCCGACTGCTCCTGCTGCCGGCGGGCCGCCCCGTGCCCGAGGGCGGCGCCCAGGGCGAACACGGCGAGACCGGCGAGGACGAGGGCGGTGGTGGCGAGCACGGTCATGGGCGGCACGCTCGATCCTGGTACGGCTGGTCCGGACGACGGGCCCTGGAACTCGTGCGCACGGCGGCTCCTCGGTCAGGTGGCGGGGCCGCGGCGGGCGGGCGCCGGTTCGGGGAGGTGCAGCCGGGCCATCGTCGCGGCGGTGCCCGCGGGGACGCGGTCGCGGGTGGCCAGGGAGGTCAGCACCATGGCCGCGAATCCCACGGGTACGGACCAGACCGCGGGCCAGGCGAGCAGGGTGTGCGGCCAGCCCGAACGGGCGCCGCCGGCGATGGTGACCGTCACCGCGGTGAGCGCCGAGCCGCCGCCGAGGAGGAGCCCGGCGATCGCGCCCGGCGGGGTCAGGCCGCGCCACCAGATCCCGAGGACGAGCAGGGGGCAGAACGAGGAGGCGGAGACGGCGAAGGCGAGTCCGACCGCGTCGGCCACCGGCAGATCGCTGACCACGGTGCCCGCGGCGGTGGGCACCGCGATCGCGGGCAGTGTGGCCAGCCGGAAGTGGCGGACGCGGCGGACGCCGAGCCTGGGCAGCACGTCCTGGGCGAGCACGCCCGCCACGGACATGGTGAGTCCGCAGGCCGTGGACAGGAACGCCGCACAGGCACCGCCGGCCACGAGCGCGCCGAGCAGGTCGCCGCCGAGGCCGCCGACCAGCCGCTGCGGCAGGACGAGGACCGCCGTGTCGGTGTCGCCGGTGAGCAGCAGGTCGGGCGCGTACAGCCGGCCCAGCATGCCGTAGAGGGGCATCAGCAGGTAGAAGGCGCCGAGCAGCCCGAGCACGATCACGGTGGTGCGGCGGGCGGCGCGGCCGTCGGGGTTGGTGTAGAAGCGGACCACGACGTGCGGCAGGCCCATGGTGCCCAGGAAGGTGGCGAGGATCAGCCCGTAGGTGGCGTACAGGCTGTGCTGTTCGCGGCCGGACGACAGCGGTCTGGCCCAGCTGGACGGGGCGGTGCGGTCGGGTGTCCGGTCCGTCAGGGGGACGCGGGCGCCGGCTGGGAAGCGCAGGGTGGTATCCGCACCGATCCGGTGGCGGCCCTCGGCCAACCGCAGTGAACCGTCCCGCACGGGGCGGCCGTCGACGGTTCCGGACGCGGTCACCCGGACCGGCTCGGACACGGTGAGGGTGAGGGGTCTGTCGAGGCGTACCTCGGTGGAGCGGTGGAAGACGGGCCGGTCGTCCCAGGCGGGTGCCGGGGTGTGGTCGGCGCGCCAAGCGAGCAGCAGGAACGCCACGGGCACCAGCAGGGCGGTGAGTTTCAGCCAGTACTGGAAGGCCTGGACGAAGGTGATGCTGCGCATCCCGCCGGCGGCGACGGCCGCGGTCACCACGACGGCCACGATCAGGCCGCCGAGCCGGACGGGGACGCCGGTGAGCAGTCTGAGGGCCAGGCCGGCGCCGCGCAGCTGGGGCAGCAGATAGAGCCAGCCGATGCCGACGACGAGTACGCCGGCGATCCCGCGGACCGCCCGTGACTCGAGGCGGGCCTCGGCGAAGTCGGGCAGGGTGTACGCGCCGGAGCGGCGCAGCGGGGCGGCGACGAAGGCGAGCAGCACCAGGAATCCGGCGGTGTAGCCGATGGGGAACCACAGCATGTCGGCGCCCTGGGCGAGGACGAGTCCGGCGACGCCGAGGAAGGAGGCGGCGGACAGGTACTCGCCGCTGACCGCGCAGGCGTTGAGCCGCGGGGCGACGGTGCGCGAGGCCACGTAGAAGTCGGAGGTGGTACGGGAGATACGCAGGCCCAGCGCGCCGATGAGGACCGTTGTGAGGGCCACGGCCGTCACGCCCGCTATGCCGTACGTCTGGTTCACCGGGCGGTCCCGGCGGGTGCTCGGCGCATGGTCAGGGGCGTTCCACGGGGGCGGGGTCGGCCCTGCCGGTCTCGTTGCGCTCGGCACGGCGGACATACCAGGCGCCGATGGCGAGCAGGGCCGGGTAGGGTGCCACGCCCAGGAGCAGCCAGACGGCCGGCGGGACTCGGGACGCGGCGCCGGCGAACGGCAGGAGGCGCAGGAACACGGGGAGCAGCCCGAGGAGGGCCGCGAGCAGGGCCGTGGCGATGAGGGCGGCCCGCAGCTGATGTCGCATCAACGTGCGCACGGAGTCGTCGAGTTCCGGTGCGGGCCGGGGCTCCGGCGAAGGTGCCGGGCGCGGTACGGTCGCGCCGTCGCGGGGACGCGGCCGTCCGGTGACCACCTCTCTGCGAGGGACGGACTCCGCACCCATGACGCACTCCCCGACGCCGCGGTGATCAGCTGTGTGCGGCGAGTGTACGCAGCGGGCCGGTGGGGAGACAGCCGGCGGACGAGAATCGCCACAGGTCTGTCACGCCGGGCCCGGTGCCGCGGCCGGCTCAGCGGGCCCGTGTCGCCGCGTGCTTGGCCAGCAGGTCCCGCAGTTCCCGGGCGTTGCGCCGGCTCACGGCGAGGACGCGGTCCCCGACCCGGACGGTCAGGTTGCCGCCGTCCAGACGGAGTTCCTCGATCCGGCCGAGGGCGACCAGCCGGCTGCGGTGGATGCGTACGAATCCGCGGTCCCGCCACTGTTCCTCCAAAGTGGACAGCGCGATGCGCACCAGGTGACTGCCGTGGCGGGTGTGCAGCCGCGCGTAGTCGCCGTGGGCCTCCACATGGCTGATGTCGGCGACGGGCACGAACCGGGTCACCCCGCCCAGCTCCACCGGGACCTGGTCGCCCGAGGCGGAGACCGGCTCGGGTCCGGGCACCGGCGGGGCGGCCGGGCGGGGGCCCTGCCCGGCCCGGATCAGCTCGGCGACCCGCCGTACGGCCTCGGCGAAGCGTTCCTCGCGCAGGGGCTTGAGCAGGTAGTCGACGGCCTTGAGGTCGAAGGCGCGGACCGCGAAGTCCTCGTGGGCGGTGACGAAGACGATCAGCGGCGGAGCGGTGAACCCGCCGAGCAGCCCGGCCAGTTCGAGGCCGTTCAGGCCGGGCATGTCGATGTCGAGGAAGACGACGTCGAACCCTTCCGGGCCGTCCGGACCCTCCTCGATGGACCGGCTCAGCCGGCGCAGCGCCTCGGTGGCCGACGAAGCGGGCACCGCGCGCCCGACCCGCGGGTCCTCGCCCAGAAGGTAGAGCAGCTCCGCGAGCGCGGGTTCCTCGTCGTCCACCGCCAGGACGCGCAAGGCGGTGTCGGTCACGCTCATGCGCGGCCGGCTCCTCTCTCCTCGGTCGCTTCACGGGAGCGTCCGCGACCGCTCCCCGGGCCATCGTGGTCCCTCCGGCCGCCGCCGTCGAGACCGCGGGCGGCGGTGTGTCACGGCCGTCGCCCGGTCATGATCCCCTTGTCCGCGGATCGACCAGCCCGGAGGAGGCCCGGTGGGACACGTGAAGCCCGAGCAGTGGGACGCGCACTACGCGAGCGGCGGCCGGTTCCGGCCGCTGGGCGATGCCGAGCGGCGGCTGCTCGCCGAGCATGTCCCGGCGCCCGCGGACGGGGTCGCCCTGGACGTCGGTTGCGGACTCGGCGAACTCGCCCGGTATCTGGCCGAGTCCGGGTATCGGGTGGACGCCGTCGACTGGTCCGCCGTCGCGCTCGCCGAGGCGCGGCGCACCGGCGGGACCGAGGTGGCCTACCGGCGGCTGGACATCGAACGGGACGACCTCGGCACGCTCCCCCGTCCCTCTTACGACGTGATCACCGTCCGGCTCGGCTGGGCGTTCGTCCGTGACCGCACCCGCGTGCTGAAACGGCTGCGCGAGCGGCTGCGGCCCGGTGGTGCACTGTGCCTGATCACTCCGGTCGCGGACACCGTACCGGACGGCGAACGGGACATCGCCCTGGACGAGGAGGAGATCGGGCTGCTGTGCACGGGCTGGGAGTCCGCCGAGCGGTACGACGCCGACGGCCTGGCCGTGCTCGTGCTGCGCGGCCCCTCCCCCGCCCCGCCCGGCTGCGCCGGCAAGGGACGTCCCTCCCCGCATGCCCTCGCCGGCGCCGGTGTCGTCGTCACCGATGAGGCGGGCCGGGTGCTGCTGGGCTGGTCGGTGCGGGGCGTGTGGGAGCTGCCCGGCGGCAAGAACGACCCGGGCGAGGACTTCTGCGCCACGGCCGTGCGGGAACTGGAGGAGGAGACCTCCCTGAGGGCCGACCCCGCCGGTGCGCGGGTGCTGGCGATCCTGATGGACCGCGTGCACGGCATGCCGAGGCTGACGGCCGCCGTCCGGGTCACCGGGTTCACCGGTGAACCGATCGTCACGGAGCCGAAGCTGATCCGCCGCTGGGAGTGGCACGAGGTCGCCGACCTGCCGGTGCTCGGCCGGCCCCTCTTCACGCCGAGCGCCCATGTCCTCGACACGGTGTGGCCGGGGCTGCTGCCGGACCTGCCGCCCGTGCACCGGTACCGGCTGGCGGACTCCTGAGCGGTCTCACTCCGGCAGCACCAGCCGTGCCGTCTCGCCGGGCCCGACCGGTACCACCCGGTCCCGCAGGCGGATGTCGATGGGGGAACGGTCCGAGGACGGTACGGCGATCTCCAGCAGGCCGCTGCGCAGGCGCAGATGGACGCCCCAGTGGCCGTGGTAGCGGAGGGAGAAGCCGTAGGAGGAGAGTTCGGGCAGCGGGACGGGGTCGAGGCACAGGGCACCGCCCCGGGTCTCCAGGCCGGTCAGTCCGCGCTGGACGAGGTCGAGGGTGCCGGCCATCGCTCCGAGGTGGATGCCCTCGCCGGTGGTGCCGCCCTGGAGGTCGGCGATGTCGCCGCGCAGGGCTTCCTGGACGAAGGCCCAGGCGTCGGCACGGCGGGCCCGGGTGAGGATCCAGCCGAGGACCAGGCCGCTGAGGGTGGAGCCGTGACTGGTGCGGTGCAGATAGTGGTCCACGGTCGCGGTCCAGGTCCGCTCGTCCAGCCGATAGCCCAACCGGTCGAAGAGCCCGCGGAGTTCGGGGGGCCCGAAGAGATAGCCGAGCATGAGGACGTCGGCCTGCTTGGACGCCTTGTAGCGGTTGACCGTGTCGCCCTCTGCCTCCAGGATCCGGTCCAGGCGGCGGATGTCGCCGTACCGCTTGCGGTAGTCGTCCCAGTCCAGCTCGGCGAGGTCGCCGTAACCCGCGAACTGGCTGATCACGCCGTCGTGGAAGGGGATGTGGAGGGTGCGCGAGATCTCCTCCCAGCGGGCCGGCTCGTCGCTCTCCAGCCCGGCGCCCTCGGTGAGTTCACGGCAGCGCGGCTCGGGCAGGGAGCGCAGCAGCTCCAGGGTGCGGGTCAGCACCCAGGCGGCGGTGACGTTGGTGTAGGCGTTGTCGTCCAGGCCCGGACGGGTCGCTCCGGGGTAGGCGTCGTGGTACTCGTCGGGGCCGACCACGCCCTGGATGCGGTACCGGCCGAGGTGGTCGTCGTAGCGGGCCGAGTCCGCCCAGAACTGGGCGATCCGCAGCAGCATCTCCGCGCCCTCGCCGTGCAGGAAGTCCGTGTCGCCGGTCGCCTCCCAGTACTGCCAGACGTTGTACGCCACCGCCGAACCGACGTGGTGCTGGAGCCGGGACTGGTCGGGCAGCCAGCGGCCGGAGCGCGGGTTGAGGTGGAGCTGCTGGGTCTCCTCGCGGCCGTCGCTGCCGCTCTGCCAGGGGTACAGCGCGCCCCGCCGGCCCAGCTGTCGGGCCGCGTGGCAGGCGGCGTCCAGGCGGCGGTGGCGGTAGTGGAGGAGGGCGCGGGAGACCTCGGGGAGGTGGAGGTTGAGGTAGGGCAGGACGAACAGTTCGTCCCAGAAGACGTGGCCGCGGTAGGACTCGCCGTGCAGTCCGCGCGCGGGGACGCCGACGTCGAGGTCGGCGGTGTGCGGGGAGAGCGTCTGCAGGGTGTGGAAGAGGTGCAGGCGCAGGATGCTGCCCGCCTCGCCGGGGACCTCGAGTACGGTGCGCCGCCACAGCTGCTCCCAGGCGGCGGTGTGCGCGTCCAGCAGTTCGTCGAAACCGGGCGCGGCGCGGACCCGGTCGACGGCCGCGCGCAGCGGGTCGCTGATGGCTGGGTCGTGGGAGGTGTGCAGGGCGACGGTCTTGTCGACGGTGACGGTACGGCCGGGCGGCAGGCGCAGTCGCAGGTGCTGTACGGCGCGATGGGCTTCGTTCGCGTGGCTGACCGGCGTCTCGGCGGTCAGCCGGCCGGCCAGTCCGAAGCGGATGTCGGAGGTGCGGGTCCGGCAGCGCAGCCACACCGTGCCGGGTTCGGTGGTGCCGACGTGGACGTGGGTGAGGTGCCGGCCGTCCAGGTCCCGGTAGCGGGCGACACCGGAGTTGGTGACGCTTGCGTCGAGGGCGGCCTCGACGTCCAGGTCGACGGTGCGGCCCTCGGCGGTGAACTCGGTGCGCAGCGCGGCGAGATGAGGGTCGGCCAGGTGGACGAGGCGCAGTTGCCGTACGAGGACTGTGCCGTCGGTGCCCAGGGTGTAACGGGTGCGGCGTTCCAGCAGGCCGGGGTCGAGGTGGAGCATCTGGTGGTGCTCGGTGACGGGAGCGGCGTCCGGGGTGAGCCAGCCCTCGCCGACGGGACGGAAGCGCAGCGGCAGCCAGTTGGGCAGGTTGACCATGTCCTCGTTCTCGACCCGGCGTCCGGCGACCTCGGAGGTGAGCCGGTTGTAGCAGCCGGCCGCGTAGGTGCCGGGGTAGTGGACGTCGTCCGCGGTGCACTCGGGCAGCGCCCCGCGGGTGGCGAAGTAACCGTTGCCGAGCGTGCACAGGGACTCCCGCAGGCGCTCCTCCTCGGGCCGGTAGCCGTCGTACTCCCAGGTCGGTCCCGTCACCGTCACCCCTCGGACAGCAGCGCGGTGAGGACCCGGTCGGGGGTGAGGGGCAGTTCGCGAAAGCGGATCCCGGTGGCGTGGTGGACGGCGTTGCCGAGGGCGGCGGCGGTGCCGACGATGCCGATCTCGCCGATGCCCTTGCTGCCCATGGGGTTGAGGTGCGGGTCGTCCTCGTCGATCCAGTCGGCCTCGATGTCGGGGACGTCGGCGTGGGCGGGCACGTGGTAGGCGGCGAGGTCGGCCTCGGCGAAGTCGCCGAACGCGCGGTCCACGGTGCTGTGTTCGGTGAGGGCCATGCCGAGGCCCATGGTCATGGCGCCGACGAACTGGGAGCGTGCGGTGCGGGCGTTGAGGATCCGTCCGGCGGCGTAGATGCCGAGCAGCCGGCGCACGCGGGTCTCGCCGGTGACGGTGTCGACGGCGACCTCGGCGAAGTGGGCGCCGAACGCGTGCCGCGCATAGGGGCTGTCGGCGTCGGCCTTCCCTGTGGTGTCGGCGCGGACCTCGATCCCTTCGGTGGGCAGCGGCCCGGTGTGGCCGGCCAGCCGGGACGCCAGTTCGGCGCACGCGTCGTGCACGGCCCAGCCCCAGGACGCGGTGCCGCAGGAGCCGCCGGCCAGCGGGGCGGGGGGCAGGTCGCTGTGGCCGACCTCGGTGCGGACCCGGTCCAGGGGCACGCCGAGGGCGTCGGCGGCCACCTGGGCGAGGACGGTACGGGCCCCGGTGCCGATATCCGCCGCGTTGACCCGGACGACGAAGCCGCCGTCGGGCAGGGCCTGGGCGGTGGCCGTGGAGGGGGCGACCTGGACGGGGTAGGTGGCGGCGGCGACGCCGGTGCCGATGAGGAAGGGCCCCTCGCGGCGGGAGCCGGGGCGTGGGTCGCGGTCGGCCCAGCCGAAGCGGCGGGCGCCCTCGCGCAGGCACTCCACGACGTGCCGGCTGCTGAACGGCTTGCCGCTTTCGGGCTCGCGGTCCGGTTCGTTGCGGATGCGCAGGTCCACCGGGTCCATGCCGAGCGCGTCGGCGAGTTCGTCCACGGCGGACTCCAGGGCGTACATGCCGGGCGCCTCGCCGGGCGCCCGCATCCAGGACGGGCTGGGTACGTCCAGCGGGGCCACCCGGTGGCTGCTGCGCAGGGCGGGGGTGGCGTACATGACGCGGGAGACGAATGCCGCGTGCTCCACGTACACCTTCACGTGGGAGGTGTACGTGGTCACCTCGTGCAGCAGGGCGGTGAGCCGGCCGTCCGCGCTCGCGCCGAGCCGCATCCGCTGCACGGTGGGGGCGCGGTGGCCGACGACGGTGGGCAACTGCCGGCGGGGGTAGGCCAGGGTGACGGGGCGGCCGGTGTGCCGTGCGGCCATCGCGGCGAGGACGACGTCGGGGCGCGGGGTGCCCTTGGAGCCGAAGCCGCCGCCGACGTGCTCGGCGACGACGGTGATCCCCTCCTCAGGCAGCTCGAACAGCTGGGCGAGTACGGAGCGGACGGTCGTGCCACCCTGGCTCGAGGTGTACACGGTGAGCCGGCCCCCGTCCCAGTGGGCCGTGGTCGCGTGCGGTTCCATGGGGTGGTTGTGCAGCGGCGGCACCCGGTAGACGGTGTCGACGCGGACGTCGGCGGCGGCGAAGGCGGCTTCCGGGTCGCCGTGCTCGACGCGGCCGGGCCGGCCGGCGACGTCGTCCGGCTCGTAGGCGTCCTGGTGGTCTTCAGTGAGGCCGACGTCGTGGGGTTGGGTGGCGTACGTGACGCGGACGGCACGGGCGGCGGCGCGGGCCGTCTCCGGGGTCTCGGCGACGACCAGGGCCACGCACCAGCCCCGGTGCGGCACGTCCGGATGCTGGAGGACGGCGAGGGTGGCGTCCTCGGGTTCGGCGAGGCGGGGTGCGTCGCCGGGGGTGAGGACGGCGAGGACGCCGGGCAGGGCGAGGGCGGCCGAGGTGTCGACGGCGGTGACCCGGCCGCGGGCGATGGCGGCGGGCACGGGCCAGGCGTGGGCGCGGCCGGGCAGGTGGTGCTCGGCGGCGTAGCGGGCGGCGCCGGTGACCTTCTGCCGTCCTTCCCGGCGCTCGGCCGGAGCACCCAGGGCGGTGCCGGTCATGGGATCCTCCAATGACATGCCGGTCGGCTCAGACCCTTGCGGGCGCCGGGGCGAGGCGGCCCAGGACGTCCAGGGCGAGGTTGCGGGCGAGGGGCACCTTGTAGGCGTTGTCCCGCAGCGGTTCGGCGTGCGCGAGTTCCAGCGCCACGGCGCCTTCGAAGGCGGCGGGGGTGGCCGGGGCTCCGAGCAGGGCCAGCTCGGTGTGGCGGGCCCGCCAGGGCCGGTGGGCGAGCCCGCCGAAGGCGACGCCGACCTGGTCGACGACTCCGTTCGCGACCCGCAGCATGACGGCCACGGAGGCGAGGGCGAAGGCGTACGACGCCCGGTCGCGGGCCTTGCGGTAGGCGGACGGGACGCCGGCGGTGGCGGCCGGGAGCAGCACGCCGGTGATCAGCTCGCCCGAGCGGATCCAGGTGTCCCGCTCGGGATGCTCGCCCGGCAGCCGGTAGAAGTCGGCGACCGGGAGGCGCCGGGTGCCCTCGGTGCCGCACAGCTCGACCTGGGCGTCCAGGGCGGCGAGGGCGACGGCCATGTCGGAGGGGTTCGTGGCGATGCAGTGCTCGGAGTGGCCGAGGACCGCGTGGTCGCGGTGGACGCCGTCCCGGGCGCCGCAGCCGCTGCCCGGGGCCCGCTTGTTGCACGGTTTGTCCAGGTCCTGGAAGTAGGGGCAGCGGGTGCGCTGGAGCAGGTTGCCGCCGGTGGTGGCGGCGTTGCGCAGCTGCCCGGAGGCGCCGGAGAGGAGGGCCTGGGACAGCGCGGGGTAGCGGTCGCGCACGCGCGGGTCGGCGGCCAGGTCGCTGTTGCGGACGGTGGCGCCGACCCGCAGGGAGCCGTCGGGCAGGTCCTCGATCGTGTCCAGCGGCAGCCGCCCCACGTCGATGAGGGCCCCGGGGCGCTCCACGCCGAGTTTGAGCAGGTCGACCAGGTTGGTGCCGCCGGCCAGGTAGCAGGCGCCCGGGTGGGCGGCGAAGGCCTCGACGGCCTCCTGAACGCTGCCGGGCCTGAAGTATGCGAAGCCGTTCACCGGATCACGTCCTCCACCGCCTCGACGATACGGGGATAGGCGCCGCAGCGGCACAGGTTGCCGCTCATGCGCTCGCGGATCTCGGGCCGGTCCAGCGGGACGGGCCGGCCGGAGGGGGCCGCGGGGTCGGTGACATGGGAGGGGTGGCCGGCCGCGGCCTCGGCGAGCATGCCCACGGCGGAGCAGAGCTGCCCCGGGGTGCAGTACCCGCACTGGAACGCGTCCCGGTCGAGGAACGCCCGCTGGAGCGGGTGCGGTTCCTCTCCGTCGCCGCCGAGGCCCTCCACGGTGGTGACCTCGCTGCCGTCGAGGGTGACGGCGAGCAGCAGACAGCTGTTGATCCGGCGCCCGTCGACCAGGACGGTGCAGGCACCGCACTGGCCGTGGTCGCAGCCCTTCTTCGACCCGGTGAGATCCAGGTCCTCGCACAGCAGGTCCAGCAGGACGCGCCGGTGGTCGACGAGCAGGGTGTGGGGTTTCCCGTTCACCCGGAGGGTGACCTCGGAGTGGTGGCCGGGCTCGTTCGCGCTGGTCATGGCACGGATGACCTTCCGGATGGGCGGTGGTGCCGTGCAGACCGCGTATCCAGGCGACGGCGGCTCACACGTATCAGCCGGTGCCCGTGCCGCTAGTGGTCATCTTGTCGGTGACGTCCGCGGTGTCCCCGGCGGGCGGCGCGCTGACCTGCACGTGGGTTCCGTAGTCCGAGAAGCGCAGCACGGTCGTGCTGGTCACGGCGGCGCTCTCCTGGCCCGGTGTCGTCTGCTTGAGCGGGTGCAGAGTGAGCCGGACGCTCTCCTGCCGCAGCCGGCCCTGCTCGTCCAGCCACAGGTCCAGGGGCAGCGAGGATTTCCCGAGCTGCCGCCGCAGTTCCTGCTCCTGTCCCGCGTTGCCCGAGGAGAGGGCGGAGACGGGGACGGACACGCGGTAGTGGGTGGTCCGGGTGCCGTCGAGGGTCTGGGTGCCGAGCCGGGTGACGTCCTCGGAGCCGACGCCCTTGAGGTAGCGCACCGGCTCCGCCGGGTCGCTGACCTGGGACCGGCCGGCCGAGCCGTGCTTCGCCAGCCGGGCCAGGTCGATCTTCATCCAGGTCTTGCCGCCCGGCACGCTCCCGCGCTGCTTGCCCGACGGCTTCTGGTACACCACGCCGTCGACGACGCGCTGCTCGACGGTGGTGCCCTGCGAGGTCAGGGTGACCCGGCTGGCGCCGTCCTTCAGGTCGGCCACGCCACTGCCGTGCGCGCCGAGGGCCTGGCCGTCGGCGACGACCTTGCTGGTGACGGTCATCTTCGCGGTGTCCGCGGCCACCGTCCTGCGGTAGGCGTCCTGGACGGCCCGGGCGGGCGGGGTCGCGCTCGGCCGGGCCTTGGCGTCCCCGCCCTTGCCACTGCCGTCCTCGCTGCCGCAGCCGGTCAGCCCGGCGGCGAGGACGAGGACGGCGAGGGCGCTGGTGATCTGGGCTTTCGACATGGTGCGGGTCTCCTTCAAGTCGAGCCTTTTTGCACGTACTTGACCCGACCTCGGTTTCCCCGTCCGGTGCCGCTCACGCCCTTCCGGTCACGGGTAGCGGACCAGGTTCGCCACGTTCGTACCGGAGTTGGAGGGTCCGCCCGTGTTGTTGACGACGTGACTGATGGTGCCGGTGCCGCCGAGGGAGACGGTCACCATGCTGGTGAAGCGCACCTCGGCCTTGTTCGGTGCCTCGATGGCACGGGCCGCGGTGACACCGGGGTCGGCGTTGAAGTAGCAGTAGCTGCCCAGGCCGTAGGCCTGATGGCTGGTGACGGAGTCGGCGACCTTGTAGGCGGCGTAGCCCTGGGTGGAGCCGTTCATCCAGGCGGCCTGGTTCGGCGGGTCGTAGGGCATCTCGTTCTGGAAGAAGTAGGTGCGGCCGCCGTTGCCGTTCCAGATCGTCTGGTACTTCTGGAAGTGCTCGACGAACAGGCCGTACATCGTCACGTCGTCGCCGTTGACCACGAGCCCGGTGTCCGCGGTGTTGCTGGTCCAGCCGACGCCGCTGCCGTGGTCGGCGCGCCAGATCCACATGTGGTCGCCGATGACGTTGTCGCTGTTGACGACGAGGCCGGTGGCCGCCTTGCCGACGCCCGCGCCGCCGATGCGGAAGTACACGTCGTGCAGGGAGGTCGGGTCGGCCGGGTGGGAGGCTGCGGAGCCGGCCGGCCCCACCTCGACGAGGGTCTTCGAGCTGGTCGTGCCGGCGTCGAAGAGCAGGCCCGCGATCTTGACACCGTCGACGTCGGCGACGGTCATGGCGGTGACGCCGTTGTCCGGGACGAAGGTCGCGAGGCCCAGGCCGAGGACGACCGTGTCGGGGCGGGTCACCTTCAGCGTCTGGTCGAGGTGGTAGACGCCGGGCGTGACCAGCAGGTTCTGGCCGGCGGCGAGCGCGGAGTTGATCTGTGCGGCGGTGGCGCCGGGCTTGACGACGTAGAACCGGCTCAGTGGCAGCGAGGACCCGGAGGGGCTGCCGCTCGCCCAGCTGGTCGCCGTGGAGTCGGTACGCAGGGACGGTACGAACACCTGGTAGCCGCCGGAGCCGTCGACGTACAGGAACGGCTTTTCCCGGGTGACCGGGCTCCGGGCGACGGTCGTGTACGGCGGGTTGGGGAAGCCGGTGGCCGGAACGCCCTGGCTGCCGACGAAGACCATGTTCCAGTTGGAGCCGGTCCAGCCGCCCAGCTGGGAGTTGCGGGTCAGCCACTGCTGCTGCGAGCCGGAGTTGACCTGTCCGTCGACCTTGCTGTCGGCGAGGTACCCGCCGGAGGACCAGCCGCCGTCGTCGAGGGCGAGGTTGCCGCGCAGATGCATCCGCCGGTACGCCGCCGCCTGCGAGACCGCCCAGCGGTCGCCGCCGCCCGTGGGGTTGACGGAGAGGTTCTCGGCGCCGCGCCAGAAGTTCTGGGTGGCGTTGCCCTGGAACCAGTCGGCCTCGGCGTGCACGGCACCGTTGACGGAGACCGCGTCCGGGGTGAGGCCGAGGCCCAGCACCTGGGTGTAGAAGCCGACATTGACGTTCGCGTCGTAGGTACCGGGCTTGAAGAGGACGGCGTAGCGCTGGGAGCCGAACTGATTGGTCTCCTGCTGTTTGAAGATCGAGTCCAGCGTGCTCTGGATGGCCGAGGAGGGCATCGACGGGTCGAAGACGACGACGTTGGGGCCGAGGTCGGGGTTGCCCGACTGGTTCACGGGGACCACCTGGAAGCGCTGGGCGGCGGTGCCGTTGCAGGTGTACTGCACGAACTGCACGCTGTCGGCGGTGGAGGCGCCGGCGTCGTCCAGGCACTTGCCGCTGCCCCGGTTCACGAAGTGGAAGGCGCCGCCGCCGTCGTCGACGGGCAGCCACTGCTGGTTGGTGCCGCCGCCGTAACCCCACAGGTGGACCGGTGCGTTGTCGGCCGTGGACAGGTCGGCGACGTCGACGACCTGGTTGGTGTCGTTGCGGTTGTTGATACGGACGTAGCCGTCGCCGGCGTCGGTGAAGCTCCACTGCTGGGCGGTGGTGCCGTTGCAGGCGTACTGCTGTACGGCGGTGCCGTTTGCGGCGGCGGCGGCCTTGGCGTCCAGGCACTTGCCGCTCGCGGCGTCGACGACGGTGGCGAAACCGGTGGGCAGGGCCGCGGCCTGGGCGGATGCCGGTGCGGCGGTGAGCAGGGACGCGGCCGCCGCGGCGACCAGCGCGGCCGCGAGGGTTCCGCGGCGGTGGGAGGGGCGAGGCACGGATTCTCCTGGTGGACGAGGGTCAGCCGGTGTAGGCGGCGAGGACGCGGGTGTAGTCCCAGGCGGACTGGGCGACGCCGGAGCAGCTGTCGGCGGGGCCGCCGGTGCAGGGGCGGTCGCGGTTCGCGGACCAGAAGGTGAGCCGGGCCAGGTGGTGCTGCCGTGCGTAGGCCAGGATGGTGCGGAAGTCGTCCACCGTGACGGTCTCGTTGTTGTCGGTGACGCCGTTCATGGACGAGATGCCCATGTCCCGGTAGGCCTGGTCGTCGCTGTAGTGGTAGGCGTTCTTCAGCGCGTCCTTCAGGCCCTCGGCGGCCTGTGTGGTGAGGTTGCCCATGTTCTGTCCGGCGCCGCCGAAGTCGAACGGCATGATGGCCCAGGCGTCCACGGTCAGCCCGGAGGCGGCGGCCCGGTTGATGAGGCCGGTGTCGGGGCCGCTCTGCCCGGTGCCGATGGTGATGTACACCTTCAGGCCGGGATTGTCGGCCTTCACGGTCTTCAGCGCGTCGACGGTCCGCTGCTGCACGGTCCCGTTGCCGTAGGCGTCGGCCTCGAGGTCGATGTCGATCGCCTTCAGGCCGTAGGTGCTGATCACCTTCTGGTAGGCGGCGGCGAGTTCGCCGGCGCTGGAGCAGGAGCTCTCCAGCTTGTTGCCGCTGTAGCCGCCGAACGACGGGATGATGTCACCGCCGTTCGCCCGCACGGTGTTGACGGTCTGCTGGTCGACCCCTCCGGTCAGCGGGCGGCTGCCGTCCCACTGCGGGTTGCAGTAGCCGTTGCTGAGCACGAAGGCGAGGGTGAACCACTTCACGCCCGTGGCCTGGGTGATGGTGGTGGGGCTGGGCGGGCTGCCCCAGCCGTTGTAGAGGTACGGCGCGACAGCCATCGGCGCGGCGGGGGTGCCGCCGTCGGCCGCGGGCGCGGTCCATTTCTGGTTGGCGCCGCCGGTGCAGCTCCAGATCTGGGTCCGGGTGCCGTTGGCGGAGTTGTTGCCGGTGACGTCCAGGCACTTGTTCGCCTGCGGGTTGACGATGTCGTGGGCTGCCGTGACGGCCCACTTCTGGTTCGCGCCGCCGGTACAGGACCACAGCTGCGCCTGCGCGCCGTCGGCGGTGGAACCGCCCGTCACGTCCAGGCACTTGCCGAGGGCCCGGATGGTGCCGTCGCTGCCGACCGTCCACTGCTGGGCGGCGGTGCCGTTGCAGTCGTAGAGCTGGACGGCCGTGCCGTCGGCGGAGCTTGCCCCGGCGACGTCGAGGCACTTGCCGGCCAGGCCGGTGACGGCACCGGTGGCGGCTTGGGCCGGGGAGGCGGTGAACAGTCCGGCGGAGAGGGTCAGGACGGCGAGGGAGACTGCCGCGGGGAGGGGTCTGGCCATGTGTGGGGACGGCCTTTCGCGTGGGGGGCGACGGGGCACGGGCGCGACTCATCGGCACGAGGCCGGAACCGACCCTGCGTCCGTAGGCTTTGTTTAAGGCGTGAAACTAAAGGTCCGGACCACGGCCGTCAAGAGTCGGAACAGCATTCAGTGAGGGGAACGGCAGAGTCACCGACCCGCGCATGGCCCGCGCGGCCCGCTTGCCGTGCTGGACGGCGACGGCTGCGCCTACGGCTGTTGAACACGTTCAAAAAAAGGGCTACGCTGATGTCGAGCGAAGCCGAGGGGGTTCGATGAAGATAGTGCTGCCCGGGGGAACCGGACAGGTGGGCACGATTCTCGACCGTGCGCTGACGGCGGCCGGCCACGAGGTCACGGTAGTGACCCGGCGCCCCGTGCGGGCGCACGACATCGGCTGGGACGGGGCCACGCTCGGCAGCTGGGCCGCGGCGATCGACGGCTGCGATGTCGTCATCAACCTGGCCGGACGCAGCGTCTCCTGCCGTTACACCGCCGAGAACCTGCGGACCATGATGGACTCCCGGGTGAATTCGACGCGGGTGGTCGGCGAGGCGATCGCCGCCGCCGCGCGGCCACCGCGCGTCTGGCTGCAGATGAGTACGGCGACGGTCTACGCCCACCGCTTCGACGCGGCACACGACGAGGCGACCGGGGTGATCGGGGGCTCGGAGGCCGGGGTGCCGGACTACTGGGCGTACAGCGTCAAGATCGCGGAGAACTGGGAGCGGGCGCAGGCCGAGGCGCCGACTCCCGCGACCCGGAAGGTGGCGCTGCGCTCGGCGATGGTCATGAGCCCGGATCGGGGCGGTGTGTTCGACGTACTGTCACGGCTGGCGCGACTCGGGCTGGGCGGTCCGGTGGCCGGCGGCGCGCAGTACGTCTCCTGGATCCATGACGAGGACTTCGTGCGAGCCGTGGAGTTCCTGATCGCCCGGGACGACCTCGAGGGGCCGGTGAACCTCGCCTCGCCCGGCCCCCTTCCGCACCGCGCGTTCATGCGGGCGCTGCGCACGGCCTGGGGCGTCCCGGTGGGGCTGCCGGCGACCCGCTGGATGGCCGGGTTGGGGGCGTTCGCGCTGCGCTCGGACACGGAGCTGCTGCTCAAGAGCCGTCGCGTGGTGCCGGGTCGGCTGCGCGCGGCCGGGTTCGCCTTCGCGTACCCCGAGTGGGAGAAGGCCGCTACGTCCCTCGTACCGCGGGCCAGGCTGGTTCGTGGGGCATCGGGTCGTGGTCGTGAATCGAGCAGCCACGCTCTGTAGACGACCACACAAGACGTCGGCGGGGTGAGGTCGGGTCGGGGGCGGGGTCGGTGCCATCGGGCGGGGTGACGCCGGCGTCCGGCACCGCCCCGGGCGACGTCGACGCCGACTTCCACGACCAGCTCGGGCCGCACCAGGGCGATGGGTGGCCGACGTGTGCCGTGCCCTGGCGGCTCTTCCCGGGCAGGACTCGGTCGGCGAGCCCGGCGAACCGGCCGACTTCGTCTCCGGCACACTCGGCGGCCTCGCTGTCGACGACCGTCCCGATCCGCTGTACCGCGTGGCTCCCGGTGGAGAGGACCCCGTAGCCGCTCGGTCCGCCGGCCCCTCCGCGGTGCGCTGGACAGTGCGGATGGCCGGGGCGGGGAGGGGCCGGCGGCGGCGTGAACCCGCTGTACGTCGGCTGCGGCTGCCGTGGGTAGCGGTACGCCGACGGGCCGCCCGGATCGCCGCAGTAGGTCAGACCGCCGGTGCCTCGGCCGCCGTCGGTGCCTGCTCCTCGCGCCGAGCGAACTGCGTCCGGTACAGCTCGGCGTACCGCCCGTCCGCCGCCAGCAACTCCTCGTGCGTGCCCCGTTCCGCGATCCGCCCGGACTCCACGACCAGGATCTGGTCGGCGGCCCGGACGGTGGACAGGCGATGGGCGATCACCACGGCGGTGCGGCCCTCCAGGGCCTCGGTGAGCGCTTCCTGGACGGCCGCCTCGGAGGTGTTGTCCAGGTGGGCGGTGGCCTCGTCGAGGATGACCACGCGCTGGCGGGCCAGCAGCAGCCGGGCGATGGTCATGCGCTGGCGTTCGCCGCCGGAGAGCCGGTAGCCACGCTCGCCGACGACCGTGTCGAGGCCGTCGGGCAGGGACCGTACGACATCGGCGAGGCGGGCCCGGCCGAGGGCGTGCCACAGCTCGTCCTCGGTGGCGTCCGGGCGGGCCAGCAGCAGGTTGGCGCGGACGGTGTCGTGGAAGAGGTGGCCGTCCTGGGTGACCATGCCGAGGGTGGCCCGCAGGGACGCGGCGGTCAGGTCACGGACATCCGCCCCGCCGATGCGGACGGCGCCCGCGTCGACGTCGTACAGGCGTGGCAGGAGCTGCGCGATGGTCGACTTCCCGGCGCCGGAGGAGCCGACGAGGGCGACGGTCTGCCCGGGTTCGGCGCGGAAGGAGATGCCGTGCAGGACCTCGGAGCCGCCGCGGGTGTCGAGGGCGGCGACCTCCTCCAGGGAGGCGAGGGAGACCTGGTCGGCGGCGGGGTAGGAGAAGCGGACGTCGTCGAACTCGACGGCGACCGGGCCCACGGGAACCTCGCGGGCGTCCGGCTTCTCCTCGATGAGCGGCTTCAGGTCCAGCACCTCGAAGACCCGCTCGAAGCTGACGAGGGCGCTCATCACCTCGACCCGGGCCCCGGCCAGCGCGGTCAACGGGGCGTAGAGGCGGGTCAGCAGCAGGGCGAGGGCGACGACCGCGCCCGCCTCCAGGGTGCCGTGCAGCGCGAACCAGCCGCCGAGGCCGTAGACGAGGGCCAGTGCGAGGGCGGAGACCAGGGTGAGGGAGGTGATGAAGACCGACTGGGCCGTCGCCGTGCGGACGCCGACGTCCCGCACCTGGGCGGCTCGCGCCGCGAACTCCGCCGACTCCTCCTCCGGGCGGCCGAACAACTTGACCAGGGTGGCGCCGGGGGCGGAGAAGCGCTCGGTCATACGGGTGCCCATGGCCGCGTTCAGCGCCGCCGCCTCGCGCTGCATCCGGGCCATCCGGCTGCCCATGCGGCGGGCGGGCAGCACGAACACCGGCAGCAGAACGAGCGCGAGCAGGGTGATCTGCCAGGACAGGGTGAGCATCACCGCGAGGGTGAGCAGCAGGGTGACCAGGTTGCTGACGACGCCGGAGAGGGTGTTGGCGAAGGCCCGCTGGGCGCCGATCACGTCGTTGTTGAGACGACTGACCAGCGCTCCCGTACGCGTACGTGTGAAGAACGCGACGGGCATGCGCTGCACATGATCGAACACAGCCGTTCTGAGATCGAGGATGAGTCCCTCCCCGAGCGTCGACGACAGGCGCCGGCCGAGGATGCCGAGCCCCGCCTCCGCGAGGGCCACGAGCGCGATGAGCAGGGACAGCCGGACCACCGTGCCGGAGTCGTGCCCCGCCACGATCGCGTCGACGACGCGGCCGGCGAGCACGGGGGTGGCCACGGCGAGCAGTGCGGTCACCACCCCGAGCAGTACGAACCGGACGATGCCGGCGCGGTGTGGGCGGGCGAAGGCGGCGATGCGGCGCAGTGTGGCGCGGGCGAAGGGACGGCGCTCCGACTGCGCGTTCATCACGCTGTGCAGCTGCGTCCATGCGGTGGTCTCCATGCTCATGGGAAAGAACGTAGAACCTCAGGCTTCGTTGAGGTCAAGGTCCGCGCTTTTTCCTCGCCACCGGCGTACCCCCGACCGAAGGCCCCGATGACCGCAGCCTGTAAGCCGCCGTCCCCGATCCCGCCACTCACCGTTGGGGAGCCGGGGAGAACCTCTGGGGATGTGACAGCCGTCCCGCTCCCTCCACTGCCCCGGGGACGACTCCCTCGTCGCGTCCCCCTCCGCCAGGTGCTGTGCCTGGTCCCGCTCGTGCTCGTCACCGTGGCCGCCGTACGGCACCGCTCGGTGCTCGCCGAGGGCTTCGGCCAGCTGCGCACCGCCTCCTGGCCATGGCTGCTCGCGGCGGCCGGCGCGACCTGCCTGAGCTGGGTGGCCGCCGCGTTCACCCGGCAGGGCGCGGTGGTGCAGGCACTGCCCAAGGGGAGGCTGCTGGCAACCCAGTTCGCGGCCGGCGCGGCCAACCATCTACTGCCGACCGGGCTCGGCGCGGGCGCCGTGAACCTGCGCTTCATGACCGTGTGCGGGGTGCCGCTCGCCCGCTCCTCGGCCGCGCTCGCCCTGTACCTGCTGGCCGAGTGCGTGGGCCGGCTCGGTCTGCTGGCCGCGCTGCTGCTCGCCTTCCCGGACGCGCTCCGGCTCGGCACCCTGCTGCCCGACGGCTCGGCGCTCCCGCTGCTGCTGGGCGCGGCCGGCCTGCCGGCCGCGGCGGCGGCCGCCCTGGCGCTCGTACGGCCGCTGCGCACCCGGGTGTGCGCGTTCGCGCGGGAGGTTCTGGGCGAGGCGCGGTCGGTGCACACCCGGCCGGCCCGCGCCCTGGCCCTGTGGGGCGGCTCGCTGGCCTTCCCGGCTCTCCAGGCGGCCGGTCTGGCCGCCGTCGGCCAGGCGCTGCGGCTGCCGGTGCCGCCGGGGCACATGGCGCTGGCGTATCTCGCGGCGACGGCCGCGGTCGCCCTGGTGCCCACGCCGGGCGGGCTCGGTTCCGTCGAGGCGGCGCTGATCGTGGCGCTGGTCGCGATGGGCGGCCCGGCCGCGATGGCCACGGCGGTGGTGCTGGCCTACCGGGTCATCACCGTATGGGTGCCACTGGTTCCGGGGGCGCTGACCCTGGGGGCGCTGGTGCGGCTGAAGGTCATCTGAGGCACAGTGGCCCTCCGAGCCACCCCCTGGGAAGGAGCGCCCACCGTGCCGGTCCGCGTGGAACGCAAGGAGTACGTCACCACGGTCGTCCTCTCCCGGCCGGCGGCCCGCAACGCGGTGGACGGTCCGACGGCCGCCGAACTCGCCGCCGCCTTCCGGGCGTTCGAGGAGGACGACGGTGCCCGCGTGGCGGTGCTGTGGGGCGAGGGCGGCACCTTCTGCGCGGGCGCGGACCTGAAGGCGATCGGCACCGAGCGCGGCAACCGGGTGGCCGAGGACGGCGACGGCCCGATGGGACCGACCCGGATGCGGCTGTCGAAGCCGGTGATCGCCGCGGTGGCCGGGCACGCGGTCGCGGGCGGCCTGGAACTCGCCCTGTGGTGCGACCTGCGGGTCGCGGAGGAGGACGCCGTGTTCGGGGTCTTCTGCCGCCGCTGGGGCGTGCCCCTGATCGACGGCGGCACGGTACGGCTGCCCCGCCTGATCGGTGCCGGCCGGGCCATGGACCTGATCCTCACCGGCCGGCCGGTGCCGGCCCGCGAGGCGTACGGGATGGGCCTCGCCAATCGGCTGGTGCCGACCGGGAGCGCCCGCGCGGAGGCCGAGGCGCTCGCGGCGGACATCGCCCGCTTCCCGCAGGCCTGCGTGCGCAGCGACCGCGCGTCGCTCCTCGACCAGGAGGGTCAGGACGAGACGACGGCCATGCGGACCGAACTCCACCACGGCGCCGGCGTGTTGGCGGAGGGCGTGGCGGGAGCGGCACGCTTCGCCGCGGGGGCCGGGCGGCACGGTACCGCCGCGGAGCAGTGAGCGCCGGGGACTGATCACCGGCTGCGCGGGCCGCGATCGGCCCGGGACGCGGCTGAGGTTCGCCCGTGGGCCGGGACCGGGCGGGCGGCTCGTGGCGACCCCGCCTGTCCGTCGCCCGCGGGACCAGGGCGCGGTCACACAGCCACAGGCGGTCACAGGCACCGGCACGTACGGGCAGAGGCGCCGGCACAGGCACACGCACAGACACAGTCGCCGGCACCAGCACCAGCACCAGCACCAGCACCAGCACGGGAACCGTACCGCACACGGTGCACGGGAGGCGGGCGTCCCGGGTGCGTGGCTCCTACCGGCTCGTCACCCGCGGATCCGCGGTCAGGTCGGGCCACTCGCCTGCCGCCAGCCACTCCAGCACCGCACCGCCCACCGACGTTCCGTCCCGGGTCGCCGCCCGGGCCCGCCGGCCCGGGACGCGGACTCCGCCGGCGGCGAAGACACCCGGCCGTGAGGTGTGTGGACGCGGGCCCAGGTCGAGGCCGCCCCGGCGGGCGAGTTCGTTCTCGGGGACGAAGTCGCCGGTGAAGACGATCGTGTCGCAGGGCAGCACGGCCGTACGGCCGTCACGGTGGCGGACGCGGACCCCGGACAGGCGCCCTCGGCCGAGGAGTTCGGCGACCGTGGTGCCGGTCAGCAGCGGGATGCGGTGGCGCAGACGGGCCGACTGGGCGCGGGCGCGGCTCGTGCGGGGGCGCGGATGTTCCGTGACCAGGGCGACGACCTCGGCACCGGCCGCGCGGACGGTGCCGGCCGCCGCGTACGACACGTCCTCGGCACCGACCACGACCGCGCGGCTGCCGATGTGCTGCCCGAAGAGGTGGACGGCCTGCTGGAGTTCGCCGGTGGTGTAGACGCCGGCGGGCCGGGTGCCGGGCACCAGCCGGGCCGGGCGCGGGCGCTCGCGGGCGCCGGTGGCCAGGACGACCGCCCGCGCCTCGATCGTCTCCGGTCCGCGGGGGCCGGTGGTACGCAGAACGATTCCCTCGGTCCCGGCCTCGCCCGCCGCCGGTCCGCGGGGGTCCGTGGTGTGCGGATGGAGCCCCTCGGTTCCCCAGTCCAGCACCGTCACCCCGGTCCGGATCACGGCTCCCGCCCGAGCGGCGGCCTCCGTCGACAGGCGGGCGTACCGGGGGCCGGTCAGCGGACGGGTCCAGGTGCCGAAGCCGCCGTGCACGCAGTGGCGCGGGACTCCCCCGGCCTGCGCCTCCCGCTCCAGCACCTCCACGCGCCCGGCACCGGCGGCGGCCAGCCGAGCGGCGGCGGCGAGCCCCGCGGGGCCGGCACCGACGACGAGCACGTCGACACGGCGCGCGGGCGCCATGGACCGCATGTCCTCGCCGGTCATGGCCGGCCCGTCCTCGCCGGTGACGGCCGGCACGCCCTCACTGGCCATGACCCGCCCCCTTCGCCGGGCCCCGCTCGAACAACTCCCGTACCGCGGCCCCGCAGTAGGCCCCCTGGCAGCGGCCGGCCCGCGCCCGGGTGCGGCGGCGCAGACCCTCCAGGGTCCGCGGCGGGACCGTACTGGCGAGGGCGTCGCGGATCTCCCCGCGGGAGACCCGCTCGCAGTGGCAGACGAGGGTGCCGTACTCCGGGTCGGTGGCGATGAGGCCGGGCTGTTCGCAGGGGCGCGGGAAGGCCGCGCCGAGGTTGGGCATGGTCACCGGCTCCAGCTCCCTCACCGGGCCGAGGTCGAGGCCGTTGGCGGCCAGCAGGCCGGTGACATGGGCGGCGATGGCCAGGGATGCGGTCAGGCCGGTGGAGCGGATGCCGCCGACGGTGACGTACGCCTGCTCGGGGTGGGCGGTGATGCGGTAGTCCTCGTGTCCGGTGGCCGCGCGCAGCCCGGCGTAGACGGCGGTGACCTCCTCGGCGAGCAGGGCGGGCAGGATACGGCGGCCCTTGTCCCGCAGCACGGCCAGGCCCTCGGCGGTGGAGTGCGTGGCCCGCTTGTCGTGCAGGTCCTCGGCGGTGGGACCCAGCAGGACGTTGCCGTGCACGGTGGGGGCGACGAGGACGCCCTTGCCGCGGGCGGTCGGCACGGGCAGGAGGATGTGCCGGACGAGCGGGCGGGCGAGTTTGTCGTAGACCAGGAGCTGGCCGCGGCGCGGGGTGACGGTGAAGTCCTCGTGGCCGAGCCGGCGGTCGAGGGTGTCGGCGTGCAGCCCGGCCGCGTTGACCAGGTGTCGCGTGTGCAGGGTGCCGCGGGTGGTGGTCAGGCGGTGGCCGGCGCCCTCGCGGGCGACCTGCCGCACAGCGGTGCCGAGGTGCAGATCGACTCCGGCGCGGACCGCCTGGGTGGCGTAGGCCAGGGTCGTCGTCCAGGGGCAGATGACGCTCTCGCCGGGGACGTGCAGAGCGCCGAGCGCGCCTGGCCCGAGGTGGGGTTCGCGGGCGTACAGCTCCGCGGCGCTCAGCAGGCGGGTGCCGGTGTACGCGTTGCGCGCGGCCTTCTCGGCCAGCCGGGGCAGGGCGGCCCGTTGCTCCTCGTCCCAGGCGACCAGCAGGGCCCCGACGCGTTCGACGGGGATGCCGGACTGGGCGGCGAAGGCGCTCAGGCGCTGGTAGCCGTCGCGGACGAGCCGGGCCTCCAGAGTGCCGGGGGTCGCGTCGAAACCGGTGTGCAGGATGGCGGTGTTGGCCTTGGAGGTGCCCTGGCCGACGTCGTCCTGGGCCTCCACCAGGGCGATGCGCGGACGGGGGTGGCGGGCGAGTTCCCGGGCGATGGCACAGCCGACGACACCGGCGCCGACGACCGTCACGTCGTACGGCGTCGCGGGCAGCGGTCCCTCCGCCGTGACGGTCACGCGTCGAGCAGGGCCGCGACGGCGGCGCGGAAGCCGGCGCGACGTTCGGCGGCCTGGCCGGCCGGGATGCGGGGTTCGTAGACGGCGGCTGGTTTCCGGTCGGGCAGGGCGTCCGCGACGCCGAGCGTGGGGTCCGCGCCGAGGCGGGCGAGGGCGGCGGCGCCGAGCGCGGTGGCGTCGGGCAGCGCGGACACCTCGACGGGGCGTTGCAGCAGGTCGGCCTGGGTCTGCATGAGCAGGGCCGAGCGGGTCAGGCCTCCGTCGACGCGGAGCAGGTCCAGGGGGGCGCCGAGGTCGGTGGCGGCGGCGTCGGCGAGTTCGGCGACCTGGGCGGCGATGCCCTCGCACAGGGCGCGCACCAGGTGTCCGGGAGTGGTGTCGAGGCCGAGCCCGGTGAGGGAGCCGCGCAGGTCGCCGCGCCACCAGGGGGCGGCGAGCCCGGCGAGGGCGGGGACGAAGGTGACACCGCCGCTGTCGGGTACGGCGCCGCCGACCGGGTCGAGGTCGGCGGCGGAGGAGATGACACCGAGGCCGGTGAGCCAGCGGACGGCGGAGGCGGCCGTGTAGACCTGGCCGTCCAGGCAGTAGCTGGTGGTTCCGGCGAGCCGCCAGGCCACGCAGCTGACCAGGCCGGAGGTGCCGCGCCGGGGGTGCTCGCCGGTGTGTGCGAGCAGGAACGCGCCGGTGCCGTAGGTGCACTTGGCGGCTCCGGGCCCGGTGACGCGCTGGGCGAGCAGGGCGGCCTGCTGGTCGACGATCAGGCCGGTGAGGGGGATCTCGCGGCCGAACGCCCGGGTGGTACCGACCGGTTGGGCCACGTCCGTCACCTCGGGGAGGCGTTCGCCGCTCAGGCCGTAGAGGTCGAGGGCGCGCGGGGACCAGTCGGCGTGGTCCAGGTCGAGGAGCTGCGTACGGCCCGCGGTGGCGGCGTCGGTGACGTAGGCGCCGGTGAGGCGGTGGACCAGCCAGGCGTCGGAGGTGGTGACGACGCCCTCGCGGGTGCGGTGGCGGCGGATCCAGGCCATCTTGGGCGCGGCGAAGTACGGGTCCAGGGGCAGGCCGGTCAGCTGTCGCAACTCCTCGCCGTGGTACGCGAGTTCGGAGCAGACGGTCTCTGCGCGCCGGTCCTGCCAGACGAGGGCGTCGGTCAGGGGGCGCCCGCCGGCCGGGTCCCAGGCGAGGACGGTCTCGCCCTGGTTGGCCAGGCCCAGCGCCACGACGTCCTCGCCGGCCTCGGCGAGCGCGCGCCGGCCGGCGTCGACCACCGAGTCGTACAGCTGGGCGGGGTCCACCTCGACCAGTCCGCCGGGCAGGTAGCGGGGGCGGACCTCGGCGAACCCGGCGCCGAGGACCCCGCGTTCCGGGCACACCACGAGGGCCTTGGTGCCGGAGGTGCCCTGGTCGACGGCGAGCACCGGCCCCGTCATCGCGCCCTCCCGCACTCCGGTCCCGAAGATCACCGCGTCAGCCTGCCGTCGGCCGGCGCCTCGCGTCAAGGGTCACCGGCTGACGGTCAACTGACCTGAGCGGATGGTTGAGTTGACAACAATGGTGAGGGGGGAACCCGCGCCTCTATAGTGACCGCCGACCACTGCGCAACACTTCGATCACCGCCCAGGGGAGGGCTGTTGCTACGTCACCCCGCCACCTCGCCCACGCGCCAGTGGCAGGGGGCCGACGGCTGATGGCCAGAGAAGCTCCCCGCCCCTCCTACGACCCCGCCGGCCCCGACAACGCCCTGCGCGGCGCGCTCCAGGATCTGCGCACCGGGCGCTGGATGGCCATGCGGACCCTGCTCGCGGACACCACGCAGTGGTGGCAGTGGACCCAGCGCACCCAGGTCCTGGCGGCGGCCGCGGCCGGCACCGACGTGGTGCGGGCCTGGCTCACGGAGGAACCGGGCAGTGTCCACGCGGTGGTGATGCACGCCCGGGTCGGCGTGGAGCGTGCGCTGCGCGCCCAGCGGGAACGGCACCGCCGCACCCATGAGTTGTGGATCGAGGCCTGGGACGCCGCCCAGTCCGCCGCCCGGGCCGCCCCGCAGGACCCCGTTCCCTGGGTGTGCCTGCTGGCGCTGGCCCAGCTGGACCCGGAACAGCGCTGGGAGGAGCACCGGGCCGCCGCGCCGGAGCCGATGCTGCCGCCGGCCCCCTGGGGGCTGCTGGCCGAGGCCGGCGAGCGAGACCCGTACAACCGCGAGGCACACCACCGGATGCTGCAGTTCCTGTACGCGCGCGGTGGCTCGGGCCGGCTCGCGGAGGCCGCCGGATACGCGCAGTGGGCCGCCGGGCAGGCGCCGCCCGGGTCCGCGCTGCACCTGCTGCCGCTGTACGTCCGCGTCGAGCGCTACCGCCGGGACAGCGGGCACGACGCGGCGCTGGACCTGCACTGGGTGGCGGAGGACGCGGCCCGTGAGGCGCGGCACGCCCTGCACTCCTGGTTCGAGCACACCCACCGCGCCGAACGCTCCCTGCTTGACCTCAACCACCTGGCCCACGCTTTGTGGGGCTCTCTCCGGTTCCCGGACGCGGCACGGGTGTTCGAGGCGATCGGCCCGTACTTCACGCCCCCTCCCTGGATGTACCGCACCCCCGACCGCGACCGTGCCGTCGAGGTCTTCGCGCAGGCCCGGGACCGCTGCCGGGCGGCCACGGACGGCACCACGGGGCACTGACCCCTCCCCCGTTTCTCGAAGTCCCCTGATTCCCGGAGGTTTCCGCATGTCCCGCACCCCCGATCCAGCTCCCTCCCCGGGCCTGCCGCGGCAGGACGAGGAGCAGCGCCTGCGCGAGCTCGGCTACCGGCCGGTGCTGGCCCGCCGCATGGGCGGCTTCGGCAACTTCGCGATCAGCTTCTCGGTGATCTCGATCCTGTCCGGCTGCATGACCCTGTACGGCTTCGGCCTGAACACCGGCGGTCCCGCCGTGATGCTGTGGGGCTGGGCGGGCGTCGGCCTGTTCGTGCTGTGCGTCGGCCTCGCCCTCGCCGAGGTCACCAGCGCCTATCCGACCTCCGGCGCCCTGTACTACATGGCCGACCGGCTCGGCGGCCGCCGCTGGGGCTGGTACACCGGCTGGCTCAACCTGCTCGGTCTGCTCGGCGCGATCGCCGGCATCGACTACGGCGCCGCCCTGTTCACCGGCGCCTTCGCCAACCTGCAGTGGGGCTTCGAGCCGACGCCCGGCAAGACCATGCTGATCTTCTGCGCCATCCTGCTGCTGCACGCGGTGCTGAACCTGTTCGGCGTCCGTCTGGTCAGCGTGCTCAACTCCGTCAGCGTGTGGTGGCACCTGGCGGGCGTCGCGCTCATCGTCGGCACGCTCGCGATCGTCCCCGACCACCACCAGTCGGCGTCCTTCGTGTTCACGAAGTTCGTCAACGAGACCGGCTGGTCGAACCCGCTGTACGTGGCAGCGATCGGCCTGCTGCTCGCGCAGTACACCTTCTCCGGCTACGACGCCTCCGCCCACCTGTCCGAGGAGACCTCGCAGGCCTCCGTCGCCGCGGCCCGCGGCATCGTCCGGTCCATCTGGGTCTCCTGGCTCGCGGGCTTCGTGCTCCTGGCCGGCCTGACCTTCGCCATCCAGGACTACGACGGCACACGCACCACCGGCACCGGGGTGCCGCCCGCGCAGATCCTCCTCGACGGCCTCGGCACCGACGGCGCCTGCGCCCTCCTCCTCGTCGTGATCATCGCCCAGCTGTTCTGCGGGAACGCCGAGGTCGCCGCGGCCAGCCGGATGGTGTTCGCCTTCAGCCGGGACGGGGCGCTGCCCGGCTCGCACCTGTGGCGCAAGGTGAGCGGCCGCACCCAGACCCCGGTGGCCGCCGTCTGGCTGGCGGTGGTCGTGGCGGGCGTCCTCGCCCTGCCGTCGCTGTACTCGGCGACGGCGTACAACGCGGTGACCGCCATCAACGTCATCGGCATCACCCCCGCCTACGCCATCCCCGTGCTGCTGCGGCTGCGCGCCGGCGACCGCTTCCAGCGGGGGCCCTGGCACCTGGGCCGGTGGAGCAGACCGATCGGCTGGATCGCGGTCGTGTGGGTGGCCTGTGTGACCGTGCTGTTCTGCCTGCCGCAGGGCTCACCGGTCACGGTCGACACGATGAACTACGCCTCGATCGCCCTCGCCGTCGTCCTGGTCCTCGCCAGCGTCTGGTGGTATGTCGCACGCCGGTCGTACGGCACGCCGGCCACCGCCGCGTACGGCAGCGACCGTGACCAGGCCGAACTCGCCGAGGGCATCGTCTAGTCGCACGTCGGTGGTGCCGGTCCGGGTGCGAACTGGTGTGCCGGATAGGGCAGGATGTGCGAGCGCGTGGGCCTCCGTGGCCGGCCGGCCCGCGCGATCGCACATCCCGGACATCGAGCAGGTGACAACGTGACGAGACTTCACAGCAGGCTCAGCGCAGCCGCTTTCCGTTCCGGAGGTGACCGGTGAACCGCGCGCTGACCCTGGACGACCTCGTTCTCGCCGGAATCGCCCTGGGGGCGGGCCTGCTGCTCGCCTTCATGTCACGCACGCTGCTGCGCTGGCTGGCGGGGCACGCCAAGCGGACCCGGTGGAGCGGCGACGACGTCATCGTGGACGCGCTGCGCTCGGTCGTCCCGTGGGCGGCCATCGCGGGCGGCGCGGCGGCGGCAGCGGCGGTGCTGCCGCTGACGCGAACCGTCCAGCACCACGTCGACCAGATCCTCCAGGTCTGGCTGATCTTCGTGGTGACCCTGTCCGCGGCCCGGGTGATCGCCGGCCTGGTCCGTTCGGTCACCCAGTCCCGCTCGGGCGTGGCGGGCTCGGCGACCATCTTCGTCAACATCACGCGCGTCCTGGTGCTGGCGATCGGCTTCCTGATCGTGCTCCAGACGCTCGGCATCTCCATAGCGCCCCTGCTGACCGCCCTGGGCGTCGGCGGTCTGGCCGTGGCCCTGGCCCTGCAGGACACCCTCGCCAACCTCTTCGCGGGCATCCACATCCTCGCCTCCAAGACCGTCCAGCCGGGTGACTACATCCGGCTCGGCAGCGGCGAGGAGGGCTACGTCGTCGACATCAACTGGCGCCAGACGACGGTCCGCCAGCTCTCCAACAACCTGGTGGTCATCCCCAACGGCCAGCTGGCCAAGGCCAACATGACCAACTACACGCGGCCGGAGCAGGAGTTGACCGTGCTGGTGCAGGTCGGCGTGAGCTACGACTCCGACCTGGAGCAGGTCGAGCGGGTGACCGCGGAGGTCGTCACGGAGGTCATGACCGACGTCACGGGCGCCGTCCCGGACCATGAGCCCGCCATCCGCTTCCACACCTTCGGCGACTCCCGCATCGGCTTCACGGTGATCCTCGGCGTCGGCGAGTTCAGCGACCAGTACCGGATCAAGCACGAGTTCATCAAGCGCCTGCACCGCCGCTACCGCGAGGAGGGCATCCGCATCCCGGCGCCCACCCGTACGGTGGCCCTGCAGCAGGGCACGGTGGTGATCCCGCAGCAGCGCAGCGGGGAGAACGTGACACCCGGTTCGTCCTCCCTGGCCGACTGAGGCCGGCGAGGCGATCCACTCCTCCGCCGCCGTCCGGGGCCGCCACGCGGCCTGCGATCAGCCGCCCCGGGGCCGCGTTCCCGGTGCGGTGGCCGAGATGCCCTGGCTCGGCGTGGCGGCCGGTGTCCGTGGCAGGAGCGCAGCCGCGACGAGGCCGCCCAGGCCGATCACTCCCAGCGTGATCATCGCCGCGGCGTAGGCGCCCTTGGTGAGTCCGGACACGAGGATGGTGCCCGCGATCGCCGTACCGAAGGACGAGCCGAGGTTGGACACGCTGCGGGACAGGCCGGAGATCTCGCCCTGGAGTTCCTCCGGGAAGCTCGACTGCACGATGTTCACCGACGGGGTCAGCATCACTCCGAGGCCCACCCCGACGAGGAGCAGCCCGGGAACGAAGGCCCAGGCTGTGGAGAAGCTGCCGACCAGGGCGACGAGCAGCGCCACGCCGACGACGGAGAGGACGAAGCCGGTCATGATCAGGGTCCGTTGGGGCCGGCGCCGCGTCAGCGCCTCGGCGGACAGCGACGTCATGAGCAACCCGAGCGTGGCCGCCGTGAAGACCACTCCGGTCTGGATCGCGTCGTAGCCCCGGACCACCTGGAGGTAGGCGGCCACCGTGAAGGACGTGCCCATGAGCAGCAGCCACTGGGCGTTCTGGGTGACGAGGCCGAGGTTGGAGGTGCGGTTGCGGAACAGGGCGAGCGACAGCAGCGGCTCCTGGCCGGCCCGTTCCTTGGCACGCGACGAGCGGAAGAACCAGCCGAGGACGAGGATGCCGAGGACGATCAGGGCGATCATCAGCCAGACGTTGTTGTCCGCGGCCAGGATGCCCATCACGATCAGGACCAGGCCCGCCGCGGACAGGACCGCTCCGGAGGTGTCGAAGGGGCGGCCCGGATCGGGGGGCAGGGGGTCCTCGATACGGCGGCTCAGCCAGACGATCACCGCGATGACCAGAGCCTGGAAAACGAAGGCCGCGCGCCAGCTGATGCCGGTGGTGATGAGCCCGCCGATGAGCGGTCCGGCTGCCGCCCCGACGCCGCCCAGCGCCATGATGATCCCGAACGCCCGGGCGCGCGAGGTCAGGTCCGGGTAGAGCAGCGTGGTGAGGATGTACACGGGCGGGATGAGCAGGGCGGTGCCGACTCCCTCGAGGATCGAGTTGCCCAGGATGAGGACACCGAGCCCCGGGGACACCGCGCTCAGCAGGGCGCCGACGGCGTAGACGACGAGACCGACGACGAAGCACCGCTTGCGGCCGTAGCGGTCGGTCAGTTTGCCTCCGGGGATCATCAGCGCGGCCATGACCAGCAGGAAGACGGTGATGGCCACTTGGACGCCCTGGACGCTGGTGTCCAGGTCCCTGCTGATGTCGTTGATCATCACGTTCATGTTGGAGCCGGCGAAGCTGCAGATGAACTGGGCGAGAGCCAGCGCGGCGAGGACCCGCCGCTGCCCCGGCCGCGCGGTCACCGGAACTGCTCCGTCAGCCACGGTCGGTGCCTCCGTCCGTCGTTTCGGGGGGCGCCGTGAAGCCATGGATCGCGGGGTGCCGGGTGCCGCCGGTCCGCGGTGCCGCCTGCGTCCGGCCCAGCTCCTCGTCGAGCGCCATGGCGGCGGTGACCAGGGAGAGATGGGTGAACGCCTGCGGGAAGTTGCCGAGTTGCTCGCCGGAGGGGCCGATCTCCTCGGCGAACAGGCCGACGTGGTTGGCGTAGGTGAGCATCTTGTCGAAGGCGTGCCGGGCCTGGTAGAGGCGGCCGGAGCGGGCGAGCGCCTCGACGTAGAGGAAGCTGCACAGGTTGAACGTGCCCTCGGAGCCGCGCAGTCCGTCGGGCGAGGCGGTGGGGTCGTAGCGGTAGACGAGGCTGTCGCTGACCAGTTCCGCGTCCATGGCGTCGAGGGTGCTGATCCAGTCCGGGTCGTTCGGGGAGAGGAAACCGACCCGGGGCATGAGCAGCAGCGAGGCGTCCAGGACGTCGGTGTCGAAGTGCTGCACGAACGCCTTCCGCTTGTCGTGCCAGCCGTGCTCGATGATCTGCTCGAAGACGGCGTCCCGGACGGCCGTCCAGCGCGTGAGGTCGGCCGGGCGGGAGAACAGGGTGGCCGCGCGGACGCCCCGGTCGAACGCCACCCAGGTCATCAGCCGGCTGTAGGTGAAGTTCTGCCGGCCTCCCCGGGTCTCCCAGATACCCTCGTCGGGCTGGTCCCAGTGGTCGGCCAGCCAGTCCAGCACGCCGCTCAGCGCCTTCCAGCCCCGGACCGCGCCGACGTCCCTGCCGACCACCAGGGCGTCGGAGGCCTCGCCGTAGATGTCGAGCTGGAGCTGGTCTGCGGCCGCGTTGCCCGCGCGCACCGGCCGTGATCCGAGGTAGCCCTCCAGATGGCCGAGGACCTCCTCGGTCAGGTGGGGGTCGCCGTCGACCCGGTACATGATCTGCAGGGGGTCGCCGGAGGTGGTGGCACCGGCCTCGACACGGTCGCGCAGCCAGCGGCGGAAGGCATGCGCCTCCTCCGCGAAGCCGAGATCGGTCAGGGCCCGGACGGACAGGGACGCGTCCCGGATCCAGGTGTAGCGGTAGTCCCAGTTGCGCTCGCCGCCGACCTGCTCGGGCAGGCCCATGGTGGCCGCGGCGACGGGTGCCCCGCTCGGTGCGTAGGTGAGCAGTTTGAGGGTGATCGCCGAGCGGTTGACCACGTCCTGCCAGCGGCCACGGTAGGTGCAGGAACCCAGCCATGAGAGCCAGAAGTGCCGGCACTCCTCCACGTCCTCGGCGACGGTCTGCAGGGACGGCGCCGGCGGGGCCGCGGCTCCCTCCGCCGTGCTGGTCAGGACGACGGCGGCGGCCTGACCGGCGGAGAGGGTGAAGCGGGCGGTGACGTCGTCGCCGTCGGCCCGCAACGGGACCCCGGTGGTGGACTGGACGTGCAGTTCGGTGCCCGGACCGTGCAGGACGGCCGCGTGCGCGTCGGTGAGGCCGAGCCTGTGCGGGGCGCGCCCGTAGTCGAAGCGCGGCCGGCAGGTGAAGACGAAGGGCAGGCTGCCCCGCACGACCCGGGCGACCCTGGTCATACGGTGCCGGTCGGTGGGCGTCGGGGCGTCGATGGGTGCCATGAAGTCGGCGACCTCACCGACGCCGCCGGGCCCCATGAACCGGGTGACCAGGATCGCCGTGTCGGGCAGGTACAGCTGCCGGACCGACATTCCGTCCCCGTCCGGGGGTTCGGCCGCCAGCCGGCAGTGCCCGCCTCGCTCACTGTCCAGGAGCGAGGCGAAGACACTGGGCGAGTCGAAGCGGGGAGCGCACCACCAGTCGACGGTCCCGCCGGACGACACCAGGGCCGCCGTCTGGAGGTCGCCCACCATCCCGTGTTCGGCGATGGGTGGATACCGGTCCATTCTCGATCCTTCCACCGGGTCCTACGGGCCCATCACCGAGTCGTCCGGCTTGACCACGCAGAGGGCCCAGATGATGAAGCCCGACACCGCGATCATCACGACCGACCAGACCGGGTAGTACGGCAGGGAGAGGAAATTGGCGATGATGACCAGTCCCGCTATGGCGACTCCGGCGACGCGTGCCCACATCGCCGGGGCGAACAGGCCGAAGCTGACGGCCACGGCGATCACGCCCAGGACCAGGTGGATCCAGCCCCAGCTGGTCAGGTCGAACTTGAAGACGTAGTTGGGGGTGTTGACGAAGACGTCGTCCTGGGCGATCGCCATGATGCCCCGGAAGAGGCTGAGCAGTCCGGCGATCATGAGCATGACGCCCGCGAAGCCCGTCAGGCCACCGGCCCACTGCTCCTTGGCGGTGCGGGTGTGACCGCGTGCGTGAGGTGTCGTGGTCATGTGGTGATCTCGTTTCGTTCTCGTGGGCGCGGCTCAGCGCCCGGAGGTGGTGGGAACGGAGTCGGAGCCCCGTGCCGGTCCGGCGTTGCCGAGGACCAGTTCCTTGGCCTTGCGGAACTCCTCGTCGGTGATGTCACCGCGGGAGCGCATGTCGGAGAGCTTCGCCAGTTCGTCCGCGCTGCTGACCGCACCGCCCTGCGCGGTCTGCCGGACGTAGGAGTCGAAGGCCTCCTGCTGGCCGCGTGCCTGCGCTATCTCCCGCTTGCCCATGCCCTTGCCGCGGGCGATCAGGTAGACGAAGACGCCCAGGAAGGGCAGCACGATGACGAAGACCGTCCAGCCGGCCTTGCCCCAGCCGCCCATGTCGTCGTCGCGGAAGATGTCGGCGATGATCCGGAACAGCAGGACGAACCACATGATCCACAGGAAGAACACCAGCATGGACCAGAAGACGCTCAGCAGCGGATAGTCGTACGCGAGATAGGTCTGCGCGCTCATGTCACTCCTCCGTCAACGGGCCGGCTCGTCGAGTGCGTCAAGCCGGTCTCGGCTGCTCTCAGCGTGCACACGGCAGGGCGGGGACGTCCTCACCCGAGGCGGGTGATCGTGCGGCCCAGCGGGGTCACTCCGCGGGACCGGGTGCGCCCGGCTGCGTGCCGGTCGCGTCGGGCCGGGTGCCAGGTCCGCCCGGCTGCGTGCCGGTCGCGTCCGGCCGGGTGCCAGGTCCGCCCGGCTGCGTGCCGGCCACGTCCGGCCGGCTGCCAGGTCCGCCCGGCGTGCCGGTTGCGCCCGGAGTGCCGGTCGCACCAGGCCGGGTGCCGGATTCGTCCGGCTGCGTGTCGTTCCTGCGGAGCGCGGCCCGCCACGCGATCGCTACCACCAGCTCGACCAGGCCCAGCAGCACCAGCCACAGACCGAGCAGCCGGGTCAGCGCCCGCGCCGACTCCGTGGGCAGCGCCAGCACCACGATTCCCGCGACGATGCCGAGCAGCGCGGCGCCCAGGACGACACCGCGGTGCGGCAGGTCCCTGGCGGCGATCGCCGTGTGCAGCGTGAGGATGCCGGACGCCAGCCAGGCGAGCCCGACGATCAGTGACAGCGCGGAGATCGTCTGCAGCGGGTTGCGCAGGCAGAGCACGCCGGCCAGGACGTACAGCACCGCGATCAGCAGTCCGGGAAGCCGTTCCCCGTGGCTCTCGCGCGCGAACACCGTCACGAACCGCAGCGCGCCGGTGAGCAGCAGGTAGAGGCCGATGAGGACCGCGAGGACATGCAGAGTCTCGTCCGGCCAGACGAGGATCAGCACGCCTGGTACGAGCGTCGCGATCGCCGACGCCAGGATCCAGGTCCACGAGCGGGCGATCCCCGTCATGGAGGCCCCGGGGCCGGTCGCCGCCTCGCCGGGCGGATACGGCAGTCCGCTCCACGGCTCCTGTCCACGCGACTCGGTCATGGCTCCTCCTCGCGTGTTCGAAACGCTGTCCGCGGACCACCACCGGCGCGGCGGCGCGGCCCCTCAGACGGAGAGCATCGCCAGGGAGCGGGTGCGGCGGATCACCCACCACGGGTGATCCCGCCGCCCGCCCGCAGGGGTGGGGTGGATCCACCGGCGGCCGGCCCGGTGCTCCTGGCCCCGGCACCGCGGGAGCCGGTTCGGGGAGCGAACGGCGGGCCCCAGGACCAGGAGGGTGGATCATGGCCGCACCGGGTGCCTTGGGCGAGGCCGCGCGCTCGGGCCGGATCGTGGCGGCCGATCTGTGAGCCGTGGTCACTCCGGCAGTTGCCGCATCTCCACGACCCGCAGACCCAGCGACTGGCAGCGGATCAACAGCCCGTACAGGTGCGCCTCGTCGACCACCGGCCCGAACAGGACCGTCTGCCCGGACATCATCACGTGATCCAGCTCCGGAAAAGCCTCGGTCAGGGTTTCCGACATGTGTCCATCGACGCGGATCTCGTAACGCATGGGCCGTTCTCCCGCCGCGGGCCGGCTGCGGTCTCAGTGGATAGCCTGCTCCGCGCCGGGGCACCGGTCCTCACCCGGCGCAGGTGATCCGGGGCCGGCGGCTCAGTGCGTCAGGGCGATCTTGAACGTGATGATCACCAGGCCGAGCAGCAGATTGACCGAGGCGGTGCCCGCCACCAGGCGCCAGGACGCCCCGGTCCGCCGTGCGCCGACCGCCGACCAGCCGACCTGCCCGGCCACGGCGACCGCCACCGCCAGCCAGCCGGCACCCTTGACGCCCAGGCCCAGCAGCGGGCTCACGGCGACGGCGAGGGCCGGCGGGACGGCCGCCTCGACGATCGGCCACTCCTCACGGCACACCCGCAGGACGGTCGGACGGTCCAGAGAGCGTTGCGCGAGACGGGCCCCGAACAACTGGGCGTGCACGTGCCCGACCCAGAAGACGAGGCCGGTGAGCACCAGCAGCAGCACCAGTTGCAGGCGGGGAAACGCGCCCGGGCCGCCGGCGCCGATCACCACCGACGCGGCGAGCATCGATCCGTAGACCGCGCCCGTGTAGTCGGCGTGCGAGCGGCGCTCGGCTCGGGGTGCCCGCGCCGCGGTCCGGTGGGTCGAGGACATCGCCGTACCCCTTCGCGCTCAGTCCGTGGCGCCGGTCAGGCCCGCCGGTGCGCCGCCCTTCACCGGCGGGGGACGGCGGGGCGGGGCGGTCGGCAGGTGGGAGGTGACGAGGAAACTCGCGAGAGTGATCGCGCCGGTGGCGAGGATCGCCGCCTTCAGGCCGGCGAGCTGTGCCGAGGCGTACGAGTCCGTGAGAGCGTCGATCTCGGACGACGGCAGCCCGGCGCGCTGGGCTGCCGACCGCACCTGGTCGGTGGGCACGAAGTTGATCCCGGCTTCCAGCGCGACGCCGGTCTGCTGCCGGGCCTGGTCCGACACTCGCGGGTTGCTCTCCACCTCGGCGGTGAACGCGTGCGCCAGCGCGCCGATGAGTATCGACCCGATGAGTGCGGTGCCCAGCGCCGAGCCGAGGTTCTGCGCGGTGAACTGCAGACCGCCCACCTCACCGCGTTCCCGCTCACCCACGCTGGACTGGACGACGTTGCCCAACTGGGAGGCGAGCAGCCCCATTCCGATGCCGAGCACGGCCATGGCGCCGGCGAACTGCGCGTCGTCGATGACCGGGTCGATGGTGGCGAGCAGCCACACGATGGCCGCTGCCAGCGTCAGCAGGGCCAGCCGGACGATCCGGCGCGGCCCGAGGGTCCGGCCGAGCCTGGCGGCGGCGAGGGAGGTGACGAGCATGGTGAGGGACACCGGAAGCAGCCGCAGTCCGGTCTGGAAGGCATCGAATCCCTGTACCACCTGCAGGTACAGCGGGACGGTGAAGAACAGGCCGAGCAGGATGAGGTTCTGGCTCAGCAGGGTCAGCAGACCGCATCGCAGCGGCGGTACGCCGAACAGGGCCAGGTGCACCAAGGGGTCGGCGCCCGCGGCCTCACGTCTGCGGTCCAGGCGCACGAAGAGGGCCAGCACGGCCACCCCGGCGCCGACGACGAACAGGGTGGGTGCGAAGCCGAAGACGGTGAAGGGGGGGTTGCGCGGCTGCACCCAGCCCCAGGTGCTGCTCTGCAGCACCCCGAGCACACCCAGCCCCAGTCCGGCCGCCGAGAGGACCGCGCCGACCACGTCCAGCCGGGGCGGCGGTCCGGTCCGCGCGGACGCCCTGATCACCCGGTGGCAGCACAGGACGACCACGACGACCACGACCTCGCCGGCGAAGACGAGCCGCCAGGTCAGATACGTCGTCACCCAGCCGCCCAGCAACGGGCCGACGGCGATGCCGGCACCGGCCAGTCCCCCGATCACACCGTAGGCGACCGCCCGGTCCCTGCCCCGGTAGGACTCGGCGACCAGGGCCGCCATGGCCGGCAGCACCATCGCGGCGCCGATTCCCTCGATGACGGACCAGCCCAGGGCGAGAACCCACAGGGTGGGCGCCAGCGCGGTCAGCGCCGATCCGGTGCCGTACACGACCAGGCCGAGCAGGAACAGACGACGACGGCCGTGGATGTCGCCGAGCCTGCTTCCGATGATCATGAACGCGGCCATGACCAGCGCGTACAGGGTGATGACGCTCTGGATGGCGGTGACATCGGTGTGGAAGTCCTCGACCAGCCGGCTGATGGAGACGTTCATGACGGACGTGTCCAGGACCATCAGGAACTGGGCCATCCCTAGCACCATCAGAGCCCGCCAATGTGCCACCGTGTCCACCTCGCCGAGTGCTCCGGGCGACCGCTCGGTCCCGCAGTGGCGGCCCGGGCGTGTCCGGTCGCCGTCCTCATCGCAGCAGAGGTGGCCGGTGCGCGCCTCACCCCCCACGGGCGAACAGCCGGGCCGGCGCTCAGACCTGTCCGCTGCTCCTGGCCCGGCGCACGGCCTCGCCGCGCCCGCTCACCCCCAGTTTCCGGTAGACGCTCTTGAGGTGGGTCTTCACCGTGTTGACCGAGACGCACAGGTCGGCGGCGATCTCCTCCGTCGACATCATCTGGGCCAGGCTGCGCACGACCTCCCGCTCGCGTCCGCTCAGCTCCTCGACGACCAGGGACGAGCCCTCCGCGGACGCGCCCGGACCGCCGTTCGGCGTGGCGCCGCACGGCGTCAGCCAGCCCTCGGCCAGGTCCTGCAGGGGCGGTGCGCACAGGAGGCGCCGGAGACCCGGTCCGGCTTCGAGGAAGGGCCGCCGCAGCCGCTCCCGCCGGGCCTCCAGCAGGGCCCGGGCGAGCAGTTTGCAGGCGGTGCCGGCATCTCCCGTCTCCTGGGCGGCCCCGGCGCGCACCAGCATGGCCCGGACGCTCACCCCGGGGCCGGTGCGGCCCCCCGTGTGCGTGTGGTCGAGCAGGTCGATGGCCGTCTCGCGGTCCCCGGCGGCCAACCGGGCCCAGGCGATGTCCGCCGCGTAGGTGGATCCCGTGTCGCAGGGGACGTCGTCGAGCACCTTGACGGCGCTGTCCGGGCGGCCCTCGGTCAGATGGGCCGCGGATGCGGCCAGCCCCGTCAGGGCCGCCGCCCAGGGGGAGACCGCCAGGGCCGGTACGGCCGGATCGGCCGCCGCCGCTGCGGCCCGTGGTTCGCCCCGCGCCAGCAGCAGCCGTGCCGTCGCGAGCGACCGGCCGGCGGCCGTCACCGGATCCGGCGGGGTGCCCGAGCCGGCCGCGTCGTCCAGGAGGGACTGTGCCTGCCGGAGTTCGCCGCGATCCACGGCCACGGCCGCCAGCACCAGCTGCCCGAGCCCGGAGCCGGAGGGGCTGGTGCGGCACAGGCCGAACTTCTCCGCTTCGCTCAGGGCCGCCAGCGCCTTGCGCTCCGCCCGGCTGAGCCAGCCGTTCAGGTAGTCGATCAGTGCCAGCTGTCCGAGGGAGTCCTCTCGTGGCATGGCCGTCGAGGCGCCGCTCGGGCATCCGGCGACCTCGGACAGGGCCGCGCGCGCGTCCTCGAAGCGGCCGGCCCACAGCCGGGCCGAGCCCAGGTGGGTCAGCAGCAGGGCGGTGAGTTCGGGGTGTTTCTCCAGCAGCTGTGCGGGGACCTCGCCCCGCAGTTCCCCGGCCGTCGCCACGGCCTGCTCGGCCATGCCGGGGGAACCGGTCAGCCGGGCCGCCAGGGACTCCAGCAGCACACAGCTCAACCGGCCCACGGCGTCGGGAGCCCGCGAGGCCAGGCGGTCCTCGGCCTGACGCAGATGGACCAGGCCGTGGTCCACGTCCCGCTCGGACAGGTCGCGCGCGGCGCGCACCAGGTGCGCCGCCACGCTCGTGGCCTCGGGCCCCATCCGGGAGAACAGCTCGGCGAGGTCGCCCGCGCGCAGGCCGGTGAAGAACTGGCCGATCGCCAGGTCGTCGACGAGAGCCTGGGCGGTGAAGTCCCAGTCGTCCGCGGCGGCGCCGTGCGCCAGCGCCTCGGGCAGGGAGCCCGAGTCGCGCAGCCACCGCGCGGCCCGCCGGTGGAGTTCGGTTTCCAGGCCGGGTGAGCGGACCCGCAGATGGGCCCGGAGGATCTCGGCGAACAGGGGATGCAGGCGGTACGCGTGCCCGACGGCCTCCACGAAGGCGTTCTGGCTGTGCAGGTCGGCGAGGATGGGCTCGACATCGCCGCGGCCGGTCAGTTCGGCCACCAGTCCGGGACCGAAGCACTCCACGACGCTGACGCGCAGCAGGAGGTCCTGCGCACGGGCCGGCTGCCGTTTCAGCACCTCGGCGAGGAGAAAGTCGGCGATGGTGCTCCGGCCCGCCTCGAAATCCCTCAGGTACGTCTCGGGGTCCGGGCTCTGCTGGGCGGCTAGGGCGCACAGGCGCAGCCCGGCAGCCCACCCGCGGGTGCGCTCCACCAGGGCGCGGGTGGCTTCCGGGGAGAGCCTGAGCCCGTGCCGTTCCAGGAGCGCACCGGCCTCGTCGGCGGTGAAGGCCAGCTCGGCGTCCCGGATCTCGGTCATGGCCCCGGCCGCACGGTAGCGGTGCAGCGGCAGCAGTGGCTCGGTGCGGGTGACGAGGATCAGGCGCAGCCCCTGCCCGGCGTGGTGCAGGACGAATTCCAGCTGTTCCGCGATCCGCGCGGAGGTCACCCGGTCGAACTCGTCGAGGACGAGGAGGGCGGCCTCTTCACGCCGGCTCAGGGCGTCGGCGAGACGGGCCAGCAGTTTGCGGTCCACGCGGCTCGCGTCCCCGGGGCAGCCGATCTCGGCCGGGACCGGTACGTCGGCGGCGCGCAGGGCCTGGAGCACATGGGCCCAGAACACTCCGCAGCCCTGGTCCCCGGCCCCGTTGGTGAACCAGGCGACGGGTCGGCCCAGCCGGGCGGCCCAGTCGGCGACGAGCAGGGTCTTGCCCGCGCCGGCCGAGCCGTTGACCATCGTCAGCGGTGTCTCGACGGCTTGGTCGAGATGTTCGTCGAGCCGCGGGCGGCGCAGGAAGGTGGCCGGCCTGGCCGGCAGGGCGAACCGTGTCCGCAGAAACGGCTCTCCCAGAGGATCGACGTCCGCGACGGCCGGTCCCCGCCTGTTCTCGTGCCTGGCAGCCAAGGGGATCACCACCCCTGTCCTTCGGGCCGTGGAGGGGGCTCCACACGATCAGCATCCCAGTCTTCCCGCTCCGCCGCACAAGGACGGCCGGCCCACCCGCGGGTCCCCGCGCCGCGCGCGGCCGCCGGCTCCGGCGGGTGCCGCGGTCAGTGGTCGGCGTCCCGGGCCCGGCCCGGCTCCCTGCGTGCCGCGCCGAGCTGGACGCGGCCACCGGCCGCCAGCAGGGCGAGCAGCGCCAGGACGCCGAGCAGCACGAGGACGAGCAGCAGCACCGTGAGGACCGTCGGATGGTTCCAGAGCGCGAAGACGAGCGCGATGATCAGCAGGGCGGCCAGGCTGAGCCGGCGGCGGTAGGCCAGGGTCCACGCGCCGACGCGCCCGGTGGTGACGTGATGCCCGGCCGCCCACCGGGCGGCGGAGTCCGCGGTGTGGTCGGACGCGCCGCGGACGGCCACGGGCAGTCGTCCCGGACCGACGAGGTAGGCGCCGAGCGCGACGACGACGCACAGGACGATCGCCGTCCGCAGGCTGACCCGCAGGAAGCGCAGCAGGGTGTCGAAGACGGCCCCGGCCGCGGCCTTGGACTGCACCTGGGCCGGCAGGTGGTCGAGGTAGTAGCGGCGGGCCACGACCAGGGCGATGGCCACGACCAGGCAGGCGAGGGCGGCGCCCAGCACGGTGCGCACCAGGGCCCGGCGCCGCCGGTGGGCCAGGAGCACCCCGGCGGCGCCGAGAACGACGACCAGGACCGGGAACCAGTTCCCCACGACGTCGAGCAGGTGCGCGCCCTTGCGGAACTTGGCGAGCTGGTCGGAGTGGAACAGCACCAGCTGCTTGTTCACCTGCGGGATCTTGTCGGCGGGTTTCAGGCCCGCGTCGACCAGCTCCTGCTTGACCCGGTCGACGGCCGTACCCAGGTCCAGGGTCACCGTGCCGTCGCTGACCCCGACCGCCCCGCGTCCCTCGCCGGTCAGGGCGTGCACGACGGCGTTGTGAGCCGCGCGGTTGGCGCCGCGCCACACGGTCGCGAACGCGTCGCTCTCGACGACACGGGTGGCCGCCTTGGTCACGGCCTGGTTCGCGGCGGAGTCGAGCTGCGGTCCCAGCCCCCTGATGGCGTCGGCGGCGCGGGGCGGCAGGCCCTGCTTCTGCAGCCACGAGGCGATGTCGGCTGCGGCCTGCGGGCCGTTCACGCGCGCACCCACGGCCTCGCTGATCCGGTGGACCGCGGCGTCCTGGACGGCCGGGTCGTCGGCCAGCGGCGCGACCGTGGCCACGTACCGGTCGGTGTCGAGCGCGATGTCGTGCACCCACGTGGCCAGGAGCGCGACCGGAACGAGGATGCAGGTCAGCACGAGGAGCACGGCCGAGGCGGTGCTGCGCGCGACGCGGCCCGCGGCATGGTCCGTGCGAGGCGCGGCCTGGTCCGGGGCGTGGGGATCCGGCGCGGTCGGTTCGGGCGGTTCGGTCACGGGGGCCCTCCCGGCGCGGTGGATGCCTGAGAACACCCATTCCGTCAGCCGTGGTGGCGTTCCGCGCGCTGGGGGAGGCCGGACGGGCGACGCCGGGCACTCCCCCGCGTGAAGCGTCACTGGTCCGGCGACTCGCGGTCACGCAGGGGAGGCGGGCTGCCCAGGCGGTGCGCCAGGAAGGGCTCCTGCGCCAGGACGGCACCCACGCTGAGGCTGACGGAGGCCGCGACACAGACGACGATCAGCCAGGACAGCAGCACGAACACGGAACCGACGGAACCGAATTCCGCGAGTGCGCGGTTGAGGGCCCGCGGCATGTACAGGCGCGCGGTCACCGACAGCGTGGTGAGGACGGTCGCCGCGAACAGGGCGCCCGGCAGCAGGGGTTTCCAGCCGATCGTGGCGCCGAGCAGCAGATGCTGCGTCCACCACCACAGGCCCACCTGGCTCACGAACGTGAGGGGAACGCCCAGCCAGGCGCCCACTCCGAAGCCCTCGCGCAGAGGGCCCTGGAGGACCATGGCCGTGAGCCACAACGCGAGCCACGCCAGCCATCGCCAGGGGGCGATCCGGGTTCCCGCTCTCGGGACCTCCCAAGCGCGTCTGCACAGGCGTTGCACCGCCCGGCTGACGGCGGTGGCCGACAGCAGGACCATCAGACCGCCCACCACGCCGGTCGCCTGTTGCAGGTCCTGCGGCGCCGGCTGGAACACCTTGTCCAGCTCGGTGCTCGTCGCGCCCGTCAGCCCGAACACCGCCTTCACGGAGCCGATCAGCTGGTCGCGCACAGCCGGCGGGGCGTACGCCGCGACGACGAAGAGCAGCGGGACCGCGGTCACGAAGCACTGCGCGGCGATGCGCGTGGCGGAGTCGAAGATGTTCACGGACACCATGCGGTCCGCGAGATGAGTGACCACCGGGAACCGGGCCTCCGCCCGCCGGTGGACCGATTTCACCCAGGCCATCAGCCTCTGGGTGCGCCCTCCCACTGCCATCACCGGCCCGGGGAAGCTCCGTGGCGGCACGGACGGCGCGCTCCCGCTGACGGCGCCGGTTCCGTGGTCGGCATGACGTCGCTCCCTTCGCTGCGTCCAGAGTGGGGGGCGTGGCGGACGACGGCACCCCGAGAACGCCGCGTCGGCCGCCCGGGGGCCAGGAGATGTCATCCACGCGGCTCCTGCCTACTCTCGTCATGTCCCGGCGGATGGGGTCGCCATGGTGCTCGACCTGCTGCTCATCGCCCTGGCCATCGCGCTCGACCCGCTGCCCGTCATGGCGTTCGTCCTGGTGGTGGCGTCGGCGAGGGGCGGGTGGAAAGGCCTGGTCTTCATCCTGAGCTGGCTGGCGTGTCTGGTCGTGGTCATCGCCCTCGTCCTGGCCCTGACCGGTGGGCAGCCCCCACCGCCCAGGTCTCCGCCCTCGACGGCCGTCCTCGCGGTCAAGCTGCTCATCGGGGTGTCGCTCATCGTCTACGGCGAGCACCGGCGCCGACGACGCGCCGCCGTCCGCCCCCGGGCGGACCGGGGCCCGGTGTCCGGGGTGTCCCGCGCGGACGGCCGGGCGTCGTCCTCGGACCTGAACGCGCGGATGGACCGCGGCTCGGTCTGGTCCGCGGCGGGACTCGCCGTGCTCCTGCAGCCCTGGGGCATGGTCGCGGCGGGAGCGACGACGGTGGTGGAGGCGGACACCTCGCACTTCGTGACCTGGGTCGCGCTGTTCTGCTTCTGCCTGCTCGCCACCGCGAGTCTGCTCGCCATCGAGCTGTACGTGGTGTTCAGCCCGGCCGAGGCGACGGCGCGTCTGCTGCGCCTGCGCGCGCGGATGGAGCATCACCAGGAGCAGGCGCTGGTGACCATCTGCCTCCTGCTGGGCCTGTGGCTGGTGGGGAAGAGCATCTACCAGCTCACCGGATGACGCCTGCGGGCACGGACGTGCGAGGTCCACCGCCGCGTGCTGGACTGGAGGGGCAAGGGGGACGACGACCGTCGGCCGTGCGCACCGCCGGGGAGGCAGATGCGCGGGTGGGCGGTCCCGGCTTCCCTCCGGCTCCGAAGGAGTGGTCATGGACAGCGTCGAAGAAATGGGACCCGTCGATTACCTGGTCATCGAGTTTCCCGGCAACCGGATGACGGGTGAGGCGTTCCCGCTTCTGGTCGATCTCGCCGAGCGCGGCATCGTCCGGATCATCGACCTCGCCTTCGTCCGGAAGGAGACCGACGGTTCGGTGGTCGGTCTGGAGTTGCGGGACCTCGGTGACGAGATCGACCTGTCGGTGTTCGAGGGAGCGTCGGCCGGTGTACTGGACCAGGGTGACCTGGACGAGGCCGCCAACGCGCTGGAGCCCGGCAACTCGGCCGCGGTGCTGGTGTACGAGAACCTGTGGGCCGCTCCCCTGGCCGGCGCGTTGCGGCGCAGCGGGGCCCAACTCGTCGCGAGCGGCCGCATTCCCGTGCAGGCCCTGCTGGCGGCGCTGGAAGCCACGGAGGAGACGGTGCCGCCCGGCGGCTCCGTGGTCGCCTGAACGGCTCGACCGGGCCGGTTCCGTACCGGCCGACGCGTTGACTTGGGAGATGACCGAACATGCCCGGACTGCTTCGGGGCGTCGCACGCACAGCCGTCGTCGCCGGAACCGCCACCGCCGTGTCCAACCGTGTCTCACGGCGGCAGGCCGGCCGCTGGGCCCAGCAGGACTACGAACAGCAGCAACAGGGTCAGTACGAAGAGCAGCGCCAGGCCGCGCCGCCCGCTCCCGCCGCACCGCCGGCCGCCGCGCCCGACGACATGACCCACAAGATCGATCAGCTCAAGCAGCTGGCCGACCTGAAGGCCCAGGGGGTACTCACGGACGCGGAGTTCGAGAACCAGAAACGGCAGCTCCTGGGCTGAGCCGCACGGGTTGGGGCAACGCGGAGCGCGACTTAGGCTCGAGGCACCATGACCTCCTCGCCCGGCCCTCACTCGCCCGACTCCCGGCCCGCCGGCCGCCGCTCGCTGGATCAGCGACTCGACGCCCTCGCCCGGCAGCCGTTCCGGGCGAGGTTCCACCTGCGGGGGCGGGACCGGGCGACCGCCGAGCTGAAGGGGCCGGCCACGATCCGGTGGCACGCGTACGACCTGATCGGCAAGCGGCTGGCGCCGGCCGAGCCGTACAAGGACGGCAAGCAGACGCCGTACCGGGGGCATCCGGTCTTCGTCGCCCAGCACGCGACCGCGACCTGCTGTCGCGGCTGCCTGGAACGCTGGCACGGGATCGCCAAGGGGCGGGAACTGACCCGGGCGGAGCATGTGTACGTGGTGGACGTGATCTGCCGGTGGATCGAGCGGGAGATGGCGGGCGGGGCCGGTGCGGACCCCGCCCGCCACGGCTGATCAGAGCGTGGCCGAGTTCTCGTGCCAGTGCCCGCCACGCTTGCTGTGCGGGGCGGCGAAGGACGAGGCGACCGGGTTCACGGTCCAGTCGGGGTGCCCGGGCATGCGCGGGGTCTTCGTGCCGTACAGCCAGTCGCTCAGGAAGCCGGACTGGTCCTGGCCGGTGACCTCGGAGGCCACCGCGATGTAGTCGGCCGTGGACGCCGAGGAGCCCCGGAAGCGCTCCAGGAACGTGCGCTCGACGGTGTTGAAGACGTCTTCGCCGACCAGCTGCCGGAAGGCGTACAGGGTGAGGACGCCGCCGAGGTAGCGCTGGCTGTCGAAGAGGTTCACCGCGTTGGGGGCGGCCACCGGGCCGGAGTCGTGGCGCCACTGGTCGCCGCGGGCGTAGGTGTCCTTCATCCGGGCCTCCATGGTGGTCAGGCCCAGTGAGTCGGTCCAGCCCCGCTCGTAGCGGTAGAGCAGCCCGTAGAAGTCGGCGTGGCCCTCGTTCAGCCACAGGTCGGCCCAGGTGGCGGGACTGACCAGATTGCCGAAGTAGGAGTGGACCAGCTCGTGCATCATGTGCGAGCCGATCTTCTTCTCCTCCTGGAGCAGGAAGTTCGGCTTGTACAGGGTGAGGGTCTGGGTCTCCAGGCCGGTGAAGTCGAAGGCCTTCGGGTCGTCGGAGTTGCACGGCAGCAGGCCGTACGTCTCGAACGGGAAGGCGCCGAGGCGGTCCTCCAGCCAGCCCACCAGGCCGGGGGTGAGGGCGAGGGCCGGTTCGAGGGCGGCGGCACGGGCGGTGGGGACCACATCGCGCAGCGGCAGGCCGTGCGGGCCCTGCCGGTCCTTGATCACGTAGTCGCCGACGGTGATCTGGACGAGTTCGGTGGCGATCGGGGACGCCGAGCGGTACGCGTACGCCGTGCGGCCGTCCGAGAGGGTCTCGGTCCCGGTGAGCAGGCCGTTCGCGACCGCGCGCAGTCCGTCCGGGACGGTCAGGCGGAAGGAGAAGGCCGCCTTGTCCGAGGGGTGGTCGTTGCACGGGAAGACCGTGTGCGCGGAGTTCGGCTGCGGGCAGATCGCGAAGCCGTCGGGCGTGGGCACCCAGGCGGTGTGCGGCAGTGTGCGGCGCGGGTCGGCGGAGTAGGTCACGCAGACGGTCACCGTCGTCTGCGCCGGGAGCGGCCCGGCGGGGGTGATCCGCAGTTTCTCGTCCGTCTGCTCCCAGCCGGCGCCGCGGCCGGCGACGCGTATCGCGCGTATGTCCAGGCCGAGGGCGTCGAGGGAGAAGCGGCTCAGCGCCCGCGTGGTGCGGATCCGCAGGGTGGCGGTGGCCTCCACCAGCTTGGTCGCCGGGTCGTAGGCCAGGTCGAGGTGGTACGACGACACGCGGTAGCCGTCGTTGCCGAGAGCCGGGAAGACCGGGTCGCCGAGGGTCTCCGGGCCCGGCTCCCCCGCCTGCCTGCCGGTGGCGGCCTGGGCCGGGAGGTCCAGGGTCAGAGCCGTCGCCGTACCGATCATCAGGGCGGCCGCCGGGGCCGTCACTCTGGTGCGATATCTCATGGTCCGCTTTCGCTCGGGCGGCCGGGAGGTCAGGACCGGCCGCCGGTGAGTGGGGGATCGCCCGTGGTCGGCGGGTGATCGCTTGTCATGACCACATGAGCCGGGATTCGGTTGCAGCGGCGCCGCATGTTTTCCGGCCGGGACCCCTGTCGAACCGACCCCGGTCACGAGATATCTTGATGTCGAGCAATGTTGCAGACGTGGAGCGGAGCACCCGGTGACTGACTCGACCATCATCTACACCTACACAGACGAGGCCCCGGCCCTGGCGACGCATTCGTTCCTGCCGGTGATCCAGGCGTACGCCTCGCAGGCCGGTGTGCCCGTGTCGACCCGCGACATCTCGCTGGCCGGGCGCATCATCGCCGTCTTCCCGGAGTACCTGAACGAGGACCAGCGCATCCCGGACGCGCTGACCGAGCTGGGCGAGCTGGCCAAGACCCCCGCGGCCAACATCATCAAGCTGCCGAACATCTCGGCGTCCATCCCGCAGCTGAAGGCCGCCGTCGCCGAACTGCAGGGCAAGGGCTACGCCCTGCCGGACTACCCGGACGACCCGAAGACCGACGAGGAGCGCGAGATCCGCGCCCGCTACGACAAGGTCAAGGGCTCCGCCGTCAACCCGGTGCTGCGTGAGGGCAACTCCGACCGCCGTGCCCCGGCCTCGGTGAAGAACTACGCCAAGACCCACCCGCACCGCATGGGCGCCTGGACCCCCGAGTCCAAGACCGACGTGGCGACCATGGGCGAGAACGACTTCCGCTCCACCGAGAAGTCCGTCGTCGTCGCCGAGGACGGCGCGCTCCGGATCGAGCTGGTCGGCGAGGACGGCACCACCACCGTCCTCAAGGAGTCCGTACCGGTCCTGAAGGACGAGGTCGTCGACGCCTCCGTGCTGCGCGTCGCCGAGCTGAACTCCTTCCTCGCCGCGCAGGTCGCCCGCGCCAAGCAGGAGGGCGTCCTGTTCTCCGTGCACCTGAAGGCCACGATGATGAAGGTCTCCGACCCGATCATCTTCGGTCACGTGGTGCGCGTCTTCTTCCCGAAGACGTTCGCGAAGTACGGCGAGACCCTGAAGGCGGCCGGCCTCACCCCGAACGACGGTCTCGGCGGCATCCTCAAGGGCCTGGAGAACCTGCCCGAGGGCGCCGAGATCAAGGCCTCCTTCGACGCCGAGCTGACCGAGGGCCCGGTCCTCGCCATGGTCGACTCCGACAAGGGCATCACCAACCTGCACGTGCCGTCGGACGTCATCATCGACGCCTCCATGCCGGCGATGATCCGCACCTCCGGCCACATGTGGGGCCCGGACGGCCAGGAGCACGACGCGCTCGCCGTGATCCCGGACTCCTCCTACGCCGGTGTCTACCAGGCCGTCATCGAGGACTGCCGCGCCAACGGCGCCTACGACCCCTCGACCATGGGCTCCGTCCCGAACGTCGGCCTGATGGCGCAGAAGGCCGAGGAGTACGGCTCCCACGACAAGACCTTCGAGATCCCGGCCGCGGGCACCGTCCGCCTGGTCGACCAGGCCGGCAACGCCGTGATCGAGCAGCCGGTCGCCAAGGGCGACATCTTCCGCGCCTGCCAGACCAAGGACGCCCCGATCCGCGACTGGGTCAAGCTGGCCGTCACCCGCGCCCGCGCCACCGGCGACCCGGCCGTGTTCTGGCTGGACGAGGGCCGCGCCCACGACGCCAACCTGATCGCGAAGGTCAAGCAGTACCTGACGGAGCACGACACCGAGGGCCTGGACATCCGGATCCTGTCCCCGATCGAGGCCACCAAGCTGTCGGTGGAGCGCATCCGCCGCGGCGAGAACACCATCTCGGTCACCGGTAACGTGCTGCGTGACTACCTGACCGACCTGTTCCCGATCCTGGAGCTGGGCACCAGCGCCAAGATGCTGTCGGTCGTCCCGCTGATGGCCGGCGGCGGCCTGTTCGAGACGGGCGCCGGCGGCTCCGCGCCGAAGCACGTCCAGCAGCTGGTCAAGGAGAACTACCTGCGCTGGGACTCGCTCGGCGAGTTCTTCGCGCTCGTCCCCTCCTTCGAGCAGTACGCGGCGGCCACCGGCAACACCCGTGCCAAGGTCCTCGCCGACACCCTCGACCGCGCCACGGCGACCTTCCTCAACGAGGACAAGTCCCCGACCCGTCGCGTCGGCGGCATCGACAACCGCGGCAGCCACTTCTACCTGTCCCTGTACTGGGCGCAGGAGCTGGCGCGGCAGACCGACGACGCCGACCTGGCCAAGGCCTTCGCGCCGCTCGCCGAGACCCTCGCGGCGGGCGAGCAGCGGATCGTTGAGGAGCTGAACGCCGTCCAGGGCTCCCCGGCCGACATCGGCGGCTACTACCAGGTCGACAAGGCGAAGGCGGACGCGATCATGCGCCCGTCCGCCACCTGGAACGAGGCGCTGGCGTCGCTGAGCTAGTGCCCGCGGCGCCTCGGCGCCCGTCGGAGTGACCCCTCCGCCCCGGTCGGTGCCCCCGGCCGGGGCGGAGGCATGCCGGCGGCGAGGGAACGGATCGCCAGGACTCCTCGCCCATCTGCGCGAGGAGCACCATGAGCAGCCGGCCCGGCGGCTCCGTCACCGCCGGCAGGTGGGCGCGCTCGGGCGGGAGTTGCCCGGCTGACACCTTCCCCCCTTGTCAGTGCCGTATGACACCTTGATCCTGCACCACGCCACTGACAACGCCCTGGAGCAGCCCGTGACCGAGCCCGCCCCCTCCTTCGAACTCCTCCCGGGAGCCGCCGAGTCGCCCGTGCTGCTGCACGTGCCGCACTCCGCGCGGGCGATACCGGACGACGCGCGCAAGGGGATCCTGCTCGACGACGCGGCGCTCGAGCTGGAGCTGGACCACATCACCGACGCGCACACCGCCGGGATCGCCGAGCGGGCGGCCGCCCTGGCCGGGGTCACCCCCTGGCGGTTCGTGAACCGGCTGTCGCGGCTCGTGGTGGACCCGGAGCGGTTCCCGGACGAGCGGGAGGAGATGCTCGCCGTGGGGATGGGCGCCGTGTACACGCGGACCACCCACCGGGGCGAGCTGCGGCCCGCGGACACCGATCCGGAGCCGCTCGTCGAGCGGTACTTCCGGCCGTACGCCCGGGCCATGACGGAGGCGGTCTCGGGACGGCTGGCCGCGACCGGGCGGGCCGTGGTCATCGACGTGCACTCGTACCCGTCCCAGCCGCTGCCCTACGAGCTGCACAGGGCCGGTCCGCGGCCGCCGGTGTGCCTGGGCACGGACGCCTTCCACACGCCACGGGAGCTGACCGAGGCGGCCCGCGAGGCCTTCGCCGGGTGCGGGGAGACGGGGCTGGACAGCCCGTTCGCCGGCACGTACGTGCCGCTCGAGTTCTACGGCGCGGACGCCCGGGTCAGCGCGCTCATGGTCGAGATCCGCCGGGACACGTACATGGCGGAGCCGGGCGGTCCGGCCGGTCCGGGGCTCGACCGGCTGGCCTCCGCGCTGGCCGCGCTCGTCGACGCCCTGTAGTCCGGGCCCGGCCGGGAGGAGTGGTCCAGCCGCCCGGAGCGGCACCCTCTCCCACGGACGCGCGCGGGCGCCCCGATGGCCGTCCGGCTGGAGCACTCCCGCAGGACAGCGGGCGGGACGCGTACGAGGGTGGGTGCATGACGACCGGGGAGACAAGCACGCCCACCGGCCAGGCCCCGGCGCCGCCGGTGCGGGACTGGCCCGCGGCCGACCTGGACGGGACGGACTTCGACCCGGTCCTCGCCGGTCTCATGCGCGAGGGTCCGCTGACCCGGATCCGGCTGCCGTTCGGCGAGGGCTGGGCATGGCTGGCGACCCGCTACGACGACGTCAGGCGGATCACCAACGACCCGCGGTTCAGCCGCAGTGAGGTGACCCGCCGTCAGGTGACCCGGCTCGCGCCGGACTTCGCGCCCCGGCCGGGCTCGCTCGCCTGGGCCGACCAGCCCGACCACAACCGGCTGCGCAAGCCGGTCGTCGGCGCCTTCACGGTCAGCGCGACGAAGCGGCTCCGGCCCCGCGCGCAGACGATCCTGGACGAGCTGGTGGACGGGGTCGTCCGGGACGGCCCGCCCGCCGATCTGATCGAGCGGGTGCTGGAGCCGTTCCCGATCACCGTGGTCAGCGAGGTGATGGGGGTGCCCGCGGCCGACCGCGCGCAGGTGCACGCCTGGACCCGGCAGATCATCTCCACCGCCGGCGGCTCGGAAGCCGCCGGCCAGGCCAAGACCGGCCTGTACGGGTGGATCAGGTCGATCGTGCGGGCCCGTGCGTACAGCACCGACGAGGACGTGTACTCCCTGCTCGGCGGTGCCGTGGAGCGCGGGGAGATCAGCGAGGAGGAGGCCGTCGGGCTCGCCGGTCCGCTGCAGATCGGCGGTGAGGCGGTCACGCACAACTGCGGGCAGATGCTGTTCCTGCTGCTCACCCGGCCGGAGCTGAGGGAGCGCATGCAAGCCCGTCCCGAGGCACGCGGTCCCGTGCTGGACGAGCTGCTGCGGCACATTCCGCACCGCAGCACCGTCGGGCTCGCCCGGATCGCGCTGGAGGACGTGGAGGTCGCCGGTCACCGCATCGCCGCGGGCGAGCCGGTGTACGTCTCCTACCTCGCCGCCAACCGCGACCCGGACGTCTTCCCCGATCCCGACCGCATCGACCCCGACCGGGATCCGAACCCGCACCTGGCGTTCGGCACCGGCCCGCACTTCTGCACCGGCGCCGTACTGGCCCGGCTGCAGACCGAACTGCTCGTGGACACGCTGCTGGACCGGCTGCCCGGCATGCGGCTCGCCGTGCCGCCCGAGCGGGTGCGGTGGCGGCACCAGACGATGATCCGCGGGCCGCGGACGCTTCCGGTCAGCTGGTGAGCGGGCCCGCCCGGTGAGGTGGGTCAGGCCCGCAGCCACTCCGTGACGATCACCTCCGCGCCGGTCCGCAGCCGCAGGGCGAACGGGCCGGCCGGCGGGGTGTCGCTGGTGAAGCGGCCGAGGGTGTCGACCGTGACCGGGCGGGCCGTCTGCGGGCCGCCGAGCACCTCGATGCGTGCCGACCGTGGCGGCAGTACCTGGCCGATCAGCCCGTCGTCGGTGACCTCGACGTCGACCGTCAGCTCCCCCGCCCGGAACGTCAGCATCCGCGGCGTGTCCGTGACGCCCCTGACCGGCAGGGCGTCCACGAGCGAGTCGAAGGTCAGCTCGGCGATCCGGGCGTCGAGGTCGTGCAGGGCGTAGGCGTCCAGGGCGAGTTGGCGCAGCCCGTCGGGGACCGGGTCCAGCACGGCGGCCGCCTGGCGCAGCTCCTCCTCCAGCAGCGCGTCCGCGAACTCCTCGCCGCCCATGTCCCGCGCGCCCGCGAACTCCTCGCCGCCCATGTCCCGCGCGCCCGCGAAACCCTCGCCGCCCGCGCCCCGCGCGCCCGCGAAACCCTCGCCGCCCGCGCCCCGCGCGCCCGCGAAACCCTCACCGTCCATGTCCCGCGCGCCCGCGAAACCCTCACCGTCCATGTCCCGGGCGCCCGCGAAACCCTCGCCGCCCGCGTCCCGCGGGGGTCGTCCGTTGTCGTCGTGTCCGTTCACGCCGCACCCCGTGCGTTCATCCGGGCCCGCAGCCGGCGCAGACAGCGTTGGCGCAGCGGTCCGATGCTGCCGACCGCGATGCCGAGGGCGGCCGAGATCTCCTGATAACTGGGTGGCGGGGAGGCCATCAGCACGCGCAGCAACTGCCGGCACCGGTCACCCAGTCCGTCCAGCTCCTGCCAGAGACGGCGGACCCGCTCGGCCCGGTCCGCCGCCTCTTCGGAATCGATCAGCGACTCCTCCGGCGTCCGGTCCTCGCTGGCCCGGTCCAGCACCTGCGAATCGTCGGTGAAGGTCAGCCGGGTCAGGCCCTTGAGCACCTTCAGGCACTCGTGGCGGGCCGTACTGGCCAGCCAGGAGCCGGCCTTGTCGGGTTCGCGGATCCGGCCCAGGTGCTGGGCGAAGCGGAACCACACGGTCTGGTAGACCTCGTGTCCGTCGGCGTCGGAGAGCCGGTGTGCGCGCACCACCGACCACACCAGCGGGCTCATCCCTTCCACCAGCGCCTTCCAGGCCGCGGCGTCCCCGTCGACGGCGGACTGGACCAGCGCGCCGACCTCTGTTCGGTCCACGGCTCCACCCCTCGTGTACGGGACGTCATCGTACGCGGTGGAGAGGAGGGTTCCCGCCCTCATGCGGGCAGCGCCGGGAGCGCCACCGGGAGGGGGCGCCAGGTGGGCGGGCGGAGCGCCGGGACGTGCGCCCCGCGCACCTCGGCCCGTTCGGTGGTGCCCGCCAGCAGCCGGGCGCCGGCCGTGCGCGGGTCGCGCTCCCGGTGTGCCGTCATATGGGCGGCCACGAGCCCCGCGGCGACCGGGGTCGCGAAGGAGGTGCCGCTCCACTGCGCGAGGCCGTCGAACATCACCTGGTCCGGTTTGGCCCCGGTGCTCTCCCGTCCTTCGCTCAGCACCCCGGTGTGGCTGGGGAACTGGCAGGTGCAGGCGTAGCCGGACCCGAACCGGCAGCTCTCGTAGGTGGAGTGCTGGTAGAGGTACGGCACGGGGGTGTCGAAGCCGGTGAGGGCACTGATGAGGCGCTCGCCGGGGGCATAGGCCCGGACCCAGGGACCGTGGTTGCTGAAGCATGCCTCGGCGTCGCCGTCCGCGCGCAGCGCGCCCACCGACAGCACGCTGTCGGCGTATTCGGGCAGGGCGGCGTAGGCGGCGGGCCAGAACGGCGTGTCGCTGCCGTTGTTTCCGGCGGCCGCGACCAGCAGGGTCCGCTGGGCGCGCAGTTCCCGCATGAAGGCGTCCAGGCCGATCAGACCGTCGGCGCCCTCGGCGGGCGTGCCCGCGGACAGGCTGATGACGTCGGGCCAGCCGTCCCGGTCCACGGCCTCGAAGAGCTTGGCGCCGAACTCGGACTCCAGGACGGCCCCGGCGTCGTTCAGGGTGCCGCGCACGGTGACGGCGCTGTTGGGCGCGACGGCCGCCAGGATGCCGGCGATGAACGTGCCGTGGCCGACGTACTGGTGGAGCACGCCGTCGCCGTCGGTCTCGTTCAGCTGGGCGTCGCCGGTGGTGTGGGCGAGGAGCGGGTAGGAACGGTGGTCGTGCACGAGACCGTTGTCGACGACCAGGACCCGGACGGCGGAGTCCGGGTGGTAACCGCCCCGCACGGCAAGGGGGTTGGCGTCCTCGGTGCGCGCGACCGGTACCGGCTCGTCGCCGGGGCAGGCGTTGACCGCGATGTGCACCACGTGGTTGCGGCTGACCAGCCGGCGGCCCCGGCGGTCCTCGGCCTCCCGCAGGGCGCGCAGGGCGTGCGGCACGGCGTCGTCGCCCTGGCCCGGCTCGCCGACCCGGATGCGGGTGACACCGGTGCGGCCGGTCCGCGGGCCCGTGCGCCGTACGTGCTCGGGGAGCAGCCCCCGGGTCTCGGTGAAGTGGGCACGCACGGTGTCCTCGACCACCCGGGCCTCCTCGCCGTCCCGCGCGAGGACCACGCCCTTCTCGTACAGGAAGTGGGCGTCGTCGTCCGGGCCCATTGCCAGGGGGACGTCGGGCATCGAGCGCTGGATGTGGTCGAACTGCTCGTGGAATCGCTGTGGTGCCATGGCGTGTCCTCCCCCTCAAGACGGTGTTCGACAGTGAGAGTCGCGGGGCCACCGTCTGATACAGCAGGCCACTACCATGCGAGGCGTGACGGCGGGAAGCGAGTCGGTTCTCGAACTGCTGCCCCTGGTGTTCGCGGACCCGGGCGCGGCCCGGGCGCGCGCGGAACAGGTGCTGCGTGCCGCACCGCCTCCGTTGCACGCCAGCGTCGCCCACCAGGTGCTCGGCATCTGGCAGCGGGACTTCGGCGATCTGCGGATCGCGCTGCGGCATCTGCGGCGGGCCCGGGACCTCGCCGCACGCGCCGAGTCGGCCGACCGGGAGGCCGATGTGCTCGCGACGCTGGGGGTCGCGCTGGTGCACGCGGGGCGCACGCGGCAGGGGCTCGCGTCGTTCGAGCGGGGTGCCGCACGGGGCACCGGACACACCCGGGCCCGGGTGCTGTACCGGCGGGCGTACGTGTGGTGGGTGCTGGGGCATCACCGGGAGGCCCTGGAGGACGTACGGCGGGCGCTGCCGGTGCTGCGGCAGGCCGCCGACGACATCTGGACCGCGCGGGCGCTGACCCTGCGGGCCACCGTTCACCTGGCGCTCGGCGCGGTGGACCGGGCGGTCGCGGACTTCACGGCGGCGGAGCGGCTGTGGGACACCACCGGCCAGGAGCACGACAAGGCGGACGCGGTGGAGAGCCGGGGGCTCGCCGCGTTCCGGTCCGGGGACATCCCGGCGGCGCTACGGCTGCTGGACGAGGCCGAGGAGCGGTACGGGAAGCTCGGCACGCCGACCTACATGCTGTCCGTCCGGCGCTGCGAGGTGCTGATGACGGCCGGGCTCGCCCCTGAGGCGCTGGCCGAGGCGGACACGGCGACAGCGCTGCTGGACCGGATCGGCGGGCAGTCCACCCGCAAGGCCGAGCTGCTCCTCGCCGCCGCGCGGGCGGCTCGCTCCGCCGGTGACCCGCACACCGCGATCGCCCGCGCGGCCGTCGCCGTACGGCTGTTCGCGGCGCAGCGGCGGATGTGGTGGGAGACCCACGCCCGGCTGGTGCTGATCGAGGCGCGGGTGGCGGCCGGGCGCCGGTCGGGGCGGCTGGTCGCGGACGCGGCGGCGGTCGCCGAGCGGCTGGCCCGTTTCGGCTCGCCCGCCGCGCCCGAGGCGTCGCTGCTCGCGGGCCGGATCGCGCTGGCGCTCGGCTGGACGGCGGACGCGGAACGGCACTTGGCGGTGGCCGCGCGCAGCCGGCACGGCGGCCCGCCGACGGCCCGGATGACCGGCTGGGCGGCGCAGGCGCTCAGGGCACGCGCGGCCGGTTCCCGGCGGGGCGTGCTGGAGGCGTGCCGGCGCGGTCTGGCCGTGCTGGACGACCACCGGATGACCTTGGGTGCCTCGGAGCTGCGGGCCCACGCGACCGCGCAGGGCGCCGAACTGGCCGCGGTGGCACAGGAGGTGAGCCTCGCCCAGGGGGACCCGCGGCGGCTGCTGGTGTGGAGCGAGCGCTGGCGGGCGACCGTGCTGTCCACGCCACCGGCCCGGCCGCCCGACGATCCGGCGCTGTTGAGCACCCTGACCGCCTACCGGGAGATCGCCGCGCGGGCGGAGGGCGCCCGGATCGAGGGCCGCCCGGTGCCCGCGCTGGATCGTGAACAGCGGCGCCTGGAGCGGGAGATCCGCTCCCGCACCCACCACATGCGCGGGGCCGCGCCCGGCACCGGGGACCGTTTCGACGTGGCCCGGCTGCTGGACCGGCTCGGCGACGGCCGGCTGGTCGAACTGGCCGTGGTGGACGGGCGGGTGCACGTCCTGCTGTGCGGGCGGGGGAAGGTACGGCGGTTCACCGGTGGGGCGCTGGCGGAGGCGGTGGCCGAGGCCGAGTACGTGCAGGCCGGGCTACGTCGGCTCGCGCATCCCGGTGCGGAGGCGCGGCTGCCGCTCGTGGAGGCGGCCGGCCGGCGGCTGGAGGAGCTGCTGCTGGGCGGGGCGGCGGCGCATCTCGGCTCGGGTCCGGTGGTGATCGTGCCGCCGGGGGCACTGCACCGGGTGCCGTGGGCGCTGCTGCCCGCGCTGCGGGACCGGGTGCTCAGCGTGTCCCCGTCCGCGGGCAGCTGGCTGCGCGCCCGGGAGACGGAGCCCCCGCCGGACGGCCGGGCCGTGCTGGTGCGCGGCCCCGGCCTGGCGACGGGTGGTGCCGAGGTGGTGGAACTGGCGGACCGGTACGCCATGGCGACGGTCCTGGAGGGCGCCGAGGCGCAGGTGCCGCGTGTGCTGGCGGAACTCGACGGGGCGGGCCTCGCGCACCTCGCGGCGCACGGCACCTTCCGCGCGGACAGCCCGCTGTTCTCCGCGCTGCGGATGGCCGACGGCCCGCTGATCGTGCACGACTTCGAACGGCTCGCCCGCAGTCCGTACCGGATCATTCTCTCCAGCTGCGACACCGCCCGGCTCGCCTCCGTCGGCGCCGACGAACTCCTCGGCGTGGTCACCGCGTTGCTGCCGCTGGGCACGGCCGGGGTGGTGGCGAGCAGCGCGCCGGTCAACGACGCGGCGGTGGTGCCGCTGATGCTCGCCCTGCACAAGGGCCTCGGCGCCGGTCTGTCCCTGGCCGAGGCCCTGCGCGACGCCCGCACCGCACTGCCCGGCGACGCGGTGCACCAGGCGACGGGCTGGGCGTTCGCGGCGTTCGGGGCGGCGTGAGGGCACCCTCACGGCCGGCGACACGTGATGTGGCGCGCGGCCTGTGTCGATGTGCGGCCCCGCCGCCGGACGCGCCCAGCCATGACGCACCCGCAGGCCACCGGCCCGCCGTGCCCGCGCTCCCCGGCACCCCCGGCTACGCCGACTCCGCGACAGGCAGGTCCACCAACCACGGCAGCGCGCCCCGGTCCCCCGTTCCGAGCCGGGTGTACGCGCTGTACAGATGGTTCCCCACCGTGCGTACCGACAGAGTCAGGCGCTCGGCGATCTCCCGGTTACTGAGCCCCGCCGCCGCGAGAGTCACGATCTGCCGCTGCCGAGCGGTGAGTTCACCGAGGAGGAGTCCGGTCAGCGCCGGCGTACGAGCCCCCTGGCATCGCCCGGTCAGGGCAAGCGCACGGGTACGGGACCGCCCCGCCGCCCGCGGATCCCGGTGTACCCGCGCGGCCTGCGCGTACGCCTCCGCGGCGAAGAGCAGAAACCCGCGCTCCTCCAGGGCCTCCGCGGCCCGGTCCAGCGTCGCCCCGTCACCGCGGGTGAGCGCTTCGGCGTGCCGGGCCAGGACGCTGCCGGCCGGCAACCGCCCGGCCGCCCGCTCGGGTGCGCCGAGGCGTACGGCTTCGTACGCCGCGTGGAGGCCGGCGCCGTCGGGATCGCCGTCGGCCGCCCGGACGATGTCGGCCGCCTCTCCCGACTCGGCTTCCGCGCGCTCGAGTTCCCTCCGGCATCCGGGGTCGCCGGGCGCATGGCGCAGGCCCTCCCGGGCCCACGCCGCCGCGTCCCGTACCTCGCCGCGCAGGCGCGCGTACCGGGCGCGGGTGGCGGCGTAACCGGCCGGGAGCGGGGCGCCCTCCGCCACCAGCCACTCCCCCACGGGCGTGGGCACCGGCCGGACGTCCAGCTGCTCGATCCGCCGGGCCAGGGTGCGCTGTTCGGCGTCGAGGGCGGGGCCACGGCCGTCCGGGGCGCGGACCAGCCGGCGGGCTCGCAGCCGGCCGGTCGTGGCGCGCAGGACCGGGCCGTGCAGGGGGTGGGCGAGGGTGACGGCGCCCTGGTCGTCGGCCTCGATCAGGCCGTGGGTCTCCAGGCGTTCCAGGACGTCGAGGTCGAGGTCCTCCAGGGGTACCGGCAGGGGCTCGGCGAAGGCGAGGCGTTCGAGGGCGTCGCGTTCGACGGGGCCGCAGCGCTCCAGGGCCGGGGCGAGGCGCTCACGCACGGCCGGGGTCACCGGGAGCGCGCCCCGCCAGGCCCGCTCGCCGGTGCCGGGGACGGGGACCAGCCGCCCGGCGGCGCCGAGCGCTGTCACCAGGTCGCGCAGCAACCTCAGATCGCCCCGGCACACGTGATGCAGGCGGCCGACCGTGAGGGGCTCCAGGCCTGCCGCCGCGAGCAGCTGGGAGGTGTCCTCGCGGGGCAGCGGGGCGAGGGGCAGCCGGGACAGCAGCTCGCCGGTCCACAGCCGGGCCACCGCGCTGGGCGCGGGCACCTCGTCCACCGCGGCCACGAGCAGGCGGGTGCGTCCGTGGACGGCGAGCTGGTGGACCAGTGCGGCGGAGGCCTCGTCCAGCAGGTGGGCGTCGTCCACGACGAGCAGCCGTACGCCGGACAGGAGCTGGACCGCGCGGTGCAGGGAGACGGTGTCCGGGAGCAGGTGTGCGAACGCCGCGAAGGGCAGGCCCCGGGCCTCGGGGGTGCCGGTCACCCGGGTGTGGTCCGTGCCCCGGACCGCCTCCGCGATCAGCCGGGTCTTGCCGTGGCCCGCCGGGCCGGTCACCACGATGCCGTGCCGTCCGGTGGTCAGCGAGTCGCGCACCAGCTCCAGTTCGTCCTCCCGGCCGGTGAACGGCCAGGGCATCTCGAGTGTCTTCGCGTCCTGTTCGTAAGTCCTCACATCATCCGGAGCGCGCGTACTCAGGTTTGATACAGGTGGACTTGAGTAGCCCCCGACTCAGGCGCCCGGTACCGGTGGGCGGGCACGCTGGCCGCATGACCCGACGCCTCTGCTCGCTTCCGCGGCAGCCGGCCCCGTCCTTCGCGGCGGGGCTGACGGCCGAGCGGCTGGGTGCGCTGCTCGCCGGGCGCAGGATGTGGGTCAACGGCACGGTCCTGCACTACTGCTTCCTCGACGCCGGCTCCGACGCCTCGGTGATCCCGGTCCCGGGGACCGGGGAACTGCGCCGGGTGCCGTGGACCGGGGGCGAGGAACAGCGGAACGTGGTGCGCGAGTGCTTCCGCGAGTGGCAGGGGCTGGGCATCGGCGTCACCTTCGCCGAGGTCGGCGACCGGGGGGAGGCGGAGCTGCGGATCGGCTTCCAGGCCGGCGCCGGTACGTGGTCGGCGGTGGGCCGGGAGGCGCTGTCGGTCGGCCGGGGCGAACGCACCATGAACCTCGGCTGGGACGTGACCGCGCCCGGGGAGCGCGGGACCGTCCTGCACCAGGTAGGGCACGCGCTGGGCATGGTGCACGAGCACCAGAGCCCGTTCGCCGGGCTCCACTGGGACGATGAGGCCGTGTACGCCGAACTGGCCGGCCCGCCGAACTTCTGGAGCCGGGGCACGACGTACGCGAACGTGCTGCGCACGCTGGACGCCGGCGAGGCGAGCTGCTCCCTTCGGCGACGCCGACACCGTGCTCGTGGTCTTCGAGGAGCGCGCCGGGGAACCGCGCTTCCTCGCGGGTCACGACGACGGCGGCGGCCCGGACAACGCCGTTGTCGGGGTGCGGCTCGTCAAGGGCCGCCGCTACTTCGTCCGTGTCCGACTCCACTCCACGTGGGGCTCGGGAGAGACGGCCGTCATGTGCTGGTGACGGCACACGGACGCGGGACCACCGTCCGGCGCCGGGGGAACGGTCGCGGACGTCACCCACGGGGGAGGTGACGTCCGCGGCCTCCGTCGTCTCCGGCGTTGCGGCGGTCGCCGAGGCAGCGCCCCGCGGGGAGTTCCCGCGGGGCGCCGCCGGGTGCCGACGCGGTCCCGCACCAGCGCCCGGTGTACGGCTTGCCGAGGACGCCGGACGGCTGGACGGACGCCCGGTACCCGTCCACGGCCTCCTGCCCGGCGCCGGGACCGGCGGGGCCGGCGGGCTCGGCGTGTGTGCGTCGGCTTCGTCCCGCCCGTGACCGGGTCCGGCCGGTCCGCGGCAGGGTGATCGCGAGGGATCTCACGACGCGGCCCGCTCGGCCGGGGCGCCGGCGTCCGGGTGGGCCAGACCCAGGTGGTCGCGCAGGGTGGTGCCCTCGTAGTCGGCGCGGAAGACGCCCTGTTCCTGCAGGAGCGGGACCACCTTGTCGGCGAACGGGTCTAGGCCGGCGGGGGTGATGTGCGGGACGAGGATGAAGCCGTCGGAGGCGTCCGCCTGCACGAAGTGGTTGATGGTCTGCGCGACGGTGGCCGGGGAGCCGATGAAGGTCTGCCGGTTGCCGGTGTTGATCACCAGGTCACGGATGGACCACTTGTTGGCCTCGGCGAGCTGCCGCCACTCGCGGGCGATGGCGATCGGGTCACGGTACATCCGCACCTGGGCGCGGCCCCGGGAGATGTGCTCCTCGCTCACCACCGGGTCGACGTCGGGCAGCGGCCCCTCCGGGTCGTACGCCGACAGGTCCCGGTTCCAGACGAACTCCAGGTGCTTGATGGCGGTGGCACCGCTGACCTGCTGCCGGCGGACCTCGCGCGCCAGCTCGGCGGCCTCCTGGTCGGTGTCGCCGAGGACGAAGGTCGCGGCGGGCAGGATGAGCAGTTGGTCGGGCCGGCGGCCGTACTTGGCGAGGCGGGACTTGACGTCCGTGTAGAAGGCCTGGCCCTCCTTCAGCGTGGCATACCGGCTGAAGATCGCGTCCGCGCCGGCGGCGGCGAACTCGCGGCCCTCGTCGGAGTCGCCCGCCTGGAAGATCACCGGGCGGCCCTGCGGGGAGCGCGGGACATTGAAGCGGCCGTGGATGTCGAAGTGCTGCCCCTGGTGGACGAAGGAACCGGCCTCGGCGTCCCGCAGGAAGGTGCCGGTGGCCTGGTCGGCGAGGATCTCGTCGCCCCGCCAGGAGTCGAACAGCTCGTTGGCGGTGGCGAGGAACTCCTTGGCGCGGGAGTAGCGCTCCTCCTGCGGCAGGAAGCCGCCGCGGCGGAAGTTCTCCCCGGTGAAGGCGTCCCAGGAGGTGACCACGTTCCAGGCGGAGCGGCCGCCGGAGAGGTGGTCGAGGGTCGCGAACTGGCGGGCCACCTCGTACGGCTCGTTGAACGTGGAGTTGATGGTGCCGGTCAGTCCGAGCCGGTCGGTGACGGCGGCCAGCGCGGTCAGCACGGTGAAGGTGTCGGGGCGGCCGACGACGTCCAGGTCGTATATCTTGCCGCCCTGTTCGCGCAGGCGCAGGCCTTCCGCGAGGAACAGGAAGTCGAACTTGGCGCGTTCGGCGGTGCGGGCGAAGTGCACGAAGGAGCTGAACTCGATGTGGCTGCCGGCGGCCGGGTCGCCCCACACGGTGGTGTTGTTGACGCCGGGGAAGTGGGCGGCCAGATGGATCTGCTTCAGCGGCTTGCTCATGGCGTTGCGTTCCTCCGGCTCAGGCGGTGGCTGCGGCATAGCGGTTGGCGGGGCGGGCAAGGCCGAGGAGACCGCGCAGGGTGCCGGCCTCGTAGGCGTTCCGGAAGCGGTGGCGGCGCTGCAGTTCGGGCACCAGGTCTCGGCTGATGCGGGGCAGGTCGTGGCCGGCGACGGCGGGCCGCAACCGAAACCCGGTCAGCCCGCCCGTCGCCAACTCCTCCAGAAGGTCGGCCAGTTGGATCGCCGTACCGGTGAAGACCCGGGCGTCACTGGTGTACGGCTCACCCGCGAGGGCGTCGAGGCGGTCCCGGCGGGCCTCCGCCTCGGCCTGGCTGTCGTCGAGGAAGACGACGAGGTCGCCGAAGACGTGCACGGTCTGGTCGGCGCGGCCCGCGGCCTGCTGCTCGGCGCGGATCTCGGCGACGATCGCACGGGCCTGCGCCACGTCGTGCGGGGTGACGTATCCGACGTCGGCCTGGCGGGCCACGAGCCGGTACGGGATCGTCTGGTGCGCGAGGGCGGTGACCAGCGGCTGGCCCTGCGGCGGCCGGGGCGTGATGGAGGGGCCCCTGACGCTGAAGAAGCGGCCCTCGAAGTCGATGTAGTGCAGCTTGTCCCGGTCGATGAAGCGGCCGGTCGCCGCGTCCCGGATCTCGGCGTCGTCCTCCCAGCTGTCCCAGAGCCGGCGCACGGCCTCCACATGGTCGGCGGCCTCGTCGAAAAGCTCGGTGACCAGCTCCCGCGCGGCCGGACTGTCGTAGGCGTCGATCCGCCGGATGGTGCGGCGGCCGAAGTGTGCGGCCTCGCTCGGGCGGGCGGTGATCTGCACGCGCAGCCCCGCGCGTCCGGTGCTGACGTAGTCGAGGGTGGCGATCGCCTTGGAGATGTGGAAAGGCTCGGTGTGTGTGGCCACCACGGTCGGGACCAGGCCTATGTGCCGGGTGAGCGGGGCGACGCGGGAGGCGACGAGGACCGCGTCGAGCCGGCCGCGGACCTGGTCGGTGCGCTCGTCGGGGTCCAGGAAGCGCGAGGACTGCGGGCCGAGGCCGTCCTCGATGGTGACGAAGTCGAGCAGGCCGCGTTCGGCCTCGGCGACCAGGTCGGCCCAGTAGCCGGCGGTGAACAGATCCCGGGGGCGGGCGACGGGCTCGCGCCAGGACGCGGGATGCCATCCGGTGCCGTCCAGGGCGACGGCAAGGTGCAGAGGAGTAACGGGAGTTGAGGACACGTCGGTGCCTTCCTTGATGTCCGTACGAGAAACCGGCTCGCGGAGCGGGGCGTCGGCGAGGGACGAGCGCGGCAGGAGGAGATCTGGCCCGGGGCCGGGGGGGAAGTCAGTGGCGACAGAGCGCGGCGGACACGCGCTGGAGATCTATGTGCGGCCGGCAGTGCAGGCGGACGGAGCGGTACGGGTGCGGAACGCGCAACGGGAGTACACGCGTCACGGCCGTCACCTCCGTCCGTCGGGCGCGGCGGGCCGGGTCGGCGACCGCCTGGTGGATCTCGTCGTGACTCACAACGCCCGCCCGCCGCGGAATGTTCCCGGCCGTGGACGGCTGATGTTCCGCTCGCCGGCTGCGCACGGCATGGGCCGCTCGGTCAGGAGTTGTCCAGCGGCAGTCCGGGCGGGTTGACCTCCGACTTGGCCACGGATTCGTTGGAGAGGTTGTAGGCGGCCAGCCACTTGGCGTACTGCCCGTGCCCGATCAGGTAGTTGATGGCGTCCGCGAGCGGCTTGGCGAGCCCGCTGTCCTTCTTGGCGGTGGCGGCGATCAGGCCCTGGAGCGTCTCGCCGGCGCCGGAGAAGGTGCCGGCGTTGCGGGTCGGCTCGGGCGTGTTCGCCGTCTGCCGGGCACGGTAGGCGACACTGGGGTTGGGACCGAGGAAGGCGTCGATCTTGCCGCTGCGCAACGCCAGGTTCGTGGAGTTCTGGTCCGGGAAGTACTTGACGGTGAGCTTCTTGCCCTCCTTGGCCAGCTTGGCCTTCCACTCCAGGAGGATCTTCTCCTGGTTGGTGCCGGAGCCCACGGAGACCGTCCTGCCGGCGAGGCTCTCGTAATTGCCGTCGAAGTTCCAGGTGTTCTTCTTCAGCACCTCGAAGGCGAGGTTGTCCTGCCGGTAGGAGGCGAACTCGTACTTCTTCTTGCGCTCCTCGGTGTCGGTGACGTTGGAGAAGGCCACGTCCACCTTGCCGCTGTCGACGCCGACGAAGAGGTTCTCCCAGGTGGAGTTCCTGATCTCGGGCTGGAGGCCGAGGACGGCGGCCACCAGGCGGCCGAAGTCGGGCTCGGAGCCGGTGAGGGTCTTCTGGTCGCTGCCCACGTAGTTCAGTGGCGCGGATCCCGAGGGCAGGGCTCCGACGCCGATGACGAGCTTGCCGCTCTTGCGGACGGAGGCGGGCAGTTCGGCGCTGATGGACTTCACCTCGGAGACCTTCAGCTCGGTCTCCTCGGCTGCCCCGTTGGACAGCTGTCCCACGGTGACCGTGCCGGTGGCGTCGGTCTTGGCGGCTGCCTCGCTGTCGCCCCCGCAGGCGGCGAGCCCGGTGGCGAGGGTGGCGACGGTGGTCGCCGCGGTGATGCCGCGTATCAGGCCGCGTCGGGAGATGTGGCTGGGCATGGCTTGGCTGTCCTTGTCTCGCTGAAGAGGGTGATGAGCGTGCTGCCGTGGGGGGAGGTCGTGGGGTGCGCCGCCGGGGAACGGGGTCAGAGCACCTTGGCGAGGAAGTCCCGGGTCCGTTCGTGCCGGGGGTTGTCCAGTACCTGGCCGGGCGGGCCCTGTTCGACGATCCGGCCGCCGTCGATGAAGACGACCCGGTCGGCGACCTCGCGGGCGAAGCCGATCTCGTGGGTGACGATGACGAGGGTGGTGCCGCTGGTCGCCAGGTCCTTGATGACGGCCAGTACCTCGCCGACGAGTTCGGGGTCGAGCGCCGAGGTCGGCTCGTCGAAGAGGATGACCCCGGGCCGCAGGGCGAGGGCGCGGGCGATGGCGACGCGCTGCTGCTGCCCGCCGGACAACTGCCGTGGGTAGGCGCCGGTCCTGTCGCCGAGGCCCACGCGTTCGAGCAGTTCGCGGGCCAGCTCCTGAGCCGCAGGCCGGGGCAGCTTGCCGGTGGCGACGGGCGCGGCGGCGACGTTGTCGAGGGCCGTGAGGTGCGGGAAGAGGTTGAAGTTCTGGAAGACGAAGCCGATCCGGCTGCGCTGGGCCAGGATGGCGCGCTCGCTGAGTTCCTTGAGCCGCTCACCGGCCCGCCTGACGCCGATCAGCTCGCCCCCCACGCTGACGTGGCCGATCTCGGGCTTCTCCAGGTGGTTGACGACCCTGAGCAGCGTCGACTTCCCGGAGCCGGACGGCCCGAGGATCACCGTGACCTCACCGGGGCGGATGGTCAGGTCGATGCCGTCGAGGACGCGGTGGGCGCCGTACCACTTGTGGACGTCGTGCACCTCGAGCGCGGCGGGGGCGGCCTTGTCGAGGATCCGGGCGCTGGTCATACGGCGGCCTCCCTGCGCAGCCGGGCGCGCAGGCCGGCCAGGCCGGCCCGGGCTTTCTGCAACGGTGTCGGCGGCAGGGTGCGGGTGGCGCCCCGGGCGTAGTACCGCTCGACGTAGAACTGGACGACGGACACGGCGCTGGTCAGAATCAGGTACCAGACGGTGGCGACCATCAGCAGCGGCACGACGTCACCGGGGTAGGTGTTGCCCATCGACTGCACCGTGCCGAACAGGTCGAGCAGGGACACGTAGAACACCAGGGACGTGCTCTTGATGAGGCCGATCAGCTGGTTGACGTAGTTAGGGGTGATGGACCTGAGGGCCTGCGGGAAGACGATCCTGCGGAATCGGTAGCCCTTGGGCAGGCCAAGCGCGGAGGCCGCCTCGTGCTGTCCCTGGTCGACGGAGAGGAGGCCACCGCGGACCACTTCGGCCGCGTACGCCGCCTCGTTGAGGCTGAGGCCGATGACGGCGATCGCCATGTCGCCTGCCAGCTTCGACTCGTCGAAGCTGGCGAAGGCCGGGCCGAACGGCACACCCAGGCTCAATGTCTTGTACAGCGCACTGAAGTTGTACAGGAAGATCAGGACCACGATCAGCGGTATGGAGCGGAACAACCAGGTGTACGTCCAGCTGACCGCGCGCAGCACCGGGCTTCCGGAGAGCCGGCCGAGCGCCAGCAGGATGCCGCCGACCAGGCCCAACGCCGCGCTCAGCGCGGCGACTTCGAGGGTGACGGCGAGGCCGTCCAGCACGGCCGGGCGCAGGAACCAGTAGCGGAAGCGGTCCCACTGGTAGAAGGGGTTCGTGACCAGGCCGTGCAGGACCTGCGCGACGAGCACGAGGACGACGGCGGTGACGATCCACCGGCCGGGCCGGTGCAAGGGCTGAACGCGCTGCTGAACCAGGCGTCTTGACGGTATGTCGGTGGGTGGCGCCTCGGCGAGGGAGAGGGTGGCGCCTGGGGGTTCACTCATGGCGGGCTCCGGCGGAGTCGGACACCCCGGGACGGCGGCGAGCGGGCGTGGGGCACGACGGCACTACGGCACGAGGCGGCACACGGGAACGCGCGGAACCGGGAACTGGGCGGACAACGGCACACCACACGGACGGTGTGCGTGACGAAGCGGGGGCTGGGAAGGGGAGGTCAGCCCCGACAGCGGGCAGAGCCCGGCGCGGTACACAGTGCGCTGTTGACGCGGAGCAGGTCGACGGCGCGGTTGGCGACGAGGAACTGGGCGTACGACGGTACGCAGCCCTGGGAGCGGCTCGCGGCCGTCCTGGGAGCTGCGTACATGGCGTCACCTGTCACTGTTCCGGCCCGGTGGGGCCTCGCGCTTACCGAAAACGTCGTCCGGTCCGGTCGTCACCTGGGGCACCCCACCGCGCTGCGAGGGTTGCCGGTCAGCGAGCCAGGGCTTGGCGCTGACGCTCATGACCGTTCTGAGCGGCAAGTAAGGCAGTTGTCCGTTCGATTGTCAACGACAGTCCGCCCATTGGACGTCCGAGGTCGGCCCTCACCTGCGGGAAGGGTCCGGGACCTCCCCCGCGTGGCCGGCCCAGTCCAGGATCTGGACAGCCGCTCCGGCGGCTTCGAGGCCCTCGCAACGGCCGTGGTGACGGCGGGAGATGCCGTCGAGGTCGAGGTGGCGGCCGAAGGCGGGGTGGGCGGCCAGGCGGCGGGCGTAGGCCCACAGGGCGCGGTGGTCGGCGATCCGGTGCACGGCGGAGGCGTCGAGGTGGCAGCGGTGGACGGTGTCGAGCTGCACCAGGGCCACCCACAGCTCGATGTCGGCGGCGGTGAGCCGGTCGCCGACCAGGTACTCCTCACCGGTCAGCCGCCGCTCCAGGCGGCCCAGGGTGTCGAGCAGCACGTCGAGGGCGGCGGCCTGCTCGGCGGGCTCGGCACCGGCGCGTCCGGCGCGCTGGGCGGCGTCCTCGATGCCCTCGGCGCACATCCGCTCGGCGGCCTCGATCACGGACTCCGTACCGCACGGGTACAGGGAGGCCCGGCCGTCATGAGGGAAACGGTCCAGGTCGCGCAGGATGTCGGGGGCGTGTGTGCTGACGATGCGTCCGGACCAGTCGTCGCTGAGGACGGGCGCGAGGGCGGGGCCGGTGTAGTGGTGGGCGCTCGCCTCGTACAGCGGGCGCAGCGTCGCGTGGCCGCCGGCGGGACAGTCCGGGACGGCGGGCAGACGGTCGACCGGACAACTGCCGTCCAGGTCGAGGAGGCTGTGTCCGACGGCGAGGCGCAGCCCGTCGGGGCAGGCGGTCGAGAGATGGAGCCGGTACCGGTGGGACACGGCGTAGTGGCCGCTGCGCGCGTCCCGTCCGATCCGGCCCCGGAAGACGGGGGCGGTGCGGCGGATGTGCGAAGCGGCGGCGAGCGGACTGATGGACATGCGTCTCCCCTGGTCATGGGCGTGCGGACGGGCGCGCCGACAGGCGCGGTCCTTCGATGAGGGCGAGGGGCCGGGCTCAGCGCCGGCCGCTGATCGCGCTGCAGACGCGCAGCAGGTCGATGTGGCGCCGGGAAGTGAGCAGGGGCGCGTGCAACGGCGTCCGGCCCGCTCGGCCGGTGACCGTTTCGAGGCGCGCCATGATTCCCTACCTGTTCACTAGGATTCCCTACCCGAGTGTCGATCCGGCTTGGTACGACGTCAAGGGGGCGTCCACGCCTGGGAATCCCGGCGGCCGGCGAGGCGGACTGCGGCGCGGGCGGCGCGCAGTGCGCGAGGTCTCCCCAACTAGAGGAACATGTGACATAGTACTGCCGTGGCGAAGCGACTGACCTGCGATGTCGTGGTCGTCGGAGCCGGGATGGTGGGCGCGGCGTGCGCGCTGTACGCCACCCGGGCCGGCCTCGACGTCAGGGTGGTGGACCGGGGTCCGGTGGCCGGCGGCACCACCGGCGCGGGAGAGGGCAACCTGCTCGTCTCCGACAAGGAACCGGGGCCGGAACTCGAACTGGCGCTGCTGTCGGCTCGGTTGTGGGCGGACCTGGCGGAGGAACTGGGCACGGTGATCGAGTACGAGCCCAAGGGCGGCCTCGTGGTCGCCTCGACGCCCGCCGCCCTGGCCGCGTTGGCGGACTTCGCCGTGCGGCAGCGAGCCGCCGGAGTCACCGCCGATCCGGTCGGCGCGGACGAACTTCACGCGCTGGAGCCCCACTTGGCGCCCGGCATGGCGGGCGGCGTGCACTATTCGCAGGACGCCCAGGTCATGCCCGCTCTGGCCGCCGCCCACCTGCTTCGCGCCTCCGGTGCCCCGCTGCACACCGGCCGAGCGATGACGGGGGTGCTGCGGGCGGCGGACGGCGCGGTGTACGGCGTCCGCACCGACCGGGGCGACTTCCACGCGCCGGCGGTGGTGAACGCGGCCGGCACCTGGGGCGGCGACGTCGCGGCACTGGCGGGCGTCCGGCTGCCGGTGCTCCCCCGGCGCGGCTTCGTGCTGGTCACCGAGCCGTTGCCGCGGATGGTCCGGCACAAGGTGTACGCCGCGGACTATGTGGCCGACGTGGCGAGCGACTCGGCCGCCCTGCGCACCTCGCCGGTGGTGGAGGGCTCGGCCGCCGGGCCGGTTCTGATCGGCGCGACCCGTGAACGGGTGGGCTTCGACCGCTCGTTGTCCCTTCCGGCGGTACGGGCGCTCGCGGCCGGGGCGATCGGGCTGTTCCCGTTCCTCGAGCGGGTGCGCGCGCTGCGGACGTACGCGGGCTTCCGGCCGTACCTGCCCGACCACCTCCCGGCGATCGGCCCCGACCCGCGGGTCCCCGGTCTGTTCCACGCCTGCGGACACGAGGGCGCCGGCATCGGACTGGCCACCGGCACCGGGCAGTTGATCGCCCGGACGCTCACCGGGAAGACGGCGGAGCTGGATCTCACTCCGTTCCGGCCGGAGCGGTTCGACACCGACGGAGGCGACACGCCGTGAATCCCAGGGAGTTGGTCCGGGCCCGGCCGGCCGAGACCTGCACCGTCACCTTCGACGGCCGGCCTCTGGAGGCGCTGTCCGGACAGACCGTCGCGGCGGCACTGTGGGATGCGGGCGTGACGGCCTGGCGCAGCACCCGCGGCACGGGACGGCCGCGCGGGGTCTTCTGCGGGATCGGAGTGTGCTTCGACTGCCTCGTGACCGTCAACGGCCGTCCGAACCAACGGGCTTGCCTGGTGCCGGTACAGCCGGGCGATGTCATCCGCACACAGGACGGGACGGGACGGGACGGGACGATGGCTGAACGACCGCGTCTCGCCGTCATCGGCGCGGGCCCGGCAGGCCTCGCCGGGGCGCTGGCGGCTGCCGCACGGGGCATCCATGTCATCCTGGTCGACGCGGCCGACCAGGCGGGCGGACAGTTCTACCGGCAGCCCGCCCCGGCCCTCGGCGCGCGCCGGCCGCAGGCCCTCCACCACCAGTGGCGCACCTGGGAGCGGCTGCGGGACGGACTCGACCGGCACCGCGCCACAGGACTGATCAGTCATCTGACGGATCACCACGTCTGGTGCGTGCAGCGGGGTCCGGGGCCCGGCTCCTTCTGCGTGCACGCGCTGCACGGCCCCGCGCAGGAGGAGGGCGTCACCGTCCGCGCGGATGGGGTGCTGCTCGCCACCGGCGGCTACGAGCGCGTCCTGCCCTTCCCGGGCTGGACGCTCCCCGGGGTGGTCACGGCGGGCGGCGCGCAGGCCATGCTCAAGGGCGGGCTGGTGCTGCCCGGCCGTACCGCCGTCGTCGCCGGAACCGGGCCGCTGCTGCTGCCCGTGGCCACGGGCCTCGCCGCGGCCGGCGCCCGGGTGGCCGCACTGGTCGAGTCGGCCGATCCCCGAACGGTGCCGGCCCGGACGCGGGCCCTGGCCGCACAGCCGGACAAGCTCGCCGAGGGCGCCGGGTACGCGGCCCGGCTGCTGCGCCACGGGGTGCGCACCCTGCTCCGGTACGCCGTGGTGGCGGCGCACGGCACCGACCGGCTCGAGGCGGTCACCGTGGCCGCGCTCGACCGGGACGGGCGGACCAGGCCCGGCAGCGCCCGCCGCATCCCCTGCGACACCCTCGCCGTCGGCCACGGCATGCTGCCGCACACCGACCTCGCCGAGACGCTCGGCTGCACCCTCGCCGGCACCGCCGTACGGGTCGACGACGAGCAGCGCACCGATGTGCCCGGCGTCTGGGCCGCCGGGGAGACCACCGGCATCGGCGGCGCCGCCCTCGCGCTCGCCGAGGGCCACATCGCCGGACGCTCCATCGCCGCCCGACTCCACGGCACCGCCCCCGACCCGCGCCGCTGGGCCGCCGCCGCCCGGGCCAGGACCCGACTGCGGCAGTTCTGCGCGGCGCTCGACGCGGTCTGCGTACCGCCGGCCGGCTGGGCCGACGCGGTCACGGACGACACGGTGGTGTGCCGCTGCGAGGAGGTCACCGCCGGGGAGGTCCGTACGGCCGCGGGCCCGCTCGGCGCCTCGGACCTGCGCACCGTGAAGCTGCTCACCCGGGCCGGAATGGGCTGGTGCCAGGGCCGGATGTGCGCGCCCGCGGTGGCCGGACTGACCGGCTGCCCGCTCGCTCCGGGGCGCCGGCCGTTCGCACGGCCGGTGCCGCTCGGGGTACTGGCCTCGCTACCGGAACCGGACTGATCCGCTCCCTCGGGACAGGGAAGGCCACCCCACCGACTCAGTAATATGTCACACCCTACTGGAGGGCGAATCCCATGACCCACCCGCAGCACCGCCCCTGGCGCGGCATCCTGGTCGCCACCGCCCTGCCCCTGCGCGACGACCTCTCGGTCGACCACGACCGCTACGCCGAGCACTGCGCCTGGCTGGTCGAGAACGGCTGCGACGGCGTCGTACCCAACGGCTCGCTCGGCGAGTACCAGGTACTCACCCCCGAGGAACGGGCCCGCGTGGTGGAGACCGCCGTGGCCGCGATCGGGGGCGAGCGGGTGATGCCGGGCGTCGCCGCGTACGGCTCCGCCGAGGCGCGCCGCTGGGCCGAGCAGGCGGCCGAGGCCGGCTGCGCGTCGGTGATGCTGCTGCCGCCCAACGCCTACCGCGCCGACGAGCGGTCCGTCCTCGCCCACTACGCGGAGGTCGCGAGGGCGGGGCTGCCGGTGGTGGCGTACAACAACCCGATCGACACCAAGGTCGACCTGGTGCCCGAACTCCTCGCCCGGCTGCACGCCGAGGGTCATGTCCACGGGGTCAAGGAGTTCTCCGGTGATGTCCGCCGCGCCTACCGGATCGCCGAACTCGCCCCGGAACTGGACCTGTTGATCGGCGCCGACGACGTCCTGCTGGAGCTGGCCATGGCCGGCGCCAAGGGCTGGGTGGCCGGCTACCCCAACGCGCTCCCCCGGGCGTCGGCCGCGCTGTACCGTGCCGCCGTGGCCGGGGACCTCACCACCGCGCTCCCCCTCTACCGGCAACTGCACCCGCTGCTGCGCTGGGACTCACGGGTGGAGTTCGTGCAGGCGATCAAGCTGTCCATGGACGTCGTCGGGCGGTACGGCGGTCCGGTGCGCCCGCCGCGGGTCCCGTTGCCGCCCGAGCAGGAGGCCGCGGTCCGGGCGGCCACCGAGAAGGCCGTCGCCGCAGGGCTCGTCTGACAGGGAGACCGGAACATGCGCAGCAAGCTCGTCCTGCACGCCGTCGACTCGCACACCGAGGGCATGCCGACCCGTGTGATCACCGGCGGGATCGGCACCGTACCCGGTGCGACGATGAACGAGCGGCGGCTGTACTTCCGTGAACACCGCGACGACCTCAAGCGGTTGCTGATGAACGAGCCGCGCGGCCACTCCGCGATGAGCGGCGCGGTCCTGCAGCCCCCGAGCCGCCCCGACTGCGACTGGGGGGTCATCTACATCGAGGTCTCCGGCTATCTGCCGATGTGCGGGCACGGCACGATCGGGGTGGCCACCGTGCTGGTCGAGACCGGCATGGTGGAGGTCGTGGAGCCGGTGACCACCATCCGGCTCGACACCCCGGCCGGGGTGGTGGTCGCCGAGGTGGCGGTGGAGAACGGCACCGCGCGGAACGTGACGCTGAGGAACGTCCCGTCGTTCGCCGTCGCCCTGGACCGCAGGACCACCCTCCCCGACGGCCGCACGGTCACCTACGACCTCGCCTACGGCGGCAACTTCTACGCGATCCTCCCGCTCGACGCCTTCGGACTGCCTTTCGAGCGCTCCCGCAAGGACGACATCCTGGCGGCCGGCCTGTCCCTGATGAGCGCGATCAACGCCACATCGGAGCCGGTGCATCCCGAGGACCCGTCCATCCGCGGCTGCCACCATGTCCACCTCTACGCGCCCGGCGCCACCGCCCGGCACTCCCGCCACGCGATGGTCATCCACCCGGGCTGGTTCGACCGCTCCCCGTGCGGTACGGGTACGAGCGCGCGCATGGCGCAACTGCACGCGCGCGGCGAACTTCCGTTGCACACCGAGTTCCTGAACGAGTCCTTCATCGGCACCCACTTCACCGGGCGGCTGCTGGGCACGACCGAGGTCGGCGGGGTGCCGGCGGTGCTGCCCAGCTTCACCGGCCGGGCGTGGGTCACCGGGACCGCCCAGTACCTGCTGGACCCCGCCGATCCCTTCCCGGAGGGGTTCGTCCTCTAGACTCACCCCGGTGATGCGTGACATGGCACCGAACACGCCGGGCACGGACCTGCCCGCCCTCCCCCGGCTGAGCGGCCGGCGGAGCAGTTACCGCGAGCGAGTGGCCGACGCGCTGCGCGCCGCGCTGATCGCCGGCGAGCTGCGGCCCGGTGAGGTCTACTCGGCGCCCTCGCTCGCCACCCGCTTCGGTGTCTCGGCGACGCCGGTGCGGGAAGCGATGCTGGACCTGGCCAAGGAAGGGCTGGTCGACACGGTGCCCAACAAGGGTTTCCGGGTCACCGCCGTCTCCGACCGGCAGCTGGACGAGTACACGCACATCCGCGCGCTCATCGAGATCCCCACCGTGGTCGAGCTGGCCCGCACGGCCGACCGTGTCTCACTGGAGGCGCTGCGCCCGGCGGCCCGCGAGATCGTCACCGCCGCGGTGGCGGGGGACCTCATCGCCTACGTGGAGGCCGACACCCGCTTCCACCTCGGCCTGCTGGCCCTGGCGGGCAACGCCCATCTCGTCGAGGTGATCGCCGACCTGCGCAAACGCTCCCGGCTCTACGGACTCACCGCGCTGGTGGAGGCGGGCCGGCTGCTGTCCTCCGCCCAGGAGCATCTGGAACTCCTCGACGCCCTGCTGGAGCGCGACGGCAAGGCCGTGCACGAGATCATGACCCGGCATCTGGGGCACGTCCGCAGCCTGTGGGCGTCCACCGACTGATCTCGGCCGCCCCCGGCGTGCATCCCCCGAGGGCGGCCGGACATCTCACGGCGCCAAGGCCCCGGCACAACGCTTTTTGCGCGATCCGGCGGGTCCGACGGAACAAGGATCGGCGATTTTGCGCCAGATCGGCACATCCCCGACCATGGGCCCGTCCCGGCGATCCCGGGAACGTCAGTTCCATGAGAGGCGCACCCCCCATGCACAGCACCGGAACCGCCCCGCAACCGGCTCCGGCCCCCTCGGAGACCCGCGCGGTTCCCGTCGAGGACCCTCACGGCGACACCGGCAGGCACGCCCGCCGGTTCGGCCTGCCCGTCGCCACCGCTCTGGTGATGGGCAACATCATCGGCGGCGGCATCTTCCTGCTCCCGGCGTCCATCGCCCCCTACGGCACGGTCAGCCTGGTCGCCTTCGGTGTGCTGACCGTCGGCGCCATCGCCCTGGCCCTGGTCTTCGGCCGGCTCGCCGCGCGTGACCCGCGCACCGGCGGTCCGTACGTCTACGCCCGGGAGGCCTTCGGTGACTTCGCCGGCTTCCTCGCCGCCTGGTCGTACTGGATCACCACCTGGGTGTCCAACGCGGCGCTCGCCGTCGCCGCCGTCGGCTACCTCGACGTGCTGGTCCCGGTGGGCGGCCACCGCTGGACGGCGTGCCTGGCCGCCCTCGCCCTGCAGTGGCTGCCCGCACTCGCCAACTTCGCCGGCACCCGCTACGTGGGCGCCGTGCAGCTGGTGTCCACGGTGCTGAAGTTCGTGCCGCTGCTGCTCGTCGCGGTGGGTGGCCTGTTCTTCTTCGACCCGTCCCGGCTCGGGCCGTTCAACTCCAGTGGCCACGGCGCGGTCGGCGCGGTGTCCGCCTCCGCGGCCCTGCTGCTCTTCTCCTACCTCGGCGTGGAGTCCGCCGCCGTCAGCGCGGGCGAGGTCAGGAACGCCCGCCGCAACGTGGGGCGCGCCACCGTCATCGGCACCGCGGGCGCCGCGCTGGTCTACCTGCTGGGCACGCTGTCCGTCTTCGGCACCGTCGCGCACGACCGCCTGGTCACCTCCACGGCGCCGTTCTCGGACGCCGTGAACACGATGTTCGGCGGCAGCTGGGGCGGTACGGCGGTGGCGCTCGCCGCGCTGGTGTCGATGACCGGCTGCCTCAACGGCTGGACGCTGCTGAGCGCCCAGACGCCGTACGCCGCGGCGAGGGACGGACTGTTCCCGGCCGCCTTCGCGCGCCGCCGCCGGGGCGTGCCGACGGTCGGCGTCGGCGTGACCGTCGCCCTGTCCTCCCTGCTCACCGCCTACAACTACCTGTCGGGCTCGGGGAAGGTCTTCGAGGTCCTGGTCCTCGTCACCACGTTCACCGCGACCGTGCCGTACCTGCTGGCCGCCGCCGCGCAGATCTTCCACCTCGTCTCCGGGCGCGGACCGGTCGACCGGGCGCGGCTGGTACGGGACTCGGTGGTCACCGCGGTGGCGGCCGCCTTCTCCGTCTGGCTGATGGCGGGCGCCGGTTACGCGGCGGTGTACCAGGGCGTGCTGTTCCTGTTCGTCGGGATCATCGTCTACGCGGTACTGGCGGCACGACGCCAGCGACGCGAGGCGCCGACGGGCCGGGCGTAGGCGGCGGCGTCCCCCTGGTGGGGACGCCCCCCTTCCGCGCTTACGCGACCCGGAAACGACGAAGGGCCCCGTCCCACCGAAGTGGAACAAGGCCCTGGCCTGGGAAGGTACCCCAGGCACTCCGTCGGGACGACAGGATTTGAACCTGCGACCCCTTGACCCCCAGTCAAGTGCGCTACCAAGCTGCGCCACGTCCCGCCGCGGTCTCACCCGGGATGCCCCGTGTGATCACGCAGGTCAACCCTACCGCACCCGCGCCGGTGTCCGAGTCGGCCCCGCCGCTACGGCGTGTGTGGTGTGCTCGGGGCGGCGGACCGGGACCAGGAGGGCGGCGCCGGCCGCGGCCAGGCAGAGAAGGGCGAGCAGGGCCCAGCCGTGGGTGTAGCCGGAGGCGTAGGGAAGGCCGGAGGGCTGGAGCCGGCCGGTGACCAGGACGCTGGTGAGCGCGGCGCCGATGCAGCCGCCGATGGTGAACTGGCGGATGTGTGCCTCCGCTTCCACGACCCCCTCCCAGGAGGCAGCAGTGACGTCCACGCCGTTCCCCGTCGGCGCGATCGTGGCGACCCGCCGGCCGCACCGCAAGGACGCGGCCCGCAACTACGACGCCCTGCTGGCCGCCGCCCGGGAGGCCTTCGCGGAGCACGGCTCGGACGCCTCCCTGGAGGACATCGCCCGCCGGGCGGGCGTGGGTATCGGCACGCTGTACCGGAACTTCCCCACGCGCCGCGATCTCTTCGAGAGCGTCTACGCGGACGAGGTGAACGCCCTGTGCCAGGCCTCGGTGGAGCTGGCGGAGCGGGAGCCGTGGCAGGCCCTGACCGCCTGGCTGGACCGGTTCGCCGGCTACATGGTCACCAAGCGGGCGGTGCGGGAGGCCCTGAACAACGAGTCGGACATCTTCACGGCCTGCCGTGACTCCATGTACGCCGCCGGCGGCCCGCTGCTGGAGCGCGCGCAGCGGGCGGGCGTTGCCCGGGCGGACATGGACTTCGGCGATCTGCTGCGGATGGTCGCCGGGATCACGGCCACGGCGTTCGAGAACGACGACCAGCGCGACCGGGTCCTCGCCATCGCACTGGACGGGGTCCGCACCGGCCGCTGACCCCGCGCGGCGCGAGACCGGTGAATCGGGCGAGGCCGGGCGAGACGTCCCCCCGTGCCGGTGGCCTCCGTGGTCCTGCCGGCTCCCGCCCAGCGCCCCGGGCGCCTACTCGATGAACGCGTTCGCCACCACGACGAGCACTCCGAGCAGGGCGTCACCCACACCGGTGGCCACCGCGACCGCCCATCCGCGTCTCGCGCCCCGAGCCGTGACCAGACCCAGCACGAACAGCAGGGCGACGTTGAAGGCGAACACCGGGTACTCGACGCCGGCGGCGGGCCACCAGCCCCAGCCGGCTCCCGCGACGATCAGGACGGTGGGCAGCATGGCCACGACGAGCGGCCACTCACGGGTGAGGACGCGCAGGGCCTGCCGGCGGCGGCGGGGGCCGCGCTCGGCGATGTAGTGGGCATAGCCGTGCGCCAGTGCGGAGGCGAACCCGGTCACGAGCAGCCAGGCGGCGTCGTAGCGCCGGCTCTCCCTTGTGGTGTGCCCATGCTGGATGAGCGCCGCGACCATCGCACTGGCCAGGACGGCTCCGTAGACGCCGCCGAAGAGCAGGAGCGACCTGGGGTCGTGCGCGGACCGGTGGGGGACGGCCGCCGGGGTGTCCACCATGAGCTGCTCTCTTCGCGGCGTACGGAGACGGGCCCCTCAACGATCACCCGAGCCGCACGTCGCCGCCACTTCGCCGTTGGGCCGCGACGAAGTGTCCTGGCGCCCGCGCCGATGCCCCACACTCTGTCGACGTCCGGGGGCCGTCCGCCCCGGCTAGGGTCACCCCATGACGCACAGCTTCGCCCTCCACATCCCGGACGCCGGCCTCGAACCCGAGCCCCTCGACCCGGAGCAGATCGTCTCCGGTGACCCCGAGGTGACCGGGAAGGTGGTCTGGGAGTCGGCCGACGGCCGGCAGCTCCGCGGGATCTGGCAGATCACCCCCGGCGTGGTCACGGACACGGAGGCGGACGAGCTGTTCGTGGTGATCAGCGGCTCGGCGACGATCGAGGTCGAGGACGGGCCCACGCTGACGGTCGGCCCCGGCGACATGGCGGTGCTGCGCGCGGGCGACCGCACGACGTGGACCGTGCACGAGACGCTGCGCAAGGCCTACTCGATCAACCTGTGAGACCTGGGAGACCGGGCGGCGCCGCCGTCGTACCCCGGACCTCGAGGGTCGGTACGGCCAGTTGCACGCGTCCCTCTCCCTCCGGCCGTTCGAAGCGGTCCAGCAGACAGCGGGCGGCGCGCCGGCCGACCTCGTGCGGGGCGGTGTCGACCGTGGTCAGCCACACGTGCCGCAGCCGGGAGACGCCGGTGTTGTCGTAGCCGGCCACCGACAGGTCGCGCGGCACCCGAAGGCCCAGCTCCTCGGCCGCCGAGAGCGCCCCGATCGCGGCCATGTCATTGACGGCGAAGAGTGCGGTGGGCCGGTCGGTGCGGCCGAGCAGGCGTACGGTTCCCCGGTGGCCGCCCTCCTCCGTCAGGTCGCCGGGCTCCACGAGCGGTTCGGAGCCGTGCGCCCGCATGGCCGCTTCGAAGCCGCGCCGGCGCAGCGCTCCGACGGCACCATGGCCGGCGAGATGGGCGATCCGGCGGTGCCCGAGGCCGAGCAGGTGCTCGGTGGCGAGCCGGGCCCCCTGCTCGTCGTCCCCGGCGACGACGTCCACGCCCGCCGGCCGGGGCTCGCGGGCGCCCGCCACGACCACCGGTATCCGCCGCGCGAGCGCGTCGAGCCCGCGCGCGTCCGGGACCGTGCCGACCACCACCAGCCCGTCGACGCCGAGGTCCATGAAGGGTTCGGCGAGGTCGTGGCCCATCCGCCGGTTCAGGCGGGCGTCGGCGAGGAGCATGTGCAGGCCGGCCGCGTGGAGCAAGGAGTTCAGACCGTCGAGCAGGTCGACGAACCAGGGGTTGCGCAGGTCGTCCAGGAGGACGCCGACCGTTCGCGTGCGCCGCTCGCTCAGGCTGCGGGCGGCGGCGTTGGGCCGGTAGCCCAGCTCGCGTACGGCCCGCAGGACGGCGTCCCGCTTCTCCGCGCGCACCGGGCCCGAGCCGCGCAGCACCAGCGAGACCAGCGACTTCGACACTCCGGCCCGCTCGGCCACGTCGCGGATGGTCGGGGACCTCATGGGATGGACCGTTCCATGTGCCCGACCGGGCTGTCAAAGGCCCGGGGCGGGATGGACGCCCCTGCTTGACAGCCGCTTCATGTCCGGACATGGTGACCGGGACAGGAGATGGACCGGTCCAACAAGGGGCTGTCATGGTGGATGCAGTCGGTGTCGCCGTTGTCGGATTCGGCTGGATGGGCCGGGTGCACACCCAGGCGTACGCCCGTCTCCCGCACCACTACCCCCGACTGCCGTTGCGCCCGCGGCTGGTCACGGTCGCCGAAGAGGTACCGGGCCGGGCCGAGGAGGCCGCCGAGCGGTTCGGGTTCGCCTCCGCCACCCGCGACTGGCGGGAGGTGGCGGCCGACCCGCGCGTGCGGGCCGTCAGCATCACCGCGCCGAACTTCCTGCACCGCGAGATCGGTGTGGCGATGGCCGAAGCCGGCAAGCACATCTGGATCGAGAAGCCGGTGGGACTGACCGCCGGGGACGCCCGCGCGGTCGCGGACGCGGTCGCCAAGGCCGGCGTGCAGGGCGCGGTCGGCTTCAACTACCGCAACGCGCCCGCCGTCGAGGCCGCCCGCGAGCTGATCGCCTCCGGCGGGATCGGCACGGTCACGCATGCCAGCATCCGCCTGTTCAGCGACTACGCGGCCGACCCGGACTCCGCCCTGACCTGGCGGTACGAGCGGGAGCGCGGCGGCAGCGGGGTGCTCGGCGACCTGGCCTCGCACGGCGCCGACCTGGCCCGCTTCCTGCTCGGCGACATCGCCGCCCTCACCGCCGACACCGCGATCTTCGTGCCGGAACGGGCCCGCCCGGCCGTCGCCACCGCCGGCCACACCCTCGCCCGCGGCGGCGAGCCGGGTCCGGTCGAGAACGAGGACTACGTCAGCTGTCTGCTGCGCTTCGCCTCGGGCGCCCGCGGGGTGCTGGAGGCCTGCCGGGTCTCGGTCGGCGAGCAGAACAACTACGGCTTCGAGGTGCACGGCACCAGGGGCGCGGTGCTCTGGGACTTCCGCCGGATGAACGAACTCGGGGTCTGCCGCGGTACGACGTACCAGGACCAGCCGGTGAGCACGGTGTACGTCGGCCCGGGCGCCGGGGAGTTCGCCGCGTTCCAGCCGGGCGCGGCCAACGCGATGGGCTACGACGACCTGAAGGTCATCGAGGCGTACCGCTTCCTGCGGTCCATCGCCGAGGGCACGCCGTACGGCACGACACTGGCGGACGCCGTACACAGTGCGGCCGTGCTGGACGCGATGGCGCGGTCCGCTCAGCGCCGCTCCTGGGTGGACGTCGACGGAGACTGAGCGAGCCGGACGACTCCGGCGACGAGGGCGTCGACCACCGGCTGCGGGGGTGTGCCGGACGCACCGGTGGTCCGGGCCGGGAGCGGCAACTCCACCTGTACGCCGCCCAGGCGGGTCAGGTTGACCGGGTTCCCGGGGTGCAGGCCGCGCAGGGCGGCCGGGATCGCCTCCAGGTCCGTGACCGTCCGGAACCCGGGGGCGAGGGCGAGCAGTTCCTCGGCGAGGACGAGTGCCGCCGCACGGTTGCCGCCGCCCAGGAAGAGGGTGCGCGGCGCCCGGGGCCGCATGTGCCCGTGCAGGGAGACCGTGAGGCAGACCCGGCCCACGAACTCGCGCAGGAGCGCGCAGTGGTCCGCGGCCATGCGCGGGGACGGGATGTGCACGGGCCGCCGCGCCCCCGGCTGGGTGAAGACCAGGCTGGTGGCGCCGCAGCGGCGGCCCACGAGGTCCGCGAGCTCGGCCGTGCCTCCCTCATTGCTGCCGTGCAGCGCCAGCAGTCCGATGCCGCTACCCGCTACGAGGGTGGCGACCATCGGTACACCCTCGATCTCCACCTGCTCGGTGCGGGCCACGGCCTCTCCCTTCATCCGGCCGTCTGCGCGGGCAGGTTGTACGGCGTGACGACCTGGATCGCGGACGACGGCGCCGGCCCGGCCGGGGGCAGCGCGCCGTGCGCACGCATCACGAGGTGGCAGGCCTCGCGCAGGTCCTGACGCAGATCGTGGTGGAGGACCGCGGACAGCCGGTGCCCGCGCAGCAGGCGGGTGTTGTCGTGGTCGAGGTCGTGGGCGATGAACACCGCGCACGCGCGCCCGGCATCGGCGAAGGCCCGCAGGGTGGCGTTGTTGCCGCCGCCGATGGAGTACACGGCCCGGATCTCCGGATCACGGGCCAGGGCGGCGCGGACGAGGTCGTACTGCGTGGCGTCCAGGCCCTGTCCCTCGGCGATCTCGACCAGGGCCCGCTCGGGATGCCGGGACCGCATCACGCTCCGGAATCCCATCTCGCGCTCCTCCTCGTTGCGGAAGAATCCGCTGCTGAGGCTCGTGAGGACGTTGCCGGGCCGGTCGCCGAGCCACTGGCCCATCAGGTAGGCGGCGGTCGCGCCGGCCGCCCGGTTGTCGATGCCGACGTAGCCGAGGCGCCCGCTGCCGGGCAGATCGGTGACCAGGGTGACGACCGGTATCCCGGCGGCGGTGAGGCGGCCGACGGCCGCGGTGACCTCGGGGACGTCGGGCGCCTTGAGGATCACGCCCTGCGAGCCGCGCCGGGCGATCCGGTCCAGCGTCCCCACCGTCTCCGGCCCCGGGCCGGTCTCGCGGAAGTGGAAGCGGGAGCGGATCACCGCCGGATGCAGGGAGGGCAGCTCGGCCTCCAGGGCGGCACGCACGGCGGTGGTGAACCGCTCGGGCGCCTGCACGACGATGTCGACCATGAAGCTACTGCCGACCAGCCGGACCTGGGTGCGCTGCCGGTCCAGATCGGCGATCGCCCGGTGCACCTCCCGCGCGGTGCTCTCCCGCACCCCTCCCCTGCCGTTGAGCACACGGTCCACGGTGGCCTCGCTGAGACCCGCCTGACGTGCGATCTCCCGGATCGGGAACGGGTGGCCCACGGACCGCCTCCTTGAGGGGTTTTTGATGGCTGCCTGCTGGTTGTTCGAGGGGTTTGTACTGACAAGAATGGCAGGGCCGCGCCGCTTCCGGGCCCGAAAGAAGGACACCGGTGTGGGCTCCGGGGCGGCTGCGTGAGGAACTCCGGGCCGGCGGCGAACGCCGGGAGAGCTGAGGAACGACATGGAACCTCTCGACGGGCGTCCCGGCGGGCTTTCCGGCGGACTGCTGCGGGGCAAGGTCGTGCTGGTGAACGGCGGCAGCCAGGGGGTGGGTGCCGCGACCGCGCGGGCGGCCGTCCGCGAGGGTGCGGTGGTGGCGGTGACCGGGCGCCGGCCCGAGCCGGGCGAGGCTCTGGTGGCGGAGCTGACGGCCACCGGCGGCAAGGCGCTGTTCGTGCGGGCCGATCTGGCGGACGCCGCGCAGGCCAGGGCGTCGGTGGCCGAGGTCGTGGACGCGTACGGCCGGGTCGACTGCCTGGTGAACTCGGCCGGGCTGACTTCCCGGGGCACGCTGCTGGACACCACGCCGGAGCTGTTCGACGCGCACATCGCCATCAACCTCAGGGCGCCGTTCTTCGCGATGCAGGCGGCGGTCGCCGACATGGTGGCCCGCGAGGCGCCCGGCACGATCGTCAACATCATCACCTCGTCGGCGCACGGCGGGCAGCCGTTCCTCGCGCCGTACGTCGCCGCCAAGGCGGGCCTGGTGGGCCTGACCCGGAACGCGGCGCACGCCCACCGCTGGGACCAAATCCGGATCAACGGACTGAACATCGGCTGGACCGCGACCGAAGGCGAGGACGCCACCCAGCGGGCCTTCCACGGCGCCGGTGACGACTGGCGGGACCGGGCAGCGGCCCGGTTGCCGATGGGCACGCTCGGCCGGCCGGACGACATCGCGGACTTCGTGGTCTTCCTGCTGTCCGACCGCTCCGGCGTGGTCACCGGCTCGGTGATCGACTGGGACCAGAACGTACTGGGCGGACTGGACTGAAGGAGACCCGCCCGTCCGGCGTTCGGGGACGGGCCCGGAAGGCGACCGGGGTCCGGGCCGGAGCCCCGGCGGCGGACCGCAACCACACACAAGGAAGCAGCGAAGCAATGCGCATCGGAATCCTCGGCCTCGGCCGCATCGGCGCCTTCCACGCCGAGACCCTCTTCGGACTGGACGCCGTCGAGTCGCTCGTCGTCGCCGACCCGTTCACGGACGCCGCCAAGGCCGCCGCCGAGCGGTTCGGGGCCGAGGTCGCGGACTCGCCGGAGGCGCTGCTGGCGGCCGGGGTGGACGGCCTCGTCGTCGCCGCGGCCACCGATGCCCACCCCGCGCTGATCCGGGCGGGTGTGCAGGCCGGTGTGCCGGTCTTCTGCGAGAAGCCGGTGGCCCGCACCATGGCGGAGGGCGTGGAGGTGCTGAAGGCCGTGCGCGACAGCGATGTCCCGATCCAGATCGGCTACAACCGCCGCTTCGACGCGGGCTTCGCCGCCGCGCGGGCCGCGGTGCGGGCCGGCGAGCTGGGCAAGCTGCACACGGTCCGCTGCACCACGTTGGACCCGGCGCCGCCGCCGGCCGCGTACGTCGCCGCGTCCGGCGGGATCTTCCGGGACTGTTCGGTGCACGACTTCGACATCATCCGCTGGGTGACGGGCCGCGAGGTCACCGAGGTGTACGCGGTGGGCGGCAACCGGGGCGCCGACCACATCAGGGCGGCGGGCGACGCCGACACCACCGGCGCACTGCTCACCCTGGACGACGGCACCATCGCGGCGGTCTCCAACTCCCGTCACAACGGCAGGGGTTACGACGTGCGCATGGACCTGCACGGCTTCACGGACTCGATCGCCGTCGGCCTGGACGACAAGCTGCCGCTGCGCTCGGCGGAACCCGGGGTGACGTTCCCGGCCGGCACCCCGCACGACTTCTTCATGGACCGCTTCACCGACGCCTACCGCGCCGAACTCGCCGCGTTCACCGAGGTCGTCACCGGAACCCGCCCCTCCCCCTGCACGGTCGAGGACGCCCTGGAGGCGGGCTGGATCGCCGAGGCCTGCACCCGGTCGCTGCACGAGCACCGGCCGGTGACACTGGCCGAGGTGCGGGAGGACTGAGCCCACGCGGCGGCGCCGGGCCCGGGCCCGGCGCCGTACGGCTCGGCTCTGTCAGCCGCAGTAGCGGATCAGCCATTCGTCCGGGTTGTACGTGTCCCGCGCCGGGTCCGGCAGGGTCACCGGCCTGGTCTCCACCGTGTCCTCCGGGCGTATCCGCTCGGGCAGCGTGCCGAAGCGGTCGCGGCGCAGGGCCGACGCGTCGGTGGTCTCCTGGGGCGTGTGCCGAGGGTCCGTACGGTGTGTCATCTCGTCCTCCCGTCTTCGCGGGCGTCCCCCGTCACCGTGCACAACGCCCGCGTGCCCCCGGTTGGTTCCCGGACCTCCCCTGGCCGAATCCCGTGTGGTTGCGCAGGAACCAGGGCGGCCGGGGCCGCGCGAGCCGGCGCACGCCGTGCGCCGGGAACGGTCAGGCTCCGCAGGACCTGAGAAAACGGCGGGTGCGCAGCGCGATCGGCAGCGGCTCGTCCGGCTCGCACGGGTACATGTCCTGCTCGACGATGGCGAACAACTCCACGCCCAGCTGCTGCGCCGCCTCCAGCACCGGCCCCAACTCCGGTACACCCGAAGGTGGTTCACACATGACACCCCGCTGCACCGCGGGCCCGAACGGCACCTCGTTCGCGACCACCTCGGCGAGGACGTCCGGGTCGACCTGCTTGAGGTGGAGATAGCCGATGCGCTCGCCGTAGGTCTCGATCAGCTTGACGCTGTCCCCGCCGCAGTAGGCGTAGTGCCCGGTGTCCAGGCAGAGGTTGACCAACTCGGTGTCGGTGGAGTCGAGGAAGCGTTCGACGTGGTCCTCGGTGTCGATGTGGGTGTCGGCGTGCGGGTGCACGACGAGGTCGAGGCCGTACGTCTCCTTGACCTCGTGGCCGAGCCGTTCCATGCCCTTGGTCAGATGCGCCCACTGCCCGGCGGTCAGCTCCGGCGGCTCCAGGATCGCCGCGGTCCTGTCGTCCCGCCAGAAGGAGGGGATCACCACCAGGTGCCGGGCGCCCATCGCCTGGGTGAGCGCGGCCACCTGGCTGACGTGCGCCCAGGTCTCCTCCCAGACCGACGGGCCGCGGTGCATGCCGGTGAAGACCGTGCCCGCCGACACCCTCAGGTTCCGCTTGGCCACCTCCTCGGTGAGCCGTTCGGGGTCGGTGGGGAGGTAGCCGTAGGGGCCGAGTTCGATCCAGTCGTAGCCGGCCGCGTGGACCTCGTCGAGGAAGCGTTCCCAGGGGACCTGCCGCGGGTCGTCCGGGAACCAGACGCCCCAGGAGTCGGGGGCCGAGCCGACCCGGATACGGTCCAGAGGAGACGGGTTCGCCATGTCAGGTGGTCCCTTCGGGGGAGGCCGCCACCGGTGCGGAGAGGTCGCCCTCCTCAGGCAGCTCCTCCACGTCGACGCCGCGCACCTGGGCCAGTTCGTGCTTGAGCGCGGCGAGTTCGGCACCGCCCGCCATGTGGTTGGTCAGCTCCTCGAGGCTCACCGCGCTGCGGTCGGCACTCAATTCCAGGGTTCCCAGCCGCAGCACGCTGAAGTGGTCGCCGACCATGTAGGCGTGGTGGGGATTGTGGGTGATGAAGATGACGCCGAGGCCGCGGTCGCGGGCGGCGGCGATGTACTTCAGCACCACGCCGGACTGCTTGACGCCGAGCGCGGCCGTCGGCTCGTCCAGGATGAGGACGCGGGCGCCGAAGTAGACGGCGCGGGCGATGGCCACGCTCTGCCGCTGGCCGCCGGAGAGGGTGCCGATCGGCTGCTCCAGGTCGTCCAGGACGATGCCCATGTTGCGCAGTTCCTCGTCCGCGGTCTTCTTCATGCGGGCGATGTCGAGACGGCGGACGGGCCAGGGGCCCCTGGTCATCTCGGAGCCGAGGAAGAAGTTCCGCCACACCGGCATGAGCGGGACGGTGGCGAGGTCCTGGTAGACGGTGGCGATGCCCTTGTCGAGTGCCTCGCGCGGGGTGCTGAAGCGCACCGGCTGCCCGTCCACGAGGAACTCGCCCTCGGTGTGCTGGTGCAGTCCCGAGATGATCTTGATGAGGGTGGACTTGCCGGCGCCGTTGTCGCCGAGGACACAGGTCACCCGGCCGGCGTGGACCTGGAGGTCGACGCCGTGCAGGGCGCGGATGTTGCCGTAGGACTTGCCGGCGCCGTGCAGTTCGACCAGGGGTCCGTCCCCCGCGGGCGGGCCGTCCTGGAGGACGGCGCCGTGGGTTCCGGTTGCGTTGTCAGTCATCGGTCACCTCCGGGTCGCCGTGCGCTGGACCCATAGATTGATCAGGACGGCGCCGAGCAGCATCACGCCGAGGAAGGCCTTGAACCAGTCGGGGTTCCAGCCGGCGTAGACGATGCCCTGCTGCACCATGCCGAACATGAAGGCGCCGAAGACCGGGCCGATCGCGGAGCCGTAGCCGCCGGTGAGGAGGCAGCCGCCGATGACGGCCGCGGCGATGTAGATCAGCTCCTGTCCGACGCCCTCGCCGGACTGCACGGTGTTGAACGAGAACAGGTTGTGCATGCCGACGAACCAGGCGCCGAAACCGACCAGCATGAACAGGGAGATCTTGGTGAACCTCACGGGGACGCCGACGGCGCGGGCGCTCTCCTTGTTGCCGCCGACGGCGAAGATCCAGTTGCCGTACTTGGTGCGCAGCAGCACCCAGGTGGCGAGGGCGGCGAAGACGAGCCACCAGACCACGGTGATCTGCACTTGGACGCCGCCTACGTCGAAGGAGGAGGCGAAGATCTTCTTGGCCTGGCCGAAGCCGTCCATGTCACTGATGTCGTCGGTGGCGACGTTCCCGGTCACCAGCTTGGTCACCGCGAGGTTGACGCCTTGCAGGATCAGGAAGGTGCCGAGGGTGACCAGGAAGCTGGGCAGCCCGGTCCGCACCACCATCCAGCCGTTGAGGAACCCGATCGCCAGGGAGACGATCAGGGCGACGATCACGCCGGTCCACACGTTCAGGGTCAGCTGATAGCTGAGCATGCTCGCGGTGAGCGCCGAGGTGATCACGGCGACACCGGCGGACAGGTCGAACTCACCGCCGATCATCAGCAGGGCCACCGGGAGGGCCATGATCCCGATGGTCGAGGACTGGTAGAGGATCGTGGCCATCGAGCTGCCCTGGCGGACCGAGGGCGCGACGATCAGGAAGAAGACCAGTACGGCGGCGGCGCCGAGGAAGACGCCGACCTCGGGCCGGGCCAGCAGCCGGAGCGCCAGTGGGCGCCGGGCGGTGCGGCCGTCGGTCCCCTTGGGGCCGGACGCCGGCGGCCTGCCCACCGCCGGCTCTGCCTGCTGGGCCATGCTCATCACCGGGTGCCCTTCGCGGCGAACTCGGCGACCTTGTCCACGTTGGACTTGTCGACGAAGGCCGGACCGGTCAGGACCGGCGCCTCGCCACCGCCGCTGTAGTTGCCGTTGTTCTTGTAGAGCCACAGGGAGTCGACCGCCAGGTAGCCCTGGAGGTAGGGCTGCTGGTCGACGGCGAACTCGATGGAGCCGTTCTGGACGGCCTTGACCAGTTCCTTGTTGAGGTCGAACGTGGCCACCTTGGCCTTGCTGCCCGCGCCGCCCACGGACTGGACCGCGGTGACGGCGAACGGGGCGCCGAGGGTGACGACGGTGTCGATGGAGGTGTCCTGCTTCAGCTTCGCCGTGATGGTGGACTTCACGGACGGCATGTCGGTGCCGTTCACATACAGGGTCTCAGAGGTCGTTTTCACCTTAAATGCCTTGGTATCGGAGGATTTCTGTAGTGCCGGATGGCGGTGCGGAAAAGGCGGCAGATGCGGTCGGGGCTTCT
>NZ_JBWKIR010000031.1:0-81652 GCF_056432605.1 Streptomyces sp. NPDC045022
GCGCGCCGTCTCCTCCGGAGACATGACGCGCCGTCACTACGTGACGGAGAGTTGCGCCGCCGCTCCGCGACGGTTTTGTAACGCCACTCCGTGGCGTTACAGGCTGGCTAGCACGGGCACCGGCCCTCGCTTGCCGTTACATAATTGGAGTGGCGGCATCGTGCGGCATCGTTTGGACTTGGGTGCTCATAGGTTTCTGACCTGCTCATTAATCTCTTTAGGCACTCGACTGCAGCGCTGACTTACGTTGAAGCGCCCTGGCGGACGCCCTTCCTGCTCCCAATGTGTACCCATTTATGTAACGCTCTAGAAGCAAGTGCAAATTATGTAACGGCTACTCTTCGTGTTGGGAGTACTGGTCTGAACCTCTTGTTAAATATCCGACGCCTGAAAAGGGTATACAGAAAACCTCCCAGAGGGACTCTGTAACCTGCCGAGAGAATGCATTCACTCCATTTACATTACCTGTTTTCTCGTGGAGTGTTGGTTGTTCTGTACCGATTCTCCCCAGATGGGGTTCTCCAGAGGGGTGAATCGTTGTGTGCGAAAGGTAGAGTATCAGGACCTAATTCGGGGCTCGTTTTTCTTGTGCTCGGATTTCTTTGGTCGGTTCTCGGGTCTTCCGCCGGTTCGTCACGCTTGGGCACCCGGGCCCGTTCCCGGGCCTCCTGGATCGTCCGGGCCACGACGCTGGTCCAGGCAAGACCAGGCTCGGGCCGCGCGGCTACGGTGAGCCGGTGTCTGATCCTCTTGCCCCTGCACAGCAGGCCGGGCCGTCGCTGGCCGCGTGCGTGATACGCCCGGAACTCGTCTCAGCCCTGCAGGCTCAAGGCGACAAGGGCCGGCGGGCGCTGAGCCTGATGCGGGACGCCGCCCACGTCCTGAATAACACCGACGCGTTCCAAACGCCTTATGAGGTGGCGCAATCGTGTCTGCGGGGCGCACTGGACAGTGTCCTGAGTATCGCGGGCGAGGAATTCCACGGGCTGCGCAGTGCCACCAAGGCGGTCACCGAGGCCGCCGGGGCCGTGACGGATGCCTGGCGCCGACAGCACGAGGTGGAGGCTGCGGATCTCGATGTCCTCGCTGATGCGGTTGAGGAGCTGCGCGCCGAGCAAGCGGACCGCGGCGGGTTCCGCACCCGGCAGATCGGGCACCTGGTGGCCGAGCAGACCCGACAGGAGATGGGGCTGGCTGAAACGGAAGCGGCCCGCAGCTGGAGCGCCTTCTACAGCTCCGCCTCCGGTGTGCTGCACGGATCCGACAGCGGGGCCGACGAGACACGCCGCCAGTTCGACGACATCACGGCCGCCATGGAGCAGCTCTTCCTCACCCTGCCCGAGCGGGCGGACCGGCTGCGGGAGCTGGCCCGGCTGGATGCCCCGGTGCAGCAGGACGCGGACGAGGTCGAGAGGATGACCGACCCGCGGGCAGGGATGTACTTCTTCCAGGCCGCTGTGAGCGGGCGCTGGCTCGACCTGCTGCCGATAGCCCGGCTGCTGCCCGAGCAGACGCGCTGGCCGGCCGGGCCGTACCTGCGGCGGCTGCAGGCCGAGGATCCGCAGCGGGTGTGCGCCTGGGTCAAGGAGAACTTGGAGGCGATCTGTGCGCAGGGGCCCGGTGCCCTGTCGCAGGCGGTCGCCGTTCTCGGCGAGGCGGGTATGGCGGCGGCCGCCGTGCTGGCCGATCTGGTGCGCTCCCGGCCGGAGCGGTTCGTCCTGATCCAGGCCGCGTACTGGGCCGTCGGTGTCGCCGTCGCCGAGCGGACGGGGCAGTGGGTCTCCGTCGTGGAGAACATCCTGCGGGACCGCGACTTCACCACGAGCGAGTCGTGGGAGAGTGGGCAGTTGCTACGGGAGCTGATCGCTACCGCGCACCCCGGTGGCCGGCTGCGCACCGGCCCGGACCGGCTCGGGTGGATCATCCGCTCCGCGCTCGCCGGTGTTCTCGCCGGCCATCTCGGCGACCGGGACGCGTCGTTGCAGGCCGAACTCGTCAACGAACTCGGCACGGTCACGCTGGCCGATCCTCCGCATGCGATCGTCGTGACGCTGATGCGGGCCGTGCTCGATCTCGCCCTGGCCGAGGCACGGCTGGGCGTGCCCGTCGCGCAACGGCTGCGGGGTGTGCGCGGCAAGCTGCCCGCCGCCGAGCACCGGGCACGGCTGATGGCCACGCACCTGACCGAATCCTGGCCCCACGACAGCCTGCAGGCCGAGGCTTCGGCCGACTGGTGGCAGACCGCCATCGAGACCGCACGGCAGGCAGGGGGCGGGAGGTGGCCGAACGCCGACCTCGCCGACTTCCTCGCCCTGCTGGACGCCCACTGCCCGCCCGAGCTGCGGCCGCAGATGGAGGTGGCGCTGGAGGAAGCCCTGAGCGTGCCGCCCGACGCGGCGGAGATGCGTGCGTGGGCCGATGCTTTTCCCGGGCCGGTGCCCAGCCCGTGGCGGATCGTGCGGGGGCTGTCGCCGGTGCTGCCCGAGACAGTGCGGGCGCCGTGGCAGCCGGTACTGGCCCTGCTGGAAGAGAAATACGGACCGCCGCCCGGCCGACCTGATCCGGTCATGAAGACCACCACCTCCTGGGTGGAGGCCTACGGAGGGCTCTCCCTGGAGGCCTTCACCGCACAGGCCCGGGCCGAGGGGACAGCTGCCACGGTCACCGCGCTCGCCGCCGCCCCCGTCAACAACGAAGACTATGCTGACGAAGATCGTGCCGGACTGCTGGGCGAGCTCGTGGCCCAGGACCCGCAGGCCTGGGCCGCCGACCCGGCCGTGATCGCGGCGGCCGCCCAGCGCCCTGCGTTGCAGGCTGCCTACTTCAACGCCCTCCACTTCGCCGCCGGCAGCGGCCGCCTGGATGCCGGCGCGCTGGTCCCCGTCGCCGAGGCCGCCTTCGCCGTACGCCCGCAGGAACAGGAAGGCGACGGGCCGGAGGCGGAACAGCTGCAGCTGGTCATCTCCAACCTCCTGCACCACGCCTGGGACAACGGCATGTCGTTGCAGGCAGTGGAGGCGGACGCCGTGACGTGGCTGCGCGGCCTGGTCACCGGCTGGAGCACACCGCGTCTGGACACCCCTTCGCCGCTGACCGCTGCCTCGACGGCGCCCGGCGCCAGCGCCCTGCTGTCCCTTACCGCCTGGGGCCTCCACCACGTGGGACAGACCAGGGAAGGGCTGCCCGAACCGCTGACGGCAACGCTGGAGAAACTCCTGGGCGCTGAGCCGGACGACCAAGCCCTCGCCGTCATCGGGTTCTGTCTCGCCCAGCTCCACGGCCGCGACCCTGCCTGGACCACCAGCCATGCCGACACGCTCCTGTCCCTGGATCACGCCTGGCGCCCCGCACGCGTCTGGCTCACCCGTGGCCGTCCCGATGCTGCGTTGCTGGCCCGGCTGGAACGCACCGGCCTGTGGCATGCCCTGTGTGCGCCAGGGGCCGAAGGCGCCCTCGACAAAGCCTTCCTCACGCTGCTGGATGACTCCGAACCCCTCGGCCCCACGGGGGAGTTCCTCGCTCATCTCGCCGACTGCCCGGGCGGGATCGAGGCCGTCAGCGAGATGCTGTCCCGGTTGGCCACCTACACCACCCACATGGCAAGCAGCGAGGTAGCCGAGCGGGCCGCCGCCCTGTGGCGGGCCGCGCTGGAGGCCCGTCTTGCGCCCGCGGCCCTGCGCGGAGCAGGGCACTTTGCCTTCGCCGACATCCTTGACGAGAACACCTGGCTGGAGCTCACCGCCGCCACCCTCACCCAGCAGCCCGACCTGGAAGACGCCGACCACGCCGCCGAACGCGCCGCCCGCAGCCCGCACTCCCCGTCAGCCCAGCTCATCGCCGCCGCAGCCCTCGACCACGGGTCCCTGGAGGGCTACCGGCGCATCCGGACCGTCCGTCATGCCGCCGCTCTCTACGCCGGCTCCCCCGTCCAGGACACCCCCGAGCGCGAGGCACTGCGCGTGGCCCTGATCGACGCCGGAGCCATCGACGACGCATACAGAAACTGATCGACACCGCTTAAGGACGTCAAACCGGCCGCCGACACCTCTTCCATTTCCTGTTTCCTAGGTGGTCGGCGTGAAAATGACATGCCCCTTCGTCACTCATGCCAGCAACAAGTGAGCACCACCCGTCAGCGCCAACAAACAGGTCACCGCACCTGCATCACTGACGCCCAGACGACGACTTCCACCGACACTCCCCCCGCAGACCATCAACCGTCAGCACACCGCCTGGCAGGGCCTGATGGACGGGCAGCGCGAGCTCCTGGAGGCCATCGGCGTCGTACCCCTGCCGCCGGCAGGAGGGACCCGCCAAAACCCCCAAGGCGGCCTCTGGCGCCTTCGAGCGGGGCGTGGCGGCCCTCGGCCCAGTACAAAGCCCGCACGGGCTCTGTCACGGTCCCCAGGGCCCACGTAGAGCGGCTGGAGGACGGGACGGAGGTCAAGCCGTTTCTCTCGAACAGCAAGAGCAGGCGCGGGAAGCTGAGTGCCGACAAGCTCCAGCAGTTGGCCGACCTCGGGCTGGAGTGGGCAGCGTAGGGGATCCAGGGATGTGGAGTGCTGAAGACCTGGCCCGGGGTTGCAGCGCGTCGGCAGGGCCATGGCTTGAGCGCCACGCTGGTGGCAGAGAAGGTCGCGGAAGCGCCCACCGCGAGCAAGGGACGCAGCAACAGCTGGACGGCGTTCTCGTCGACCGCGGGCGGTACGCGAGCGCACGTCAGAACTGGCGGGCTGAAGGCGCGAGAGCGCACTACGGGACGGTGGCGTAGCAGCCGCACCTACACGCCGGTCAGCTGCCGTTCAGGGAGATCACATGCTGGTGAGCGCAGATGGACAGCGCTCTGGCTCGGCACGGATAACAAAGACACCTGGTCCCTCAGGTTCCGAGGCGCGGCGCACCCGTTCCTCCCACATGGCAGGCCAGCATGTCGCCGCACTCCATCTCACTCCTTCGAGAGGCACCCATTCCAGGTCAGTACTGCGAAGGTCGCTGTCCACGAAGTCGCTCACGATCTCAGTGAGTGCCTCATGCACCAAGTGCAGATCACCTGCCAAGCGCAGCACCTCCTGGCAGGCACGGACGGTGTTGGCAGGAAGCTTGTAGGAGAAGCTGTCGGCCATGGCACGCGTCATCGGTCCAAGGCAATCATTGCCATGCGCCAAAGCACGGACGCGGGCGAGGCCGTAGGCAAGATCGCGCCTGAGAGCGTGTGCCCACCGGCCAGCCACCGCCAGCCAACCTGCGTCCAGTGCTTCCGCAAGCGCGTCGGCGTCGAGCGTCGCTTCAGCGAAGGTGCGAACGATCTCCAAGACCGTGCTACGCAGCTCCATGCGCAATGCCGGGCTGCATGCCCATAGTTGGCGGGCCTCGTCAGCAAGAGAGCCAGAGCTGGACCGATCGAGCGTGCAGGTGGAACCGCTCGTCGGGGTGGAGCGCTGGCCCATAGCATCGTGCAGCCGCTCGCGGATGCGGTCTGGGATCTGCTCCCTGACCCGGCAAACGTGCTCGGTTCCAAGACTGGAAGCGTCCAGCAATGCCTCGAAGTCATCGGACGCCGACGCAGTGTTCTCACCGTGCGCTGTGGTCATGGTTACTGACCTCCCGCCTGCTCGTCGAGCCCCAGAGCGCGAAGCTTGTGGCGGCTCCGGCTCAGGCGCCGCTCCATGGCCTTTTCGGACAGTCCAACCGATGCCGCTGCTTCCCGTTGGGTGTATCCCAGCGCGCGCCTCACCAGCCCATTGCGCAGTTGCTGATCCGAAAGGGCAGCGAGTGCGCGCCTGACCTGATCCTGGATGACAGCAGCCTGATCCGGGTCGACCGCTCCCTCGTCTGCGAGGTCCACGCATGTGGGCTCATCCTCAAGCGAGACCTTTCCCATCGTGCTCTGTGAACGATCTCGGAACCATTGTTCGTACACCGGACGGAAGGACCGGACGCAAGCCCCCACGTAATAGGTCGTCAAACTCGCGCCGCCTGCCTCTTGCCACCGCCTACCCACCAAGCCGTAGGTGCGGAAGAGCTCCAGTCCGGCCAGCACGGTCTCCGTCGCGAGCAGGTAGCGGTCATCCTGGCTCCAGTCGCCGCCATGCCGCACGCAGATCGGCCGCCCCGCCAATCTGCTCTGGCGAAAGATCTCCCCGCTGTGAGTCCAAGCGAGCATGATCGGCCACCCATACTCCATCAGCCGACAGGCGAACCGGTCATAACGGGGGCCAGCGAATCCGTCGCCCCGCAGCGCCGCAACAAGACGGCCATCGGCTGCAAGGCGGGCTACCCGTTCATCAACGGGTAGGTCTCTATCTCCCAGGGACGGAAGGTGTTCAACAAGCCCTCGGTCGGCTTGGGATGGGCGTCCGCCGTCCGCTTCCGGGCGGTCGACATCGATCCCTGGACTCTTCCTTGACTCGTGACGCCTGAGGACGTGCCGAGACGGGCGTGGTTCGCTCACGTCTACGGTCTTAGCTGCCGGGTAGGCCAGTCCCCCCGCGAATCAGCAAAGTTTCTGAGCAGAAGCTCGTGACATGGAGCACAGGGGGAAGAGGACCGCGAACGGGCTACAGCATCAACACCGGAACCCCGGCGATGCAAACACTTTCTGTGTCGTCGCCTCAATCAATCGGAGTAGATGTGAACAGCCAAGAGCAGGGCCCTCTTCTGAGTCAGCGAGCTGCCATCGTGTTCGTTCTCGGCACACTTGCCGGGCTCAGTGCAGGCGTGCTCACAGCCTTCAACGGCGGCAGCCCAGCTGCTGCGCTCCTCGCTGGCGGCGCGGCGGGCGCGGGCGCCGTCCTGTTCTTTCACACGATCATCGGCTGACGTGCAGCCTCAGCCAGGCGTGCACCCCCAATGCGGGCCCCGGGGACGATGGCTGCTCCCCCGGGGCCCGTTGGTGTGTGCGACTAGGGTCAGATCTCTCCGGCCTCCGTGGCGGTGAGCCAGTCGGCGGCCACGGCATCGGTCAGCAGCGCGAGGCCAGTGCGGGCCGGCCGCACCGAGTGGTTGACGTTTGCCGTCGCCGGTGCGGCGGCCCTCACTCACTCAGAACGTGGTGCCGGTCGGAGCGTGCCGGAATCCGGCGGCGATCTCGTGGTGGCGTGCGGGCACCGTGTTCGGGCCGACGCGGACGTAGAACTCCGCGCGCTGTCCGTCGCGGTAGGCGTACATCTGGCCCCCGCCGGAGACTTCGATCGCGAGGACTGTCTTTCCGTCGTGTTCGATCACGCGTGGCTCGTAAGACGGCACCGGCTCCAGGTTGTCCCGGATCATGCCGACGACCTGGAGGACCTGCTTGTCGACGTTCGCTCCCTCGGGCAGGCCCACGATCTGCAGGTCATCGCGGACGCCGATCAGGACGGTGCCGCCGTCCTGCGATGCGAAGGCGGCGATGGTCTTGAGCATCTTCTTCCGAGAGTCGCCTTCCGGGACCTCCAGTTTGCACTCCAGGTGCTTTCCCTCCCCGTTCGCTAGGAGAAGCTCCAGCTCCGGACCGGGCTGCTCCCAGACGACCGAGGCGTCGCGGGCGCGCCCGTACGTGGGGGCCGGGAAGTGGCGCCAGTCCAGCCACTGGTCCGCGCGGCGGAGCATCAGCAGGCTGTCGTGCGCGAGTCCGCGGGGCAACGCGAAGCGGTAGGCGCCGGCGCCGTCGACGGACTGACGCTCGTTGCCCGCCGCCCAGCTCAGCTCAAGTACCGCGCCGTCCAGGTCCTCGCCGTCTACGAAGGCCGTCAGCAGGTCGGGGCCGATGGTGATCTGCTCAAGCCAGCCCGCTCGCTGCGGCAGGACGATGCGCCACAGGTCCGAGCGGCCCGCGTTGCTGTCGTGGGGGCGCTGGTGGAGGAAGGCGCTGAGGGCCTGGTCGAAGTTCAGGAAAGAGGGGCCGTCCCCAATTAGCAGGTCGTTGTCGGACTGGAGCGTGTTGGCGTCCCGGTTGATGGTCCACTCGGTGCGCGGCCACGGCGTGGTCACCCGGTCCCACTCTTGCTGGCCGCGCAGCCGAGATGTGGAGGCGCTGGAGGGCGGCGGGCCGGGGGCGACGACGTGGAGACCGTGGACATCCTGTTCGCCGCCCCGCAGTAGCGCGGCGATCGTCGGGCCGGGCAGGCTCAGTTCCAGGAAGCTCGCCGTGCTGTAGCGCCAGGCCCGCTCCGTCACCGGGGTGTCGTCGTCCAAGGTGACCTGGCCATGGTGCAGTTGCCACTGTTGTGCGTCCGCGACCAGTGCCAGCCGGACGTTCACGGCGGCGCGCTCGCTGAGCATCGCCACCAGTACGGCCGTGTCCGTCTGCCCGTTGTTCGCCATGTCCGGCCTTCCCTCTCCCCCGCAGCGTGTGGAGCCGAACCAGGCGCACCGTCACGGCCCGTGCTCCCGAGCAGGCTACGCCGGGGTACGCGAGCGGGAGACCAAGTGCTGCTGCTCAGCTCAGGCGGTAGCCGAGCAGCTCGAGGCCGGCGGCCGCGGCGCGGGGTTGCGTCGGCGGCCTCCCGCCGCAGTTCCTAGTCCGGGCCAGGGTCACGAAGGGGATTGCGGTGACCGCAGTCCCAGCACTTAACCGTGTCCGGGAGCCTTTCGAATCGCGCGCCAGAGACGCCGTAGGAGCCGTCGACACGGAAGCCGCCGCACTCCTGGCACGGAGTTGCGCGGAAGGATTTGTCACAGCTTGGGCAGTAGCCCTCCGCGATCTCCGTGCCGATACGGATGTTGAGGGAGTCCGCGCTGCTACAGCGGGCGCAGAAGACCTGTTTCGTGTCCATAGCGCTGGTTTACATCAGATCGGTCTCAACGTTCCCCCCGTCGATCCGCCCGAGCATGCTGGCGTGGAACGGCTCGGGGGCGCTTGTCAGGCGCTCTTCACATCCGGTCGCGGCTGAAGGGGTCAGGCCCTTCGGCGGGCACGAGCGATGTCTGCTCGATCAGCGGCAGGATGATCGGACGCAGCAACGCGCTGGCGTCGGTGGGGTTGCCGGTGCCGCCCTTGGCCACGCTTCCCGCCGCGCCAGCGAGCAGGTCGGCAAGCTGAATGGACGCGTGATCATGGGAACTCCCGCGCACTATGCGCTGGATGCGAAGGCGCCGGTGCATGACGGAAGGCGTAGCGCCGACCCCGGAGCGCAGGACGTTTCTGGTCACCTCCAGCCGGGCGTCCGTGAGTTCTCGGTGTTCGTCAGCAAGGACGCTGATCGCTCCCAAGCGCTCACTCCAGGCTCTTGTCAGGGTGGCGAGCGCGGTGTCCAGAAGCTCCAGGTGCGGCGGCTGTTGAGGCGCTACGTCGTCGTGAAGTGCCTCCGCGTGGGCACGCGTGTCCCGAAGCCATCGCAGGGCCTCGGTGACGTTGCGCCGGGTCGATGTGGTCCAGGCCGCCTCCACTTCTTCGTAAAAGGTCTGGATGACGGCCTGCCGGTCGCCGGGGTCTCTGCGGCGGGCGAAGGCAACGAAGGCCTGCTCCAGCTTGTTGAAGCGGTCGTTCTTCAGCGCACGCCGGCCGTCGCAGGCGAGGGCTCTGGCAAGCCTTCTGGCCTGCCTGTTTTCATGCAGGTCGATGCCGCGTAGGTAGGCCTCTTCTTCGACCAGGAGGTCGATGACCTTGCTCATGATTCCGTATCGCTTGTCGACCACGTAAACCGAACATCGTCCGTGCAGTGCGCCGTCCTTCTGCCACAGGCGGCTGAGCTTCTGCAGTCGGTCTCCACGCTGGAAGTGCTTGAACTTCAGATCGCGGACGGCCGGCTGGATGTTGGTCTCTGTGCGCAGGTCGCGCACGATGCCTTCGGCTTCCGCGTCGTCGACGGCGACTCCGGCCACCATCATGTAGAGGCCTTCGCTCAGAAGATCCTCGCCGTCGTAGCCCGACTCGTCACAGGCTATCCAGCGCCCGTCCGCTTCACTGTCGAGTGTCGGCGCGGTCTGGGTAAGCCGCTCGTACTCGGCTCCGGTCAGAGGCATGACCGCATTGTCTCAAGTGTCAACCACCTGTAGCTGGGGATTCTCCCGACATTGCGAGACTCGGACGCGAAGACGAAGCGCGCGCGATGCTCACCGCCGACAAGCTCTAGGCTCTGGCCGACCTCGGGTTGGAGTGAGCGGCGCAGCCCGAACAAGAGCTTCTCGAAGCGGCTCGGGGCCGTCTCGGAGAGTACGAGGGCGGTCGTCGATGACCGCCCGCCACTTTGGTCACCGGGGCCAGAGGTGCCGTGAAAGCTCTTCCTTGAGTCGGTTGGTGAGCTGCTCGCCTTGCTGCAGGTCCTCCACGGGCAGGCGGACGACCTGGATCCCGCAGCGCTGCCACTGAAGGTCTCGGTTTCTGTCATCGGCGTACCGGCGGCGGCCTCGGTGGTGAGGTCCGTCCCCTTCGAAGACAACTGCCCGTCCGTTCCCAAGCACGATGATGTCCGGTGTCCAGGTGTGGCCGGCCTGCAGCCGTACTCCAGGGAGGGGCGCTATGGCGATGGTGCGATCAGGCGGAGTCGTTGGCGGTCGACGTGAGAATGACATGCCCCTTCGTCACTCATGCCAGCAACAAGTGAGCACCACCCGTCAGCGCCAACAAACAGGTCACCGCACCTGCATCACTGACGCCCAGACGACGACGTTCCACCGACACTCCCCCCGCAGACCATCAGCGTGCCGTGGTTGTCGAGCGCCGCTTTGGGCCGATCAGGTCCTGCGGGCAGTCGTGTCAGGCGCCAATGCCGATGTAGGAGACGTAGGTGTAGGCGCCCCAGTCGGAGTCGAGTTCGGCGATGATGTCGTCCCAGAGGTCTTCCATGGTGTCCAGGTCGCTGGCGACGAGGGCGTCGACGGCGTCGTCCCAGATGTAGCGGACCTGCCGGTGCTGGATCCTCAGGTTGTCGCGGCGGCGTGGCTCGTCGACGGCGGTCTGGTTGACGGGGTGGATCTCGATGCGGGTGCCGCGGCCATTGCGGTTGAGGTGCTGCTTGAGGGCGCCGGGGTTGGCGAGCACGTTGTGGGCTCGCAGGTTCCAGTAGGCGGTGTCGATCGCTTCAAGGTTGGCCGGGCGCGGGCGCTGGGTGCCGCGGGTCCAGGCGCGGATCGTGGCGGGGGTGGCGTGGATGCCGGCGTCGGCCAAGGCTTGGGGGCCGCCTTTGGTGGTGGTGAGGTAACGCATGCGGGCTTTCAGGCCGCGGCGGGTGTCGACCGGGGATTTGATTCCGCCGTCGATGATCATGCGCTCGAGGGCGTCTTCGAGGGCGCGGGCGAGGGCGATTTTTCCGTGGACGTTTCCCGGGTCGCGGTCTGCCCCGTAGTTGCCGAAGTTCTTCCATCCGTCGGTCGACATCTATCGAGCGCTCTTCCTCGGCAGGGGGTACTGGTCTTTTTGTTTCATCTGGGTGGTGAGGCGTCCTTCGGTGAATACGGTGCGCCAGTCGCCGGCGACGTGGAGTTCGTCGGTGCCGCGGACGCGGACGACGGTCAGGCCGTTGCTGTGGGCTCGGTGGGATTTATACCAGAGGTTAGCGAATGCCTGGGAGCGGATGATGTGCATCCAGTCGGGTCGGCGGATGTCGCGGTTGACGCTTGATTCTCCGATGGTGGAGGTGAATTTCGAGTACATGGCTTTGATGTATTCGACGGTCATCGTGTCGTCGGCTTCGATGGCTTTTTTGCGGGCTTCGGTCAGGGCGCGGCGGAATTTTTCCAGGAGGCCTTCGCTGGCGCCGGAGGTCCAGCGCTCGGTGATGTGGGGGGCCTCGCACAGGCCGAGGCGGGCGCAGCGAATGAGGAGGCGGATGGTGGCGTCGTCGAGGAGGACGGGGCCGTCTTCGCGGCGGTTGCCGATCGGGTCGGGCAGGTGGGGGTGGTGCCAGGTGGGGCGGGTAGGGAGGCGGTAGATGCCGGAGCGTTTGGGGTCGAAGCCGCCGTGGGGGTCGTGGATCAGGGCGCCGATGGGCAGGTGGGTCTTGAAGGCGGACAGGAAGCTGGCGTTGGTGTCGAGGGCGTTGACGGTGATCGGGGGGTGGGTGCCGTTTTGGAGGGCGTCCATGAGGTGGGTGTTGGTCCAGTTGTGGCGGCCCTCCCAGATTTCGTCGGCGCCGTCCTTGGTTTTCTTTCGGAGGAATTCGAGGGTTTCCGGGTAGACGGTGTGCTCGTAATTTCCGCCGACGCGGGTTGCCTCGAACAGAGCCATTGCGTTCGGTACGGCCTTTTTCACCAGGGCTTCGGTTGCAGCCGTGATGTCACCGTCGTGGTCGTGGAGGGCTTCGTCGACGGCGCGGGTGATCATGCCGGTGAAGTAGCTGTAGTCCCGGTTTGCGTAGCCGCCCTCTGGCGGAGGTGGGGCGGTGGTGCGGCGGGACGATGGCCTGCGTGGGGCGGCGGTGTGGCCTGTCGGGACGGGCTCGGTGGGCGTGGGCTCCTGGGGCGGGCTGGTGGGGGCTTGGAGAGGCGCCTGCGGGGGCTGTGCGGGGGTGTGCAGGCTCGCGGTCGGTGGCGGCGCTGGGGTGGTGGGGCTGGCGTAGGGGGTGGCCGGGTCGGTGATGCGGGCGTGGGCGAGGTCGGCGTGGAGGGTGAGGGTGGCCTGCGGGCCGAGGTCGCGTTCGGCGACGGTGGCGTGGATCTGGTCGGCGTCGCGGGTCAGGGTGATGGTGATGTCGAGGCTGAGCGCGGCGATGAGGTGGGGGTCGTCGGTGTCGACGGCGGCGAGGACGGGGAGTTCGTGGGTGCGGGCCAGGTGGGCGAGGGCCTGGGCGGCGTCGGTGATCTGAGTCAGGCCGGACAGCGGCAGTCGGGGGTCTTCGGTGGTCTGCAGGCGGTCGACCACGACGAGGGCTAGGCCGGGCAGGTCTGGGACGCTTTCGGCGATCGCGTCGGTGGTCAGGTCGGTGCCGTCGTCGATGTACAGCGGGGCTTGGGCCAGGTGTTGGTGGAGGGCCGCGGTGTCGTCCTGTTCGGTGGGGGTGAGGCGGCCGGCTCGTAGGCGGCGGTAGTCGACGGGCAGGTGTGCGGCGACGATGCGTGCGGCGATGTCGGCTCGGGTGAGTCCGGAGGCGGCGTACAGGACGGGTTGGTGTTGGTCGAGGGCGCTGGTGCGTGCGGCGGCGGTGGCGATCAGGCTGGATCCGGCGCCTGGTGCGGCGGCGACGAGATAGAAGCGGCCGGGCTGGAGGCCGCCGAGGGCGTCGTCCAGGGTGCGGATGCCGGTCGGCAGGCCCATCAGGGGTGTGGGTGTGGTGGTTTCACCGGTGGGGGCGGTGGTGGGGAGGACGGTGTCGAGGGCTTGGGCGAGTGCGGCCAGGCGTCGCGGGGTGCGTGGCGCAGTGGCGGCTGGTGGGCCGCTGGCCGGGATGGTGGTCTCGGGGCCGGTACCGGGCGTCGTGGGAGCAGGGGCCGGCGGGCCCGGCTCGGGCGGGGTCGAGGAGGGTGCGGGGAGGGCGGTCGGCGGTGTGACCGGGTGCTGGAGTGTCGGAATGCTGGGTGTGGGGGTGGCGTGGTTTGGAACGGCAGCAGCCGACGAGCCGGTGGGAGTGGTCGGTGGGGCTGGGGTGGTGTCGGGTGAAGCGAGGGGTGTATTGGCAGGTGCAGGCGTGTCTTGGGTTGCCAGCGCCGGTTCCGGCTGTGGTTCTGAGGCCGCGGTGGGTGCAGAGGCCGCTTCGGCAGGGGTAGTTGTCGGCGCAGGTGCGAGGTCTTCGGCGGCTTCGGCTGCTGCTGTGGTCGGAAGGGGGTTCTGGGCTGCTCGCTGGCCCTTAGGGGGTGTGGTGGAACCCGGGGCTGCTGTTACCGGAGCTGCTGTGTCGGGTGCGGGCTCGGCTTGAGGTGCGGGCGGGGTGGGGGTGCCGTCCGCGGCTGCGGGGAGCAGTACGGCGACGGGGGTCTTGTGGCGGCACAGCACCTGGGGGTGGCCCTCAGCGCCGTACTGGATCAGATCCCCGAGCTTTTTGCGGGCGTCCGCGAAGCTGTGGGTGGTGGCTTGGGTGAGGTCCCAGCCCAGTTCAATTGCGTGGGCGGGGGTGGTGAGCAGTGCATGGTGCGGGCCGCGGGTCAGGGGTGTGGGTTGCCCTTCGATGGCGGCGTCGATCATCTGTCGGAGTTTGCTGCGGGCCTCGTGCAGCGTCGCCGGGCCGGTGAGCGCCGGGGCGTGTGGTGTTTCCGCGTCAGGGGCGGTGGAGGTTGTTTCCGGCTCGGTCAACGGACCGTCGGCTGCCTCGGATTTGCTGTCCTCGCTGTGCGGGCGGTCGGCGTCGTCGGAGGCTGTCTTGGCCACTGCCGACGTAGTGGGGGGCTTCGGGAAGCTTAGGGGCCAGGTGCCCTCCCAGCGTGGGGCTGGATCGGTCGACTCCGTCGGGGTTGCGGGCGCGGCGTCGTTGGCGGGATCGTCCGGCACGGCAGCGCCGGAGGCCGCCTCACCGGCGGTGTGGGACGAACGCGAGGAAGGCACGTGGGGCTCCAAGAACAGAGGCGGCAAGTGAGTTGTGAAGGAAAGATCGAGCACCAGCCCGGCGGCAGCCGCCGCTAAGCGTGAAGCGACCGCTCCACCAAAAATGTAACGCTTACTGCCCAGTTTAGCTGACGGTACATAATATGGAGTGAAGTTTGTAACGCTGAGATTGGCCGCGGGTGAGCACGGCCGTCACGCGCCCTGGCCTGTCCCGATGGGTGGATGGCTGAGTTCAGAGACCGGCGGGTCAGCTCGGGACTCGGGAGCTGTCAGGCGCGATCGGCACCGCGCCCGTGGGGGTGACGCGCTCCACCAGGGCTTTCAGTTGGGCGCGGAGGCCGGCCTGCTCGGCGGTCTGCGTCTGCCTTTCATCCTCATCCTCGGGCTCATCGTCGTCTTCCGAGTCGTCCCCGTACAGGTCGTACAGCCAGTCGTCCGCGGCCTGCTGGAACGCCCTCTCGCGCATCCGTTCCTCGTAGTCCTCGTACGTCTCGTCCGGATGGATCTGCCCGGTGCGGCGCTTAATCTCTTCGTCGCGCTCGCGGCGTTCGAGGTACTCCTGCACGGCAGGGTCGGCGTCCGCACACACGTACCCTCCCCCTCGCCGGAGCGGCTCGGGCGGTCGCTGGCGGTCCTCGATACGGTCGAGGACCGCGTGCCACTGGGCGGCGTCCGCGAGGCTCACGTCGAAGGCTTTCAGGAGCGCGGACAGCTGCTCGCGGCTGGGCAGGACCTTCCCGTTCAGGATCAGGTGCGCTGTCGAACGCGGCACACGGTGCCCGTCGGCCTTGGTCCCCTGCTCGATGGTGCTGTAAGAGGGTCGGCCGGCCCGCAGGCGCAGCCGCGTCAGTTCCTGGCCCAGGGCAGCCGGGGTGCGGACCTGCCGGGTCCGTCGGCCCCGGCCGGACAGGTGGGGGCGGGCTTTCTCGATCGCGGCTGCCTTCCAAAGGCTCCGGGTTTTCGCTTCCCGCCACTGCGTCGAGTAGCTGCCGGGGTCGCCAGCAGCACGGGCATAGGCGAGGACGGTCTCGAGCGGGGGCAGGTGGGTGCCGCGGGCGGCCTGGCTGAGGGTGGAGGCTCCGCGGTACCCGGGCGTGTTCGGTGGGCCGGTGCGCTCGGACAGGGTGGCGTAGGTGGTACGGGTCTCGTCCTTGAGCTGGCGCAGGTACGCGGCGAGGGCCCGTAGTCGGGGGTGGGCGCCGGCGGCGACGGGTTTGGTGGGGCGGCCCATCGTCACCGACTGCGGCGGCGGGAGGGCTTGGCGGGGTCGCTGGGGCGGCGGCCGGTGATCAGGTCGGCCACGGCGGCGGCCACCACGACCAGTGCGGCCGGAACGGGTCGGTTGCCGGCGGCCAGTGCGGTCGATGCCAGGACGACCACGACGATGACCACGACCTCGGGGATGCCCAGCCGACTCGGCTGGGTGCGGGCGGGGAGGTGGGTGGCGCAGGACGCTGATGGCTCGGGGCTGGCGGCGGGCAGGGACAGGGCGGACATGAGCAACTCCAGGCACGTAGGGGTACGACACCCAACTCGGGTGTCATGGGGTGTGATTGGTGCGGGGTCGTATCCCGCTGTCGATGCGTCAATGGTGCCCTCGCCGAGGCTCTCGCTGCCAGTCTGATCGGCGCCCGTTCAGGCCGACGTGTTCACCGTCCTGAAACGCGGATACTTCGTTCGTCCCTGCTCAGACCCTCTGGAAAATAGAGTTAACCCGAAACCGTCCAGGGCCTGAGCCGTCCCGGGTGCAGCTGGCCGAGGCCGTGTTCGTCTTCTTGCATGCGCCTTCGGACTGCCCGCGGTTCTGTGGGATGTGTGTCTGTCGACGCGGCTGGCTGGCAACCGCCGCGCCCCGGGAACCGTAGCCATCTCTGCTGCCCCCGCTGCCCGGAGTCGTCAACACCCACTGACTGGGGCTGGAGTTGGACCAGTGTCGGGGCGCAGGCGGCGGCGCGAGGCTTGCAAGCGCCACGGCGGTCACGTTCTCCGCAGCGTTCGCGACCGGTCGCGTCGACCAGCTGTCAGAATCGTGTTCCTCATGCGCGGCGCTTCAAGTACCGTCCTTGGCCCCGCACAAGGCAGGATGGCCTTCGCACAGTAAGGCCGGGGGAGGCTCGTGGTGGGGACAGCGAAGCCGCAGCTCGTGTTCGTTCACGGGATCGGCGGACTCCGCAACGCGGAGGCGGAACGACAGCAGTGGCTCCGAGCGTTGGCCACCGGCGTGCGGGCCGCCGGACGGGCGGAGTTAGTCTCGGCGCTCACCCAAGGCTGGCTGGCGGATGTGCGTTTCGCTGATTACAGCGATCTGTTCAACACCCAGAGAGCTCAGGGAGGCGCGCTGAGCGGTGAGTTGGACCCGTCCGACGAGCAGGTGCTCTCCGGCATGTTGGAAGCGATGGTGGATGAGCTCGCCGAGCAGTTTCCACCGGATACCGATACGCGCGACGCCAGGGTCATCGAACAGGCCCGCCACCATCTCGGCGCGCTCTCATCCGGCAGCCGGACGCAGGGCGTGGGCGAGTTCGCACGGCGACTGGTCTGGGTGACCACGACGCTGCTGCAGCTGCCCGGTCTTCGCCAAGGTGCGCAGTGGGTGAATGGTCAGGCGTTCGCGCTGCATCTCTCCCAAGTCGCACGCTACTTGAACCGACACGGTGACAGAGCTGCTCTGGGCTCGTCCATCCGCTCCCGGGTGTTGGAGGGACTGGATCCTGCTCGTTCGCTCGTGGTGGTCTCACACTCCCTGGGCACCGTTGTGGCCTACGAAGCCCTGCACGAGTATGAGGGCCCGGTCGCACTGTGGGTGACGCTTGGTTCCCCTCTCGCGCTCGGCGGCATGGTCCTGCAGCGTTTGGTGCCGCGACCGCCGTCCTGCCCGGAAGAGGTGGGGGCGTGGCACAACTTCTGGGACCGAAACGACGTCGTGGTGGGACGTCCACGGCTGGCGGACTGGATCGCGCCGAGCAGCAGGGGGGTGAAGGCGCAGACCGCGCCCGTGAAGTCCGGTGGGGTGTGGACCCATACGGCTATCAAGTACCTGGAGCACGCGGAGGTGGCCGGGCCGATCGTGGGGGCTCTTCTGCCGTGAAGGGCCGCGTCACATCAGCGGTATCCCGTCATGTGCTGGTGGTCGGCGCCCAGTGCAGGGGCGCGGAGGAACTGCCGGGCTTAGAAGGAGCGGCGCGCCGTCTTCACAGGGCGCTGGTGGACCCGGATCTCGGTGCCTGTCTGGACCGTGGTGAGGGCGAAACAGGGTCATTGCTCGTGGGCACCGCCCTGGGCAAAGCGGTTGTCGAGAAGGCCCTCGCCGCTGCAGTCGGCCGGGCGAAGGAGGACGGCGGCCCGCTCGTTCTGGCGATGCTGGGCCATGGAATAGGTGGCTGCGGTGGCCCGCTGTACTTCGTCACCTCGGGCAGCACGCAGGACGGAGCGATTCACCAACTGGATGTGGCCTCCACGATCGGTGCGGTGACGAACGAGCCCGGACTCGGTGGTCTGATAGCCGTCGTCGACACCTGCCACGCGGCCGCCGCGCTTGTGAGTCCGCAGTCCGTGACGGCCGGGCTCCAGCAGGGCAGTCTGCGTCTGTCGGTTCTCTTCGCCGCGTCCGCTCATCTGCCGGCATGGGACATGAATCTGAGTGTCCAACTTGCCGAACTGCTGGAGAGCGGGGTGGCGAATGCAGGGGAGTTCTTGGCCGTCGACGCCCAGTTGATCAAGGAACTGCGCAGCCGTATCCGCACCCAGGAGCCCGGCGGCTTCGTGTTCGACGGCGCTCCTGTGTCCGGTGAATCGCTGTGGCTGGCCCACAACGTCCAGGCCGCCGTGCGACGCTCCGCCAGCTCTCTCGGTTCCGTGGCGTACGAGAGGTTGCATAAGCTGCTGCGCCCGATGGAAGGCACGGAAGGCATTCACAGCAGGGAACAGCTCACGCACTGGCTCGGCGGGCTGGGGCAGGACCATTTTGGCCACCCCGCCGTCCAACGCATCCTGGAGTTCGATCGCGATCTGGACCTCTGCTCTTCCGCCGTCGCCGTTCTTGAGGAGACCTTCGGGAGCGCTCTGACCGACGACTTACTCCGCAAGGCGGCGGCACGCGCCCGATTCCCGCTGGAGGTGGTGGTCCGGGTGCCCTGCCCTTCCCTGCGTGACCTGGTGGAGCACGCGGTCCTCGACCAATCGGCCGTCTCCCCCGCAGGACAGCGCCGGACGCTGGTGCATTTCGTCGCCGCCCTTGCCCACCTGATCAGTCCAGAGGATGTTCTTCCGCGGCAACTGACCGTCTGGGCGGCCAAATCGGGTGCTGCCGCCGCTCTGAACAGTCGGCTGAAAGAACTGCGCGGGACGACACCCCGTCTGGTCCTGGTGGTCGCCGACGATCGCGGTGAGGACGTCGTCCGTGTGGACGCATCGCTTCTCTTCGGCTCGGCCGTGGTGCACACCGCAGAATTCCCGTGCGAGCCCGGGCCGCGCGCCCTGGTGTCCGCACTGGATGAGGCCCGCCTGTGGGCTTTGTCCTGGCTGGGGGCAGCGGGCGAGCGGCTGGTGCCGGTCGATGTGTCGGTCCCGACCTCCCTGCTGCTGGATTCCCCGCCGGAGGAATGGCGAGTGGTCCGCGGCAAACGCATGCTGGGCGTCGACTACGACGTCACGACCCGCTGGTCGGGGCTACTCACACCCCCGCCCGGTGTCCCCCTCGACGACATGCTGCACGCCGGCAGCCAGTTGCTGTCCTCCTTGCAGACCAGGGCTCAAGCCGGCCCGTCGTGGCTCGACTCCGATGATCTCAGGAGCGTTGAGACGCTGCAGGAGTTACTCAGCCGTCGTCGTACGGGCGGCTGCGTATGGGGAGTGAGCACTCTGCCGGAGAAGGACTTCGACCTCATGCTGGAGGAACTCCTCATCCACACCCCGGCCTTGATCTGGCCCCGGCGTGGGAGCGTCCCCGACACGCGGGCGCTTCAGGATGCGGTCGCGGAGCACTGGCAGTCGCTGCCGGAGAAACTCGTCCGCGCCTTCCAGGAGCAGTTGGAGAACAGCCTTGGTGAGGGCGTTCCCGGTCATCTGGCTGACATCCGTACGACATGGCACGACGCGCACTGGCAGGACTTCTGCCAACGACGCGCCGGGCGGGCGGTCGTCGCCCCACAAGACGTGACGCCGAAGGAGCAAGCATGAACTGGACGCCGTACTACACGGGTACGGGGAGCATCCCCGAGCAGCCTCAGACGCTGCCTCCCCCGCCTCCGTGGCGCGCGCCGACGGGCAAGGCCAGCGCGCCAGGCCCGGCGCAGTCACCTTCCCCGGCAAGCACCTACCGGGCGGACCCCGGACTGGTCGACGCGGTCAATGCCGCGCTCCATCTGCGTCGGCCCCTGCTGCTGACCGGGCCGGCCGGCTCCGGGAAGTCCTCCGTCATCGAGCAGATCGCCGCCGAACTCGGGCTCGGGAGTGTGCTGCGCTGGCACATCACCTCCCGCAGCACCCTCGCCGACGCGCTCTACCGCTACGACGCCCTGGGCCGCATCCACGCCTACAACCTCCGCGCCATTGACCGTCCCGCCGCTTCCAGGAACGGGCGGGCTGCGCGCCGCGCCATCCGTGCCGCGCGCGACGGCATCGGGGACTTCGTCCAACTTGGCCCTCTCGGGACTGCCTTGCTGCCCGGTGGCCTCCCCCGCGCCCTGTTGATTGACGAGATCGACAAGAGCGATCTCGACCTACCGAGCGACCTCCTCGACGTTCTGGAACGCGGTCGCTTCGAGATTCCCGAACTTGCCCGACACTCAAGGAGCCGAGTCACCGTCCGCACCGCCGATCCGGGCACCCGGCATGACATCGACAACGGCCTGGTGGAGTGCGAGGAGTTTCCAGTCATCGTCCTCACCAGCAACGGGGAACGTGACTTTCCCGCCCCCTTTCTGCGGCGCTGTGTGCGGTTCGACATGCCCGTTCTCACGGTCTCGACCCTCACCAGCATCGTCGAGGCCCACTTGGAGAGGGCCGAGGAAGACACCACCCATACCCTGGTGAACGCTTTCGTGGACCGGCTGAACCGCGGTGAGAACCTCGCCGTCGACCAGTTGCTGAGCGCCGTCCATCTCCTGCGCGGCAACCGCATCCAGGACGACCAGCAGCGGACGCGGCTGCAGGAGCTGCTGCTCCAAGGGCTCGGGCGTGGCTGAGAACCGGGCCGCACGGCTGCTGGCCGCCCTGGCCCACGCCGACCTGGGCGACCTCAGCGACAGCGCGAAGGGAGACATCCAGGAGACCCTCGACGCTCTTCTTCTCGCCGCCGCCAGATCCGGCGCCAGCCGGATTGGTGATATGGCCACTGATCCGCCTCCGGCCGCCAAGGAGACATCTCCCAACGCGTCCCTCCTGCCCGAACCGGAAACCGACGACTCCTGCGATGATCCGCCGGCCCCTGAACCCGGTTCAGACACAGGCGATCTTGGCGCCGCCGAGGTCTGGCTGAAGGACGACAACGGCAGCCACTCGATCCCCGGCAGTCCTCTGAGTATCGGCCGCGCCCCGGCCCTGCCGAACGCTCTCGACATCGGCCGCGCCCTGCGTCCGCTGCGCCGCTTCCGGCCGTCCCAGGTTCACCGGCGTCTCGACCTGGGCGCCACCGTCGATCACTACACCCAAACCGGTGTGCTCGTCCCCCAGCTCACGCCTGCCGCAGAGCTCTGGCTGGAGGTCGTTGTGGTTGTGGACCGCGGCACCTCCATGGCCGTCTGGGACGAGACCTCACTCGCACTCACCAAGGTGCTGCGCACCCTGTCCGCCTTCCGCAGCGTCCACGTATGGCATATCGAGCATCCGCCGCAGGCCGAACCTGTACTCCGCAACCACCACGGCCGGCTCCTCCCCATGGACCCGTCCGACCCCCGACATATCCAGCCGACCCACCGGCTCCTGCTCGTCGTTTCCGACTGCGCAGCTCCCGCCTGGCGCCAGAACGACCTGTGGCAGACGCTCCACACGTGGGGTCGGACAGCCCCCGTGGCCTTGATCAACCCGCTTCCCAAACGCCTCTGGCAACGCTCCGGTCTCGACCTGCCGCGGACCACCGCAACCGCCTCCGTCCCGGCATCCCCCGGACGGCTCCTCTCCTACCGCCGTCCCCGCCTCTTCCGCGACGACGCCCCAGGGACACAGCCCTGGCAGGCATTGCCCGTGCTGCCAGTGGATGCCCACCAGATCCTCGCCTGGGCACGCGCCATGATGCGTACCGACCCGAGCGGCTGCGAGGCCGTCCTCGTGCCGGCCTCAGGGCGCGTGCCCTCCAGGAACCGCAGTCCACGATCGAGTGCCACCTCGCCCGATGCGCCGGTGACCGACACACAAGTCTCAGCCGCGGCAGAGGCCTTCACGGACAACCTGCGCTCCCCCGCCGTCCGACTGGCGATCGCCGCCTCGTCACTCGACGTGTTCACACTCCCCGTTCTCGACGTGCTCCGTGAGCGCATCGTTCCCGACGCCGCCCTGGCCGACACCGCGGAGTTCCTCACCGCCGGCCTGCTCACAGCGACCCGGCACCAGGACGCAGACATCGTGTACCGGTTCCACCCGGCCGCTGCGGAACATCTGCGCGGGCTGCTGAACCGCGACCAGGTGTGGGACACCCACTTCGCCCTCACCGAGCATCTCGCAGCCCACCCTCAGGCCCCGCACGGAATCGTCGCCGCACTTTACTCACCCACGAGCCAGGAAATGCTGCCCACCGGGCTCCAGCCTGTCGCCCAAGCGGCTGCGGCAACGGCGCGGCTCCTCGGGCTCGAGTCCACCGAGCCTCGCTCCGGCCCCGACGAACAGGCCAGCCTCCCGGTCGAGTCCTCCAATGGCGAGAACGACGACACCCAGCAGGCTCCTGCCCCAGCTATCCCAGACGATCCCCCAGAGCCGGAACTGGACAGGGAGGTCGCCCCGGACGGCCCCCAGATCGACGGGGCGGTCATGTTGCATGTCCACCAGCGCGACATGCTTGATCGTCTGCACGCCGAGCGCGAGATCCACGGCCGGCACCGCAACCTCCTCGTCGCTCCCCCCGGCACCGGCAAGACTTTCATGGCCGCCTTCGACTACAAGCACCTGCGCGAGCAGCACCAGCGGGACCTGCGCCTTCTCTTTATCGCGGGCACCATGGAAGCACTGCACCAGGCGCACCGGACCTACCAAGGCGTCCTCACGACGCCAGGGTTCGGAGAGCGCCTGTACAGCGGGGAGATCCCGGGGCGTTGGAATCATGTGTTCGCCACTTGGCACTCCCTCGAACGGGTCCCGGACGAGCTGCCACCCGATCACTTCGATGTGATCGTCGTCGACGAGTTCCACGGGGCAGGATCGCCGGCTTTCGCCAACGTCCTGGAGCGCTTCGCGCCTATGGAGTTACTCGGCCTCTCGTCGGCTCCCGAGCGGACGGACGGCCCGAGCATCCACGATGCGTTCTTCGACGGTCGTATCGCTGCAGAGATGCGGCTTCGGGACGCGCTGGCCAGTGATCTCCTGTGCCCCCTCCACTACTTCGGCATTGCAGACGGCACCGACCTTCAACCACTGGGCTGGAAGCAGGGAACGTACGACGCGGCTTCACTGAAAGCCGTGCTGACCGGCAACGACGCACGAGCGCGGCTGGTCGTCAACGCTATCCGGGACACGGTCCCTGATGTGAAGGCCATGCGAGCCGTGGGCTTCTGCGTGTCCGTAGCACACGCCGAATTCATGGCTCAGTTCTTCCGCTCCGCCGGCTTCCACGCCATGGCCCTCACGTCGGCGACTCCCGCGGCAGAGCGTGAGGGAGCACTTTCCTCCCTCAGGAACGGCGACTTGCAGGTCATCTTCAGCGTCGAAATGCTCAGCCACGGCTTCAGCATCCCTGAGGTGGACACACTGCTCCTCCTACGCCCAACGTCGAGCGGCGTGCGGTTCCTGCAGCAGCTGGGTGTCGGCCTTGCTCGCTCCCCGGGCAAGCGGGTACTCACCGTGCTCGACTTCATCGGGCACCACCGAAAGGAGTTCCGCCTCGACATCCAGTTCCGGGCTATGACGCATCTGACCGGCAAACGGCTGCTCGACCACGTCGAGCGCGACTTCCCCCGACTCCCCAGCGGCTGCATGATCAGCCTTGACGAGAAGGCCAGGATTCTCGTCATCGAAAACCTCCGGGAGCAGATGCGGAGCACCGTCACCGACACGGCCCGCGAAATTGCCCAGTACGGAGAGCTGGGCCTGAGGCCATACCTGCAGCAGAGCGGGCGGGAACTCACGGACCTCTACCGCGGCGACGGCACCTGGACCGGGTTCCTACGCCGTGCCGGTGTGCTTGAAGGCGAAGCTCCCGAAGGAGAGACGGCGCTGCTCAAACGGGTGCGTTCCTTTCTCCATGTGGACGACCCGGAACGCGTGCAGGCCTACACCCGGATGCTGGAGGACGACGCTCCCCTCTACAACGATCTCGACAAGCGAGGCCAGGCGTACGCTCGGATGCTCTTCTTCCAGCTATGGCCCCGCGGAGGCGCTGAGCACGCGGGGGCCAACGGCTACGAAGAGGGATTCGCGACTCTGCACCAACAGCAAGCGGTGCGGAGCGAGCTGCGTCAGGTACTGGCACACAACCTGGAAAACGCCGAGCGCGTTCCGATCCCTCTGACCGGAATCGGCGACGGGCACAGCGTCCCTCTCACTATCCATTCTTCATACACCCGTGCGGAGATGTTGTCGGCGCTCGGACTGGCCCAAGTCGGTGGCCTCGCCCCGGCCAGCTTCGCTCAAGGAGTTGCGTGGTGCGAATCCGTGAAGACTGACGCGCTGTTCATCACGTTAGAGAAGAACGACGAACCAGTCTTCTCGCCCCAAGGCCGCCTGCGAGACTACGCGTTGAGCAAGACACTGTTCCATTGGGAGTCCCAGAGCGCCACTTCCGAGACCTCACCCACAGGGCTGCGGTACCGGAACCACGTCGAGATGGGTACCAGCGTGCTTCTCTTCATACGCCAGTACAGGAGCAGCGACATCGGGGGCACTCAGCCCTGGGTCTTTCTCGGGCCTGCCGAGTACGTCGGGCACACAGGCAGCAGGCCGATGGCCATCCGGTGGAAGCTGAGGCACGAACTCCCTGCGGACGTCTGGTCCTACGCCGGCATTTCTTGATCTGAGACGCAGCCCCGCAAGGACGCGGCTGGCTTCCCGGCCTGGGGCCCTTTCCGAACTGAAGGAACTACGCGACCACCAGGGCGGCCCAGCACCGGTGCTGGGCCGCGGCCTCGGCAACCGCGGGCGCCTGGGGGCCGCCGCGGACAGGTTTTCTGGCGTCGGCCCCCGGGGTCACAGCGCCCTTGGATCAGTGCCGAGGGCGAACATGGTCACGTCTGTCTCCGGGGGAAGCAGGTCAGGCACGTCCTCGATCAGGGGTCGTGTCACCTTCCGGGGCCGACCAGCCGAACGGGTCCATGTGCTCGATGTCGTCCGTCCAGTAGCCGTACCGCTCACCGAGTACCGACAGCAGTGCCTGAGGGTCGAGCGGGCCAGGGCGGACTGCGAGGCCGAGGCCGCGCGCGGTGCTCACCGCAGCCACGGACAGGTGTGAGCGCAGGGCACGTTCGGTGAATGCCTCTGCAGGAACAGGCGGGGCGTCGGGACGCTCGGGGGCCTGCATGGCGGCGAGGATGCGAGCTCGGTGTTCCCGGGAATCGCCCGGGGAGGGACGCAGGCCCTGCTGCTGGGCGCGATGGTTCCCGGCGGCGTTGGCGATGGCGGTCAGCAGGTGCCAGTCGCGCCATCCTTCCTGCCTCAACTGCGTCGCTGTACGCCGGAAGCCGGGGTCCGCGGCCAGGCGGGGAAGGGTGTAGCGCACGATGGGGAGCAGGTTGGCATAGCGGTTGCGGACGGTGTCGAGGGCTGTCTCGTGCTCGTAGCCGGGCCCAGGCCCGGTCCGGGCCAGCAGGGCAGTCGGTTTCGCCTGGCCGCGCGGCGTGCCTGCTCCGACGGCCGGGTCGGCGAGCGCAGCCATCGTCTGGTAGTCGTCGGCCCTCAGGAAGTCGGCCAGTTCGTCGTAGGGGCGGCCGACGAAGAGCTTGTGCCAGAGTCCGCCAGCGAGCGCCTGCTCGACGAGGTGCATGAATGCCTCGTCGGAGAGCAGCGACTGGGAGAGCACCACCTTGACCAGGGCGGTGAGCAGACGGGACGGTTCTGTTTCCAGGCCAGCGGAGGCAGTTGTGGGCAGGCGCAGCCTCCACCGGTTGGTGTCCCGGTCGGAGCTCTGGTCGCAGACGGCGGGCTGGTCGTGGGGCAGGGTGGCGTCTGCGCGGATCTCGACGCTCAGACTGCCGGGCAGGAACAGCGGGTCTCCTACGGCGAGTTCGCCGAGGAACACCTGGAGTGCTGCGGTGTAGCGTTCCGCAGCCAGCACCGACAGCCGGTCGTTCGGGCAGGTGATCTCCCAGTCGACGCCGAGCGCGTTCCAGGCATAAGGGCGTGTGGGACCGACGTCGCTGAAGGGCCGTCCCGCACCGTGTGCATCAGCCTCCTCGGCGTACGCCTCTTCGGTTGTGGTGGGGATGTCGGCGGTCGGGGCGAGCATCTCGTCGATGATGGTGTCGATACCCACCGAGGCGGTGATCGCGCGGAGCAGGGGGACGAAGCCGGGGCGCACCGCGCTGGCCACGCGCAGGGTGAGCGCCTGGTCGGCCATCATCTCCCAGACGTAGGGGTAGCGTTCGTTGTTGTACGGCTCGTCGCAGTAGTCGGTTTGTGCCATGAGGCCGATGCAGAACAGGCGGGTGGCGGAGATCCAGTTTCCGGCTTGGCGGTCGTACTGGGCGGCATGGATGATGCCGCGTGGGACGAAGCAGCTGAGCTCGGGGTTAGGCGCGGACTTCGCGGCGGTGGCGGCTGCGAGCGCGTACTGCTTGGCGGCGATGGGCAAGCCGAGTTCGCTGTAGAGGCGCGCGCACAGCAGCAGCATGATCAGGCCGCCCTCGAGGGTGTCGCCGCGCAGCCAGTTGGCCCTGGCTTCGTGGATCTCCTGGAGTGCTTGCGGGATACGGCCGCTCTTGATCAGAGCGTGGCCCCGGGACTGGGCGCGTTCGCCGCGTGCACTCTGGCCGGTGACCCGGTCGGTTGCCTGATCGAGCAGGTCACGGACCTCCCGGTACAGCGGGTGGTCCACCAGTACGGGGGTGAGGTAGTCGAAGAGGTCTGCGGTGTGCTCGATGGGGAACAGCGGTGCGTTGTCCAGGTGGTGGCCGAGCCGGAGCAGGATGTTCATGGCGGTGTCGAGGTCCGTGAGCGGCGGCCGCGCCTGGAGAGCAGGTACCGGTTCACCGGCTTCCACCGCTTCGAGGACGGATGCGGTGACCTCCGCGACGGTCGGCAGGTCCTCGGGCACGGATTCGAGGTCGGCGGTCATGTCGGTGTGCAGGGCTAGGCGGGCCCGCATGGCCAGCAGATGGGCCATGGCGTTGGCCGGCGGGCCCGCGTCCAGCAGGCGGTCGGTCTTGTCGGCCAGCAGGCGCTGCCAGCCGCACAAGTCGTCCGCGGTCAGCGCGGTGAGATTGCGCAACAGTGCCCCGAATCCGTATCCGAGGAGCACGACGGCGTCCTCGAGGATTCCCGGGTCGGTGAGGGTGTCGTCGGCGGTGACCGTGTCGAAGAAATCGCGGGCCAGTTGGTCCGCCGGGCGCATGTCGCCGAGGCCGCGCAGGGTTGCCACAACGATCTCGTAGCGGGCCCGCAGAGCGGTGTGGTCCCCCGCAGCGGCGGCCAGCAGGGCACGTGTGTGGCCGATCCATTCCGGCAGATCGGCCCGGGCCTCGTCGTGGAAGGTGGCGTGGCGCAGCGGGCCCCGCAGGTCCACCAGGTCGCCCAGGGTGCGGGCCGGCTCGTCGTTGGCCTGCCATCGCCGGCGGGCTTCGGCATACCAGTCGGGCAGTTCACCGGCTCCGTCCGGGCGCGGTGGAGTGAGGTCGGAGGGCAGGTGGAGGTACTGGACGGCGAGGTAGAACAGGTCGTAGTCGGCGAGGTGGAGGGCGAGGGCGGCCGCGTCCCAGATCTCCAGGTCGACCTGGTGCGTCCGAGCGGCTTCGTCGATCAGGTCGTGCCGCTTCCCGGTGGGCACGGCGGTCACCGTGAAGTAGATGACGCGGTCAACGGGGGTGCCCTGCCCGCAGATCGATGCCAGGTCCTTTCGGATCTTGCCGGGGATGTCGGTGCTTTGGATGGTGCAGGCCATCACCACCCTCTGGGTGGAGGCCAGCGACGCGAACAGGGACGTGCCGGGCAGCTCCCGGGGGATGTCGCTGCAGTGGCTTTCGGCGTCCCGGCCCTGGTCCCCGCCGGCGCTGACGGGGCCGGTCGCCGGCAGCAGATTGCTGGTGATCCTGCGGCGGGCCAGGCCCAGGCACAGGGCCTCGAACTCGTGGTGGCTGTTGCTCTCGCCAAGGGTGCCCAAGGCGAAGCGGATACGCTTCTCGAGCTGGACGGCATCGTCACTCACGTCGTTCCCCCTGGTCTCACAGCCGCAGTCACGCACGACCAGTGTCCAGTACCCCACTGACATCCCGGGGCATGCAGGCGTCTGCGGTGCTGAGTGCTCATGCGCGTCATGTACCGGCACCCCCGTGGGCTGAGCCTCGGCAACGCGCGGTGCGCGAGGATGGGGCCATGGCTGACGGCCCCGCTGCCCCTGATGCGCGCCCCGTACAGATCCCCGCGCGGATCCACGCAGTGGGGCCGGGCTGGCGACATCTGCTGGAACGTCTGCATGAACAAATCCACGCGCCCTTCCCCGGCTACCGTCTCCTCGATCTCAAGGAGAAGCTCGGCGGCCTGCGCGTCTACGTGGAAGAGCCGCCGGGCAGCGGCGACACCCTAAGGAGCCTGATCGCTCCGGCCGAGGTGGAGGCGGAGCGCACGTGTGAGTTCTGCGGCGCCCCCCGGCCGCATCCGCACCCGCGACGACTGGCCGGGAGGATGGCGCAAGAGCATGTGCGACAGCTGCCACAGCGACTGGTCGGCACGCCGCATCATGATCGTTTGTGGTGTGATGCGCGACCGCGGGTGAGGGCAGGCCGATGCGCGCGTTGCAGGCGTACGCGCCACGAGCTGCTCATCCGCGTCGGCGGCCGGGCCGTGCCTGGGCGTTGATGGTGTGCTCGGCCAGGTGGGCGAGGACTGCGTGGTTGGCCTCCCAGCCGTCGGCAACCTTGGAGGCGGCTCCGGGGTGTGCGGGGTCGTTGGAGGGGTGGGCGTCGAGGAGTTCGGCGATGCCGGCGCGGGCCACGACGATGCAGGCGTGGCGGTGGCGTGTGGTGAGGACGCACAGGCGGCCGGCTTCCAGGTGGAAGGCGGAGGCGTCGCCGCGGCCGGAGAGGGGGTGCAGGACGATGGTGACGCGGAATTCGCAGCCTTGGAGTCGGTTGGCGGTGTCGACGGTGATGCCGTGGAGTCGGGGGTACTGGCGGGCCAGGAGAGCGCGGATGTCGTGGGCCTGGCTGCGGTGGGCGGTGCCGATGGCGATGTCCCCAGGCTGCAGGACGTGGCCTTTGCGGTTTTCCTCGCAGGTGGTGATGGCGCGCCGGGTCAGCAGCCGCTCGGCGATGCCGAGGGCGGCCTGGAAGGCTTCGATGTCGCGCTGGCCGGTGATGCGGGCTGGTAGTTCGAACAGTGCCCATCCGGTTCGGGCGGCGTGTTCGATGACCTCGTCGGTGGGGGTGCGGATGTCGAGAGGGGAGAACGTGAGGGTGCGGTCGGCTTCACTGCTTCCAGCGTGGAAGGTCGTGGAAGGGTAGAAGGCGTTGCTGATCGGGGGGACGGCTGAGGGCGGCAGGCGCCAGGACACGGGCAGGGAGTGGACGGGCAGGTCGCGGTTGTTGGCGAGCAGGACGGTGACCGCGCTGTTCATGGGGTCGTGGGACAGGCCGTGGAAGCGGTCGGTTTCGACTTCGGAGAAGGGGTCGAGTTGGCCGGGGTCTCCGACGAAGAGTGCCTGGTCGAAGATGCTGGCGGTCCACAGAAGGGTGTCGGAGCGCATCTGGTAGGCCTCGTCGATGATCGCCCATGGCCATCGGCGGTCGGTGATCGTGGCCCATTTCATGGCGGTTCCCACGATGACGTCGGCCGCCTTTTCGAGGGTTGCGATGCGGGTGCCGATACCGATGCCGGAATGTGCCTGCAGGTCGTGCGGGACGGTGTGTTCCGTTGCGGTGAGCCGGGCGGTTCGCAGATGAGGGTGGTGCCGGGCGAATCGCCGCACGAGGTGGTCGACCTGGCTGTTGGTCTGGGCAATGACGACGCAGGGGGCGCTGGACTGCGCGAGGGCGTCGGCGGCTCGGGCGACCAGGGTGGATTTGCCGGCGCCGGGCGGGGAGTCCACGACGATTCCGCGGTGGGTGAGCGTGGGCAGTTGTTCCAGGATGGCGCGGGTGGCCTGGTCCATCTGCTGCTGTGGCGATGGCTGGTGCGCAGGTGTCACCGTTCTTCCTCGCCCTCGTCGCTGTCGTTCGGGTGGTCGGAAGGAGGCCCGCCGTGGGTCCAGGGTGTCTGGTCTCGTGCGGGGAATTCCGGCATCCGGTAGTGGTCGGGTGCGATGGTGAACGCGAGGAAGGCGCCGGTTTCGGGCAGGACGGCGTGGTTGGGGCGGGCCACGGTGCCCATGCCGGCGGTGATCTCGAGTTCGACGAGGGTGTCGCCGTCGGCCGGAGTGACCTCACAGATCTTGTAGCGGGCGTTGCGGTGGGTGTGGCAGGCCAGGGGCTGGCCGGGTTCCATGAGCACGGGGTCCGGGGTGGACACGGTGAGCCGCGGCCGCCATTGTGCTCGTCCGGTGGGTCCGCGCAGGGTGTGTTCCGGGTCGATCGCGGTGACGGTGCCGCCGAAGGCTTCGCCAGTGGTGCGCACTTCTGCCCGTGCGAAGGGGTCGTCGGCGGCGCGTTCGGCGGCGAAGGCGGCGGTTGCGTGTTCCATGCGGGCCAGGCGGACGGCGGCGGCGACGGCGTGGTCGCGGGCTGGCCGGGGGCGTCCGTCCTGGGCCAGGTAGAGACATTCGTCGGTGAATGCGGTGCGTTCGTGGTCCCAGCGGCGGGCGGTGCTCTTGGCTTCGGGGAGGGCCTGCAGGAGCGCGTAGGCCTGCCACATGAGGTCCCAGGTGGGCTGCATGTAGGCGGCCAGCAGGCGGTCGAGTTCTTGCAGGGTGCGGGTCTGCTCCTGTTCCCGGGCCTGGTGCCGGGCGCGGGCGTAGGCGTCGAACAGGGGTGCCAGGTGGTCGTTGTCGAAGGCGGCGTCGGTGGTTGGTCCGGCCGGGCGGTGGGTGGCCGGGTCTTCTGTCTCTAGTGCGGCGTCGCGTCCCGAGGCTGCGTGGCGGGTCGGGTCGATCCAGGCCAGCAGGGTGGCGAGGTCTTCGTCCTCGAGGGGGCTTTGGCCGCTGATCCAGTGCATGCCGAGAAAGCTGGTCAAGGGGATGAGGGCGGCTGAGCCGGGGAGGTCGGCGCGGTCGGTGAGGTAGGTGAGCCAGTGTCCCAGGCGCTGGACGGGGCGGGAGTGGGGAATCTGATCGTCGACGCTGCGGAACCGCAGGTCGTCTCCGAGGTCTTTCAGGTGCTGCATGGTCTGGGGGTTGGGGACGAGGATCTGGGGGGCGTCGGTGTAGCGGCGGCGTGCTGGCCTGCTGGGGGTGGCGGGCAGGTGTTCGCTGTGCCGCTGGCAGGCATCGATGTAAGTGGTGACGGCGTCTGCCAGGGTGGTGAGCATGGGGGCAGTGCTGCCTGAGGGCGGGGCGACCAGGAGCCGGGGGCGGTGCGGGTCGGTGCCCAGCATGACGGCCAGCGGTCGTGCGGCGGGGCCGGTTTGCTTCAGCGCCATCAGCATCAGCGGCTGGTCGCTGAGGTGGAGGTGGCGCAGCTGGCTGGCGCGTTGAGCGTTGCCGGTGTGGGCGGCGCGCATCCGCAGGAGGGAGGTGAGCCGGATCATGCGGTGTCCGTCTGGAGGTCTGTGTGGATGCGCTGTGCGTGGCGCAGGGCCTGGGTGATGTCTTTCTGGCCCCGTGCGGGGTGCAGGTGTCCGTCGGTGAGGGCCAGGGCCGTGGCGATGGTGTCGATTCCGGCGAGGTCGTCGCGGACTGCGGTGCCCAGGGCCGCGGTCGTGCCCTGGTTGCGGGCTTCGGTGCGGCAGTGGAAGGCCAGGTCGCAGTGGTGGCGGCAGCCGGGGTTGTAGTTCGGCCGCATGGTGGCGAGTGCGGCAGCGAGTTCACGGCGGGGCCGGGTCGGTCTCTGGTCGGGGTCCGGCGCCAGGTCGAAGGTGGTGCCCGGGGGTAGCTTGTCCAGCAGTTCGGGCAGGCGCCTCAGTCTGCCGAGGTGGCGGCTCAGGTTCTTGATCTGCTTGTGGGCGCTGAAGGGCGTGGCGGTGGGGTGGCGGGTGAAGTTGCGGGGGTTGACCAGGATCACCGTGTCGGAGACGCGGTCTGTCAGGAGGCCGTCGTCGGCGAGGAGTTCCCGCAGGGCCAGGACGTAGGCGGCAGCCTGGGTCAGCGCTGCGGTGGCCTTGATGGGGTCGGGCTGTCCGTGGATGACGGGGAAGGATTTGATCTCCACGACATAGAAGACGCCCTCGCGCTGGAAGGCAATGATGTCGGGCTCGAGGTAGGCCTGGTGGCCGGCGACTGTCAGACGCAGTACGGGGTGGTCGAGCAGGGTGCGGGGGTCCGACCTGCCGTGTGCTGCTCTGAGGATTCGGGAGCGGGTGTGGATACGGCGCAGCCGCAGGGGGGACTTGTCGTCATCACTGCCGACGCTGTTGACGTCCTCGTAGGACACCTCCGGCACACTCAGGCCCAAGGCTTGGCGGAGCAGCGGCACCAGCGGGGCTCCGCCTTGGGCGGTGACCTTGCGTTCGAAGGCGAGGCCGTAGTCGAGGGCGAGCTGGGATTTCCTCAGCGGCCGCGGGAGGCACAGATGGGCGGCGAGGGCGTCTTTGTCGATACCGGCCGCGTCCAGCAGGGAGCGGCGGTCGCAGCTCGGATTGGCGGTCAAGGCGGCCAGAGTGCGTGCATTGTGCGGGATCGGCGGCGCGGTTCCGCGCAATACGCCCAGTCGTGCGTCGAGCGAGCTCACTGATTTCCTTGGCGGGACAGGGCACAGCCGTGCTGGTTGCAGGGGCGGGTTTACGAAGTGCGGCGCAGTCGGGCGGTGTCGCGCAGGACATTGCCGAAGATCTGCTCCACGTCGCCGAGTTGCTGACGTGCGCGCCGGGCCGCTTCGGCACGGGTGTCGGCGTCGTCGTCGGCGTGGATCTCCAGTTCCGCCGCGGCGGCCCGGCGCAGTGCGTCCAGGTCGAGCGGGCCCCGGGTGGTGTCGCCGTGGATGTTGCGGCTGTAGTGCAGCAGGAGCCGCTGGACGGGCTGCGGCATCCCGGCCTCGCCGGCGAGGTGTTCTGCGGCGTCCGCGAGCCGCAGCGCCGAGGTGAGGAAGTGGACGCGCTGGGTGAGCGGTCCCACCAGGCGCTGCTCCAGTGGCCAGGTGCTCAGGGCGAGCAACCCACGGGCCGGTGAAAGCAGATCGGAGGTCAGCGCGGGGCAGATGTAGTAGGCGCGGCCGTAGGGCGCGGAGCGGAAGGAGCGTTCCTCGTCGCGGCGCAGGGTGGTCAGGCGCGCCGTGTTCAGAGGGCTGGAGAAGAACGCCTGGTGGACCTGGCTGAGCAGTTTCGGTGAGGCGGGGACGGTGAGGAGGGCCAGCGCCTGGTGGACCTGGTCGCGTACGGGCACACCCTGGTTCGGCTCGGTGATCGCCTGCGTGGGTTGCGGCCGGACCTCTGACTGGGCCGTGTCCGGGACATCACTGAGCCCGCACAGAACGTTCCAGGCGCCTCGAGTGCGCGCCAACTCCTCGCCCAGGCGGTTCGCTTGGACGCTGTCGTGTTGCGTGAGCGCATGCCGGATCGCCTCTTGCAGCTGTTGCATGCGCTTCTCGAGAGCGACCAGATGCTCGTCCATGCGCACATGTTAGCAGTCGCTCGTGGATTCCAGTTTTTCTCCAGGCAATTACGTAAAGGCCTGCACCTGACGGACCTGGTTGCACGCAGGTGCATCCCGGTCGGGCTCGCGACTGTCAACACGGATCCCGGACCGGCCATGCCTGAGGCATCCCGTAAGCGCGCACAGAACGTTTCAGACGCGTCGATCGGATGTCAAATCCGCACCTGCTAGGCGCACTTGATAGGTACCGTGTTGCGTGAGCTCCACTGGAGCGCCTCCTGCAGCTGTTGCATGTACCTACCGAGAGCGATCAGATACCCACCCACATCCGGATGCCGACACCTGCTCGGGAAATCCAGTTTTACTCCAGTGATTTTGGTGTACAGTCCCGGGCTCATAGGCACCACCGGTGCCCTCCTACGCCTCGCTTCCAGAAGGGCGCATGAAGGCATGAGCAGACTGCTCCACACCTCCGATTGGCATTTGGGCCACCTCCTGCACGGGCATCCACGCGAAGAGGACTTCGACGCTGTCTTGGCCGAGATCGTGGCCATCGCCCAGGAGAGCAAGCCGGACCTGATCGTCCACAGCGGTGATCTGTTCCACTCCTCCCGTCCCGCCGTCCGGGACCTGTTCCGCGCCATGCGCACCCTGCGCGAACTCGCCGCCGTCGCCCCCACCGTGGTTGTGGCCGGCAACCACGACTCCCCCCACTACCTGGAGTTCCTCCACTTCATGAGTGGTCCCTCCTGCGGCCGAGGCCTGTTCTTCGTCGACCGGCTCCGCCCGGCACATGACGGGGGCGTGATGACCTTCGAGGCTTGTGGTGGTGAGCAGCGCATCCGGCTGGCTGTCTTGCCGTTCGTGCACCCGAACCGGTTCTGGCGGCACGATTCCACCTCCGGCACGTCGTATGCCGACTACACCGCGGCGATGCGCAGCCTGCAGGGCGAACTGACGGAGGCCTTGCACGAGGGGTACGACCCCGACCGGGACATCCTGCTGTTCACGGCCCATGTGTTCATCACGGGCGCCAGGACCTCCCCGAGCGAACGGGCCGTGGACGAGGCCTTCGAGACCCCTCCCGAAGATCTTCCGGTGGTGTCGTACGCCGCTCTCGGACACATCCACCGCCCGCAGGCCATCGAGGGCCTGAAGTTCGCCGCCCGCTACGCGGGCAGTCCGCTTGCCATGGACTTCGGTGAAGCCGACGAGACCAAGAGCGTCGTGATCGTCGACGCCGACCCGGGGCGGCCGGTGCGGGTACTGCCACGCCGGCTCTCCAGCGGCCGGCGGCTGACCCACTTCAGCGGGACCCTTGAGGAGTTGAAGGCCGCGGCCGACCAGTACGACGGGACCTTCCTCAAGCCGGTGATCACCGGCGGGGAGCCCGACGGGCTCCTCAGCCAGAAGATCGCCGAGATCGTCCCGAACGCGATCCTCATCAACGCCGCCCCGGCGCGGGAAGCGGCCGCCGAAGCCGTCCTGGACGGTGACCTGGGCGACGAGCCGGAACTCCCCGAGGCGTTCCGGGCCTACCAGGCACGTGAGGGAGTAGACGCAGAGGCCGCGGAGTTGACCGTCACCGCGTTCCTCCACCTGCTCAACGAACTCGACGACGAGACGCTGGCCCCGACCCCGGCTGAGGAACTGCTGCGCGCCGCGCTGGAGAACCCCTGGACGGAGGCATCGTGAGGCCTGTGCGGCTCATGCTTACAGAAGTGCGCAGCCAGCCCGGCGCCTGCAGCATCGACGTCACCGGCAAGCATCTGCCTGGCATCGCTGCCCCTACCGGCGCGGGCAAGTCTGCGTTCCTCAAGGCGATCGCCTTCGCACTGTACGGGGCGTGCCCGTGGCCGAAGGACAGCAGGGGCTTTGCGGAACTGTCGCACACCGCGCTGGAAGACACCGGGATGGAGGCATCGTGAAGCCCTTGCGGCTCACCCTTACGGGAGTGCGCAGCTATGCCGGCACCTGCAGCATCGACTTCACCGGCAAGCGTCTGTTCGCCATCCTGGGCGACACCGGCGTGGGCAAGTCCACCATCCTCGAGGCGATCATCTTCGCCCTGTACGGGACGTGTTCGTGGTCCAAGGACCCCAAGGCTGCCTACGAGCTGATCGCCAAAGGATGCCCCAGCATGGGCGTGGCGTTCGAGTTCTCGGCGAACGGCCGCGAGTGGAGTGTGCACCGCACCCTGCATGCGGACCGCAAGCGAAGGCCGCAGGCCCTGCTCGAGCCCCTGGCCGAAGACAGCGCCGACTTGCAGGTCGACGGCAAGGCCGCGGTGACACAGGCGGTGACCCGGATCATCGGGCTGGACTGGGACGGCTTTGTCAGCACGGTCCTGCTGCGCCAGGGGAAGTTCGACACCCTACTCAAGGCCCCCAGGGCCATGCGTGCCGACATCCTGCGGCACATTTTCGGCATCAACGAGCTTGAGCGTGTACGCAAGCGGGCCGGCGTGCGACTGGAGCGCCTGAATACGCAGATCACCGAGGGAACCAGGGCCCGCGCGATTCTCCTGCCGGATCCTCATGCTGCCGCTTCCCAGGCGCTGCTGGACAGGGAACGCACCCGGGGTATCGCGGCCAGCCGGCGCGAGCGACTGGATGCGCTGCGCGCGGCCCAGAGCCGGGCCGTCCAGCACAAGCACCGCAAGACGGGCTTGGACAAAGCGGCGCGACTGCTGCGTGAGCGTGCTGTTGCGGATGCGAGCATCACGATGGCCGCGCTGGCGCGGAAGAAGAGGGAACTCGATGCTGAGGCAGCAGAACAGGAGACAGCCGGACGTGACCTGACCGCCAAACTGGAGGCGGCGCAGGGCGCCCTGGATACGGCCGCACAGGCCGGTGACACGCTCCGGTCCCTGTCCAGCGCGTTCGCTGTCCTGTCGCGCCTGCCGGAGCGTGCAGCTGGCCTGGACGCCGTCGAACAGCGGCTGAAGCAGGAGCAGGAGCAGTACAACGAGCACGAACAGGAGCACACTCAGGCACGACAGGAACTGGAAGAGCACGAGCAGCGCAAGGCGGCCCTCGTCGAGGCTGCCGGCCGGGCTGAGCGCATGGTGAGCGAGGCACGCACGCACACCGACCAGATCCAGGAGGCCGTCCGGGCAGCGCTGCAGGAGGCCAACGCCGCGGCCGGGCATCTGCAGACGCAGCGCACGACGCTCGAGACGGTGGAGGAACAGCGCGGCCACAGCGCCGGCCTGGAGAGCGAGCTGAAGAAGCTGCGCGGCGCTTTGGAATCAGCCCAGGACGACCTCGCAGCGCTGCAGCGCAAGGAGGCGGCCCACGCGGCGGGTTCCGGTCTGGCTCCCGGGGACGCCTGCACGGTGTGCACCCGGCCCGTCCCGAGCGACTTCACTCCCCCGCCGCTGTTGGACGGCAAGGCGCTTACTCAGGCCAGACGCAGGGTCACCACACGCTCGAAGGCCGTTGAAGCGGCGGTGGTGGCCAAGGCTGAGGCGGCCGCCCAGCTGAAGGGAACCGAGCGGAAGGTCGAAAGGCACCGCCGCGGATATCTGGCCGCCCGTGAGCGCATGGACGCGGCGCTGCTCCAGGTGCAGGAGCTGGTGGACGCGGTGCACCCGGCCGGTGCTCCTGCCACAGCCACCGCCCTGGACACGCTGGGCCGGCAGGCGACGGCTCAGGCGCATGCCCTTGCCGAGGGCGAACCAGTAGGCAGGGCAGAGATCACCCGTGCGGTCAAAGCACTTGCCGAGCCATTGCGCAAGGCGGAAGGTGAGACCCTCGCGGCACACACGAGCGCCCAGGCGGAGCTGGGAGCGGCGCAGGCCGAGCACGAGGCGGCCCGGGCCGAGCTCAAACGGCAGCGCGGCCGCTTGCAGCGTGAACGCAAACGGCTGGACAAGACCCAGCTGCAATACGAGACCGAGCTGACGAGTCTGCTGAAGGAGGTCAGCGAACTGCCGCCCTCCATCCGCCCCGCCCAGTCCTCCCCGTCACAACTGCTCTCTCTGCAGGACATCGCCTCCGCGCAGGAGGGAGCCGGCCGGCGCCTCGAACAACTCGAGCAGAGGACAGTGGAGCGTGACGACGCCCGGCAGGCCCTCACACTGCACAGCGAAAACCTGCAGGCCCTGGACGCACGCCGCCGGCGCACAGTCGAGACCCCCGCACGCAATCTCATCAAGCAGCTGGAGCGCTGGGCGGACACGGCCACCGATGCCACAGGCCTTCTCGAGGCCGAGGCATCCCCCGACCTGCCTCCCGTCCCGGACGCAGGCGACTTGGCCGCCGTCGACACCTACTGCGTGGCCCTCGCCTCGCTGCATCAGCATCTGACCGGGGCGCTCGGGCAGGCCGCACAGCACGCCGCCGATGAGGTCCGCGCATTCGAGAAGGAGCTGATCCGCCAAGCCGGCGCCACCGCCGACGAGACGGACCAGGACCCCGGCTTCTTCGTGACCGAGAAGAGCGACCTGCTCGCCCCCGCCGTTCTCGACCCGCTCAGCCGCAAGACAATCCAAGCGGAGGGCGCGCACGACAAGGCCAAAGCCGATCTGCGCACCGCACGGTCCCAAATCCCCCACTTCGACGCACTGGGCACCGCCCTCGAAGCCGCCCACCGGCAGGCCGCGGTGTGGAAGAGCGTGAGCGACCAGCTCACCGACGGGAAGTTCCTCACCTATCTCACCGATCAGCGCACCCATGCGCTGATCAGGCACGGCAGCAGGATCCTCCGGCAGATCTCCATGGGCGAGTACGAGTTCACCAAGGACTTCCAGATCGTTGACCGCGCCACCAATCACGCGCGCGAACCGGAGACCCTCTCCGGCGGAGAGACCTTCCAGGCCTCTCTCGCGCTGGCGCTGGCGCTCGTCGAACTCCACAACACCAGCCACAACAAGCTGGAAAGCCTGTTCCTGGACGAAGGCTTCGGCTCGCTGGACAGCACCCGCCTGGGCGACGCCCTCGCCGTCCTTAGCGACAGCGTGACCCGGGACACGAGGGTCATCGTCATCAGCCACCTGTTCCCGGTGGCTGATGCCGTCGACGACGTCCTGCTCGTCAACAAGACCGACCAGGGCTCCACGGCCGCCTGGCTCACACCGCAAGAACACACCGCAGTCATCCACGACGGGATCCGGCGCCTGCTGGAAAACACCTGAGCAGTACCAAACCGGTCACCCACAGTCGCCGAGAAGCCCACCTCCCGGTCCTCTAACAGCCTTTTCGGGCGCCGGTGGCTCACCCGGTGACCGGCGCCCCGGCACTTCCTTCCCAGCACATCACAGGGCGCCCCTGCGCCTGCGTCCGGCGCTGACAAGAACTGGCTCAGCGCCGACCGCAGCCGTCCACCCGACGGCGCCGCAGCAGGACGGCCTCTGTGCGGGCCCTCCCCGGTATCCGGCGCAAGCGTGCTCCTTGGAGCAGCCGGGCCGTCGAGGAACACGCCCCCCTTCCCAGCGAAGTTGCTGACGCTCGCACCCGGTGGGGGCTGACGGCTTCCGCCGTGCCCGCCTCCCCTGGCATGACGCCGTCTCACGGCCCTGACGGCCTGCGGCGCCCGCACCGTCCTTCCCGGACACCGTCAACTCCCTGAGGAAACACGGCACTTGTGATGCTTCCGCGATTCCTATCCGTGTAAGGAACACAGACCATATGAATGACTCTTCCGCCGGCACGCAGGATGCCGACAAAGCGGTTTTCACCGCCCGCTCGGGGCGGCTGGCCGCGCTGCCGCGGTTGCTGTCGCTGGACCAGAGCGGCGAGCTGACCAGCGCGCACGTGAAGCTGGTCGCCACGGCCGTGGGCCGCTCGGAGCGGGCAGTGCGGCGGTGGATCGCCACAGCGCGCGCCACCGGCCACGTCGATGCGGCGTCCCGGACACGGTTCAGCGTCACCCCGGAGCTGCGGCGGCTGCTGGTGCTGTGGGGAGGCAACGCCTCGGCCGTGCACCGTGAGCTGCAGCAGCGGGCCCTGGACGATCCCCGGCTGCCTGCAGCCCCGTCGCTGTCGACGATCCACCGGGCTCTGCGGCGGGACCTGACGCCCGGGGAGCGGGCCGGGCTCGCCAAGGGGGAGGCAGCCCGGCGTGCCTTCGACGTGTTCGGGCAGCGCCCTGCCACACACCGCAACGCCGCCTGGGAAGGCGATCACAAGTGTGTGCCCGTGCGGGTGTTGCTCGAGGACCAGCTCGTGCAGCCCTGGGTGACCTGGTTCATCGACTGCCACACCAAAGTCATCACGGGCGTGGCCGTAACCCCCCACGCACCCAGCGCGGATGCGGTGCTGGCGGCCCTGCGGATGGCCCTGGACCGAGCCGAGCCCTTCGGGCCGGCCGGCGGCCTGCCCGGCCTGATCCGGGTGGACCGCGGCAAAGAGTTCCTGTGTGCCACCGTCGCCTCGGCCCTGGGCGCCTTCGCCGTGCCCGTCGTCGACCTTCCGGCCTACAGCCCGCATCTGAAGGGCACCATCGAGGCGCTCAACGGTGCGGTCGAGGACATGCTGTTCGTCTCCATGCCACGCTATGTGCACCGGCAGACGCTCACCGGCGGGCGCACCGCGGATCCGGACGAGCCCGCGCTCTCCTTCGAGGCGTTCGTGGAGCTGCTGCTGAAGTGGGTGCACTGGTGGAACACCGAGCACCAGCCCAGGGCGCTGGGCGGCCGCACCCCGATGCAGGCGTGGTCGTGCGACCCCACCCCCCTGCACGACGTTGCCGCCGAACAGCTGGCCCATTTCGGGCTCGAGGACGACGGGCGCACCCGCACCATCACCACGCAGGGCGTGCAGTGGCGCAACCGCCACTACATCGCCCCCTGGATGGTCGGCCAGGCCGGCGTCCGCGTCGCGGTGCGCCACCTGCCCCACCACGACATGACCATCGAGGTCTTCGGCCTGGACGGCGTACACCTGGGCAGCGCCGTCTTGGCCGAGGCGGCCAGCGAGGAGCAGGTCAACAAGGTCCGCAAAGCCCGCACCGCCAAGGCGCGGCGGCTTCGCGCGGACATGAAGGCCGCCGCCCGGCTGCGCCGCGAGCGCTTCGAGGCCGTCACCACCGCCACCCCACCCGAGCGTCTGGGTGCGCTGACCGAGGCGGAGGCCGAAGCCGAACTTGCCGCATCGGACGCCACGGGCCTGCGGCGGGCCGATCCCGGCTACATCCCGCACCAGCCCGTCCCGGACGGCTGGGCGCACCCGGTCCCACCGGCCGCGGACGGGCGGGGAGACGACACCCCTGAGGAGAACGCGTGAGCGGCGACATGGACTACGGCAGGCTGCCCGCAGAGGACGAGGATCACTTCCACCGCCTGGATGCACATCTGGTGGCCACCGACACGCTCATGACGACCCTGGATGACGTCCAGGCCACGATCGACGCCAAGGCCATGATGGTCGCCTACGGAGCGGCCGGGTACGGCAAGACGATGTCGGTGAACTCGGCGCTGCGCAAGATCGCCCCCGACAACACCTACCGCCTGGAGCTGCGCTCGGGGCCGACGCCCCGCGACATCCGCCACGGACTGTTTCACGCCCTGGGGCTGCCCGGGGAACCGCCGACCCGGCCGATCGAATTCGACACGCTCCTGAAGGAGACGCTGTCGCAGACGTTCCGCGTGCTGGTGTGCGACGAGGCCCAGTGGATGGGCCGCAGTTCGTTCGAGTACTGGCGCCATCTGTGGGACGACCGCAACACCGACATCGCGGTGATCTTCGCCGGCGGCGACAACTGCTACAAGGTCCTCAAGCGTGAACCGATGCTGGCGTCGCGGATCTTCATCTGGCAGAAGTTCACGCGCATGCCCGAGGACGAGGTCGTCGCCACGCTGCCGGCGTTCCACTCGCTGTGGGCCGGGGTTGCCCCGCAGATGATCCGCAACATCGACCGGGCCGCGGCGCACGGCAACTTCCGCAACTGGGCCACCATCACCAAGCACATGCTCAACGGCATGAAGATGAAGGGGCTGACCGAGGTCAGGCAGGACCTCGTCAACTGGGTGTACAGCAAGCTGGGCGGCATGTAGCAACGGCCACACATCAGCGGCGGCCCGGCGAGCACGGGCCGCCGCCAACAACCTCGCGCAGCGCACAGACCAGCCTGGCATCTCTGCGTCCGGGGCAAGTCTGTGCGGTGCGCGGCCGGAAGGGAGGCGGTGGCCGTGGTCTACGGCGACGTGACGATCGTGGTGGACGAACGGGACGACCTGTTCTACACCCGGGCGGCGCTGCAGGCCCACCGGCCCGGGGAAGGCCGCATCACCGTGCAGCCGACACCGGCCAGCTCCAGCCCGGCCGCGCTGGCGCACGACATGCTGTATGCGCTGGGCAAACGGCTGGCCCCCGGACCCCACTCCCCCGATGTGTGGCTGGACTCGGTGAACGCGGCCTGGCTCGCCGCGGCTGCCTGGGGTGTCGCGACCGGGGTGCGGCACGCTGTGGTCCCCCGGGCCCATCTGCTGACGATCCGACGCATCGACCAGCTGCTCGCCTGGCGCGAGGTGACGGGAGCTCAGCTGACCCTGCTGTGGCAGAAGGCCCCGCGCGCACTGCCGCCGGCGCTGGCCCGCGTGGAGCGCTGTATCAGCGGCCGGGACCAGTTCGAGGCCCTGCTCGCCGAGCCGGGACCGATACCCGCGCGCCCGTCCTTCCCTCCCGCTGCACCGATGGCGGGGCCAGCCGCGGTGGCTGCGGGGCAGTCACCCGCCCGGCAGCCGCAGGAGACTCGGTCGGCGTCGCTGAAGCCCGGGCGGCCGGCTCCCCCTTGCACCGGCGCGATGGCAACGGCGCAGCTGGTCCAGGCCGCCCCTGCCATCGAGATCGCGTCCGCGGAGGCCGCCGCTCTGGCCGCTCTCGCACACCCGCTCATCGCCGGAGCACTGAGCGTGCTGGCCTTCACCCGGGCCGGCCTGGGCAGCCTGCGCTTCACCCGCGACCTCGACATCACCAGCGACATCTCCGCCATCAAGCTCCACGGAGTCGGCCACCGGTACTGCCCTCTGCACGCCATCCCTGCCTGGGCACGCCCGCTGCTGGCCGCCGCCCGCGCCCACCACCGTCTGACACCCCACCGGCCTGAGGACGGCATGTTCGCTCCCGTCATGGTCGCCGAAGCCCGGCATCTGCGCGCGCATGCCGGACGCCTGCCCCGGCTCGACCTGTCCCTGCCCGCTGGCGTCCTCGTCCCTTGAGCTGTGCGTAGCGACCGCCCGCCCTGCGCAGCAGGGAAACGGCAGCGCTGATGCCGGTGATGTCGGAGGTTTCGCCCGCTGTGTGGCCGGCCCCTGGCGCGACGCCTGTTCTCTCAACACGGGAGCACAGGCCGCCTGCTCAGGTGCGCTTCGGCACTGGAACCTTTCTGCGCGCCGCGGCAGTCCTGCGGGCCTGGGCTCGCGCAGCGTGCTGGTGCTCGAGCGCTTCACGGGTGCGTTTGGGGATGACCAGTTTCATCTTGGTGGCGGGCGCTACGAAGGTGCTGGCGCCGGTGCCGTAGCGGCCTTTGCGGGTGTCGCTGTCGGTCTTGTAGAGCAGGACGTCGACGATGCCGAGGGCCCGCAGGTTGGTCAGGACGCGTTGGACGTCGTCGATGTTGCGCCAGTCTCGGGTATAGACGCAGATGGGGCGGCGGGTGTCGTCGCTCTTTGTGCGGGTGTTGAGGAGCGTGGCCGCCTTGCTGCAGTAGCCGAGAAGGCCGTCTTCGGTTGCGGTGCGGATCGTGGCCCAGGAGCGGTCAAGGAGGCTGAGCGGGGTGAACCAGAGCCACTTGCCGCTCCAGGGGTGATCGTCCTCGGTCAGGGAGGTGTCCGGGGCGGCGGCCCATAGCCAGTGCTCGGTGGTCTCACGTGAGGGGGCGTCCTGCTGGGCCGATGGGGCGGTCTTGGCGATCACCATCGGCACTGTATGCGAGGTTTATTCTTTTTTTCGCTTATTTAACCGTTATGGGTCTCGTAGAACGGAACACCCTCCGATGGCGCCGTGACCTGGCGCTGACCGCGTGCTGCGCTGCCGCCGTCGCGGAAGCGGACCGCACAGGCGATCCGGGCCAGCGAGCAGCTCGCCTCATCGACTGTCTGGGAGTTCTGCGCTCGGCACACGGCGCCGGCGCAGCCGCCGCCGTGGATATGCGCGCGCTGCGGCGCGGCTTGCGCCACGGGCTCGCGCCTCTCCTGCCCGCCTGCTGCGAGGACGGTGACCCGCTCGGCGAGGTGAAGCTGCTGGACCGGGATGGTCTGCTGTGTGACGCAGTGGAGGACCTGGGCCGCGAACACCTCGTGCCTCAGCAGGCGTTGATGGAGTACTGGCCCTGGGCGCGCTTGCGTGCCGAGCAGGAGGAGCAGCAGCTGTACGCGGAGATCCGGCGCCTTCCGCCGGACGATTACGCGAAGGTGCGCGAGCTGCTGGCGAGTGATCCGGTGGCGGAGCAGGGCGTGCTCTGGGAGAAGTGGGACGGGCTGTGGGGGCGGTTCGGGTTCTTCGAGCCGGTCTCGTCCTGGCCGTGGTGCAACGCGGCGGGCTGGTGCTTCCCGTGTCCTGCCTGTGCCTGGCCGATGCGCGCGCAGCCCGCCGGGCAGGGGGTCTTCGCCGTGGCGTGCGACGCCCATCTGCTGGAGGGGGTGCAGTACACCTACCGCCAGGTGCGGGGCGGCAGTGGCCCTCCGGTCCTGGAGGGCGGCGGTGGCTCAGCCCGTCGCGTGGAGGGCTTCCCCGCCGCCGGCGACTACTTGGCCGTCTCCCGGACGGTGTGGCGGTATATGACCCTGCCGGGGCGCATGGAATTCGCGATCCGGGATGCGCTGACGGGGATCGCCGGTCTCGACGTCCTCATGTACCCCGGCGGTGACCGCTACGACCTGCGCATCACGGCCGCCGAGCCGCTGGTGGCCAGGCAGTGGCGGGTGGATGCGAAGGCCTGGCGGTCCTTCGGGGCCCTGGCCGACGCCCTGCTGGAGCGTCCCGTGCTGGGCGCAGCGGTGCCGCTGACGATCGTGGTCCCCCACCGGCAGCGGTCCGACCTTCCGCTGCTGCAGGCGCGCCTTGCCGGGCGGCCGGACCTTGAAGTGACGACCGACAAGGACTTCGTCGCCAAGGTTCTTCGCTGGTGCCGGGGTGAGTCGTGAAGAGCGGCGATGTCCGTGAGGCGTTGCAGCGTTGCGCCATTGCGGCGTATCTCGCCCTGTCCGAGCAGTACTTCGCATTCGGGACCGTCGATGGCCGTCGCGGTGTGCCGCTGGACTTCGCGCAGATGTTCGCCGCCCGGCGCACCGATGCATGGGGACGGTGGCTGTCGCTGCCGCGCGCCGAGTACGAGCTGGTGGGCCGGCTGTGGCAGGCGCTCAAGCAGGAGGGGGACCTGGCCCAGCCGGACACCTTCCGCGAGGCGGCCCTGGAATACGCGGTGGCTCCCACTGCGCTGTTCCGGATTCCGGGGGAATCGAACGCAGACGAGACCCACTGGTTGGTGGCCTGCCACGCGCAAGAGCCCCTCGTCCTGGCCGAGCATCTCGTCCAGGAGGCCGAGGAGTACCGGGCCATGCTCCAGAGGGCACTGCCGACGGCCGGCGAGGGCCTGTGGACCTTCGGGCGGGACCGTCTGTACACGGTGGAGATTCCTGCCAGCGAGAAGGACGCCTTCGTGGCCCCGGTCCGGTTGCGCACCGAGCCGTTCCTTGAGGAGGTGAGGCTGCCGCGGGAAGCGGTGATGGACCGCGTGGTGGGCCAGGCAACTGCCCTGCCGGAGAAGTTCGGGTGGAAACCCGGTCTGCTTCAGGGGTTCTTCGACCGGCTCACCGACGCGTACGGACGCACGGCGGCAGAGTTGCGGCTGCCCGCGGGGCCGATGACGCTGCTGAATGCGCCCACCGGAGTGGGCAAGAGCGTGCTGATGCGGGATGCGGCGCACCTGCTGGCCGCCAGCGGTCAGGGCCCGGTCCTCATCGTGGTGGGCCGCATCCGTGAAGGCCTGGGGACCGCCGAGCAGTTGGCCGCAGACCATGGGCTGGTCGAGGAGACGGCCGCCGCTGTACGGGACGCTGCCGAGCGGGCCGGCAAGCCGCTGCGGGTGGTGTCGTGGGTGGCGTCCTCACGCCACGACGGCCAGGCAGCGCTCGCATTCGCCCAGGGCCGCGAGGACCGCTTCGAGCAGTTCGCCGGCGGCTGCGAGATGACCAGCTGGCAGGTGGACGGCCCACGGCTGGACCGCACCAGGCTTCCCTGCGCCCAGTTGGAGTGGGTCGATGGTCCCGTCGAGCCGGAGCACGCCGGCAAGCACCTGTGCCCGCGCATGGGCGTCTGTCGGCGCTTCGAGCACATCCGGCAGGCCGCCGATGCCGACATCATCGTCACCAACCACCACAACCTGATCCGTGGACGCTGCAAGGTGCCCGTCGAGGTGGACGGCGAGCGGATCGTCCATGACATGAGCGTGCTGGAGTTCGTGCTGCGGCGCTGCCGCGTCGTCATCATCGACGAGGTCGACGCCTTCCAGTCGACCTGGTGCACGCAGGGCGCGCAGGAGTTCACCCTCATCAGCCGCGGCCGGGGCCACGCAGGGCGGCTGGAAGAGGTCGACCGGCACCGAGGCGGCCTGTCGGCGCTGGAGAACCTGCTGGTGACCGGCCCGTTGATGGAGGCGCGCCGGCTCAGCGAAACCTTCCTGGACAACGTCCTTACCGGGCACCTCTACCTGGACTCCGAGCAAGAGCGCCACAATCGCCCGGGCTCCGGCTGGTACATGGTGGGCAAGAAGGATGCCGAGCTGTGCCGTGTCCTGACCGGCGCCTCTGCGGACGCTGAGATCACCGAAGCGGTGCACCAGGCCTACCTGGCCCTCTTCCCGGGCGAGCGGTCCGGTGCCGAGCTGCTGGCGGGCTGGCAGCCGCTCGCCGATCAGATCCGCCAGGCCCTGGCCGGCAAGGTCAAAGGCACCCGCCGCAGCAGAAAGCTTGCGGTCTTCAAGGACTCCATCGCCCGCATCCTGGCCGACGCGCCGTTCAACGTGCCCGCCTCCAAACGCGCCGCTGTGGTCAACGATCTCCTCGTGCGGGCCTGGCTCGGTGCGCTCCACAACGAGCTCCACACACTGAAGTGGTCGATCCTGCCGCTGCTCGGGCAGCTGAACGCGGCCACCGACCTGGTCTCCACCATGGGGCTGCTCCCCCGCGACGAGCCGATCCCCTACGGGCCGCTCGGACAGAACCTGTACGGATTTAAGCTCGACAAGAACGCCAGCGGCACCGGCCGCCTCTCGCTGCAGTCCCTGGGCGGCGACCCGCACACCTCCACCGTCCGCCTCGGCGACACCGTCGCGCTGGCCACCGCCGGAGTACGGCGCAGCGTCCTGGGCCTGTCCGCCACCGCGTTCTTCCCCAAGGCCGCCCTGCAGCACGTGCACACCCTGCCCGCCTATGTGATGACCGACGCCGCTCCCGGCGCGGTCACCGCCCACGCCGGGAGCGTGTCGTCCACCGATTTGGGCTGGCAGCCCATCTCGATCGGCGGCGTGGAGGAAAAACGCAAACCCTCCGAGCTGCGCAAGCTGGCCGAACGGCTGTGGCACACCCAGATGTCGTCACACCTGGAGAAGATCGCCCGCAACGACCCGCTGCGGGAGCTGGCACTGCTGGCCGGGAACTCCTACTTCCACGCGGCGGTGATGGCCGCCGGGATCGCGGCCGCGTGCGGCCGCCCCGAATGGGTCGCGGTCCTCGTCAGCAGCAACCAGACCCCCTCCGGGAAGGCCGTGAATCTGCCCGAGGGCGTGGTGCGGGTGACCATCGACGAACTCGAGGACCTGCCCGCCACCCACCCACGGGTGAAGGTGGTCTGCGCGCCGCTGTCGGTGGTCTCCCGCGGCTTGAACATCCTCATCCCCCGCACCGACCGCTCGGCGCTCGCCTCCGTGTGGGTGGGCGTGCGCCCCCTCACGCACCTGCACGAGCCGGCCGTCATGTACGCGAGCATCAACGCCTGCGGCATCGCCTCCGGCACCGTCAGCGCCGATCCCGCCGGCATGCTCGCCTCCCAGCGCACCGCCGCCGTCCGCCAGCGGGAGTTGCTGCTGCGCACCGACCCGCGGTTCTCCCGCATGCCGAAGTTCCTCAAGACCGAGATCCTGGCGGGCATCCTCGTCGAACTCATCCAGCTGGCCGGGCGCGCACGCCGCGGTGGCACCCCCGTCGAGCTCTACCTGGTCGACCACGCCTTCTTCAACCAGCAGTTGGGCTGCGACTTCCCCCGGCTGCTGCGCTCCTACTACGGCCAGCTGGATGCGGACGAGCAGGAGATCCTGCGCCGCGTCTACGGCTCCACCCTCACCGCCTGGCTCGACCTCGCCCACAGCGAGGACCTGCTGCCCAACCCCGTCACTCTCATCCCCGCCCCGACCCCGGATGCTCAAGGACCCCAGTAATGCCGTCGAATGACACCCGCATGTCCATGCTGGCCGCGCCGTTGACCAGCGCGCTGATGGGCACCGTGTGGCTGTACCGCTTCCCGGACAAGATCGAGCATGAGTGGAAGAGGCTGCGTGCCGTCTACCGCGGCAAGACCGGGTCGGAGGCCAACCTGCCCTATGCCGGACTGCTGATGGTGCTGCGAGCCAGCGGTGCCACAAGCGCAACACTCAACCCGACCAGCAAGAGCAAGCCGCCCCAGTTCCTCGTCCTGTCCCAGAGGCTGTCACCGGCGCATCTGCGGGCCGCGGTGGCCTTGTGGGAGCAAGCCCTGCTGCAGACGCCGGCAGACGAGATCTCTCTGGCGTACAACAGTGACCTCGCCGATCTGTTCGCCTCGGTGGAGCCCGAAGAGGTGGCGGTGTGGGACCACGTACGCCTCGGCCCGCACGCCGTGGACGCGGACGGCTGGGTGTGGGACGCGGCCGGCTGGAACCTTGCCTCGGTGGTGGCCGGGACCGGCCTGGCGGTCGACGGCCGCATCATCGCGCTGCGCCCGGACACCGAGAACAACGTCATGGTCTGGGACGCCGAGCACCTGTGGTCGAACAACTGGCTCGACGCCCGCCCCGCCAAGGACAAGAAGAACGACAGCCTCGAGAGGGATGCCGAGGAGGCCCAGGAGCCGGAGGAGTGGAAGATCCGGCGGCACTACGCCGCGCTGCGGGTGGAGGTAGCGATGAAGTCGCTGCACTCGCTTCCTGTACCGCTGGTGGTCATGACGCCTCGGGTTTCCCGGCTGAGCAATCAGATCAACAGCGCTCGCACCGCGTGGTGGGCGCCTCGTTCCCCCAGCCGCCCGCTGCTCTGCCTGAACCTGGGCGGCAAAGGCAAGTACACCCACCTCGAGCACACCAGCCGTCTGGCTCTCGACGCGTGGGTGCGGCTGATGGACGAGCCGGTGTTCCCCCGCGGCCCCAAGGACACCGAGTTCCTGCCCGTCAGCGCCATGGATCTGTCCGGCGAACCCGGCGACTTCCGTGCGCTCATCCCCTTCTCGAAATCGTTCCCTCTCGGTAAGGGCGTCGGCCTGCACACCGTCACCGCCCTCGCCGAGCACTTGTCCGCCGTCACCGGCCAGGACCTCGTCAGCGGCACCCAGGTTGCCAAGGTCCTCTCGGTGGCTCCCCGCAAGACCGAGTACGGCCGTGACGCCACGCTGCTCGACGACACCGATCTCAAGGACATCATGGCCGCCGCGGGCTGCTCGAAGCTGCGCGTCCTGGCCCTGTACCAGCACCAGGAGATGCGCACCCGCATGCAGCGTCTGCTGGCCTACCACTTCGGTCGGCCCGACCTCGCAGACGGCATGCCTGACGACGAGATCGTTCAACTCGGCTGCCACACCGAGGTGCTGCTGCACCGGGCCCCTCAGCTGCTGTGCCACAGCGAGCACCATGACCGTCGCGGTGAGCTCACCGACGCCCTGCCCGGTCTCGCAGCCGAGGACACCGGGGTCGTGGCCCTGGTCGAGACCGAGTACGACGCCAAGGAGTGGGGCCGCCGGCGACGCGCCGCGCGCCGCGAGGAGGAAGGCGCCGTCGACCCCTACGCACTGGATGCCAAGCCGGAGGTCTCCCGGCATCTGGCCCGTCACGGCGTACTCGCCCAGTTCCTCACCCCCGAAACCAGAAAGCGGCGCTCGAAGAAGAAGGAGCGCGAGGCCGCATCCCCGCTGGAGGCCCTCGGCATGGAGCTGGCCGCGGACTTCCCCGGCCACCACGCCATCGGCGACATGCTGCGCTCCGCCGGCCTGGTCCACCCCCGCCTGACCCGCGCGATCTCCACCGGAGGCGGCCTCAAGGACCGCGTCGCCCACCTCGGCCTGCACATGCGCGCCCAGCTCGGCGACAGGCACGTCAACCGCACCGAGGAACCCAAGCTCATGTGGATCCTCACCGCGTTCGTGCCGGTCGGCGGGCACTGGAAGGCGCTGGCCTACCTGCCCGCCCATCGAGGCGGCAGCGGAGGCTGGTTCAACTACGCCCGCGCCCAGGCGCTGTCGCGCAGCCACCCCATCCCCGAGGGCAGCCGCGGCGACGACACCCTGCCCCGCCGCATCGACCACGCCCTGTACGAGCTGAGCCGGCACCTCGAGTGCGGCTACGTCCTCTACGTCTCAGGAGACTCCACCCGGCCCGTCTGGCCGCTGCTGGCGAACAAGAACGCCGACCTGCTCCCCGACAACGACGGTCTGGCCAACGGCAGGCCGGCACTGCCCGGCGCCACCCTCGCTCCCGAGCACCGGCCGCAAGCGGTCATCCGCACCACCTCCAGCGCCGACCCGAGCATCCCGCTGCCCGCGCTCTTCCACGAGATCGACGAGGACGGCAACGTCAGCGACGGCGACAAGACCAGCAACGCACTGTTCCAACTCGACGGCACCGCCACCACGTTCCTCATGAGCCGCCGCCCGCACCAGATGGACGGCAAGACCCCCTCGGCCAAGTCAGGCCGCACGCAGGGGCGCTGGGCGTGCGACGACAAGGAGCAGCAGGGCGAGACCTGGTTCAACCTCACCGCGACCGAGATCGCTGTCATCCACCACCCCGACAACGCGAAAGCCCTCCCCTACGCCCTGACGGCCGCGAGGCTGTGCAACCACGCCCTGGCCTGGGAACACCGCACCCGCCACCCCCTGCCCATCCACGCCGCCATCCAGATGGACAAAAACCACCCCGAATACCGGCGCACCATCGACTGGGACAGCGACGACGCCAGCGGATGACCCACGGAAGCGATGCATGCGCGCGGCCACCGGTGGCGGCATGCCACCGCGACAGGGCCGGTGCGGCCGGCTGCGCGGGGCTGGAAACGGGCTGGAGGCCGGAGAAAACTGCGGGTCTGCTATCGGCGAAAGCCTCGTTGCGGATTGCGGGCCACACCGTTGTCGAAGGGCTCAAACCAGGAGTCCACACGCAGGTCCCCCGCTCCCAGGCGCTGGTTCGCCGGGTTGCCGGGCGCCTCGATCCCGGCAAGGGAGGCGTCGAAGAGCATCAATACGTCGTGGTCTTGGAAGAGGAGGTCGGAGCAGGCATCCCAGCTGTAGTCGTCCTCGTGCCGGGGCAGGGTGTGGTGTTCATCGTCCGCGAGCCGGTCCTCAAGGTAGGTGGGGGCGTCCTCGATGGCCAGGTGGAGGGCCATTTCCTCGGCGGTGCAGGTGGGTTCGGGCCAGCGGCCCTTGTTCAGGTCGTCAGCGAGGTCGTCGAAGGCCCTGGCCATCCGTCGACGCCAGCGGTGATCAGCGGACCGGGTCAGCGGGGGGAGACGGTCGAAGACGGCCCAGCCGGTGGAGTGAGCGTCCGGCAGGTACTGATCGCCCAGCCGCGCGGCGTCGTCGAAGGCCTGGTCTGCGAGGACAGACAGGGCCGTGCTCAGCAGGTCAGCAGTGCGAGGGGTCAGCTGCCATCCGCAGGTCTCGCAGTCTTCCGACTTGCCGGCGCAGTCGCACTCGCGGATTGGGAACAGCGCCGCGAAGTTCGGTGTCGGCGTCTTGGCAGCGGGGCGGCTGCGCTCGTAGCGCAGCCGCCATCCGTGGTGGAACCGGATCGCCACCGGGGACGGGTTCCAGTCGGCGAGTTCGTCCCCGTCCTCGGGGCTGAGGACTTCGGCGACGCTCTGGTCCTCCAGGGTCTGTGCGCCGGGGACATTCAGATCGTCGGTGAGCGTCATGGCGGCGCCGACGAGGTCACGCGGGTCGTCGTCTCCCAGGTCGGTTGCCTGCAAAGGCTGCCATCCGCGATCGGTGGCGGCCCGGATCAGGGCGTCCTCGTCGGTGACATGGAACTCATACAGGCGGGCGATCCGTACGACCTTCCCCGGCAGGTCTTTGAGCCGCGGGTGGCTGGACGGCTCGAACGGCACGGGCGCGGCATCCTGCGCACCGTCGGATTCGGGGTCTTCGGGTTCGACGACTTCGTAGAGCACTCCAGGGCCGGTCGGCCAAGTGCCGGTCGCGGCGTGGGTGACAGCCTGGCGCAGCGAGCCGGCCGGCGCGTCGGGCATGACGGCGGTCAATGCCCGCAGTTCGTCGTCGGCGCACGTGGCCTCGCGCCTGGCCAGGACACGGCGCAGGATGTCGACGGCCTCGTGCGCGTGGTCGGGTTCCTTGCAGGTCAGGACCGCAGCCAGGGAACGGGGGCCGTGGTCGTGGTCGAGCAGGGCCATCACGCGGCTCTTGCTGGGGGTGTGCTCGCACAGGAAGTCGACGGCCTGGGCTGTACGGGGCAATGCGGTCATAGCGAAGTCTCCACATGGCATGTCCGTGCACGGCCCGAACGGCGGGCGTGCCGGGCACGGAAATGGGATACCCGCTGGTTGACGCGGTACGAGCGCATCCCCGGGCGGTGGAAAGGAAGTTGATGGGGTCGGCTGGTGCCATCGCTGCGAACGACGGCCCGGGCCTGACTGGACAACACCGTACCCCGGCTGGCGCTGGCTCATCCGTCGATTCGGCAAGGTTGAACAGTGCCAGCCGATCACGAAGAGCACGCCGTCAGGGCCTGAGCCGTTAAGGGCACCGCGCTTCTCAGCGCCACAACGACCGACCCAGCGAACTTCTACGGTCACAGTGCCAGGCGCCTAAACATGTGACGCTGTGGCAGTTCCGCCCGGGCCGGCCGCAGCGCCGGCGCACGGGTGTGCGGATGTCCGAGTCATCGGCTTCACCACGGCACGCGCTGCGATCGGGTTGCCGCCATGCCAACCGATGCGGAACGATCGCGGTCCACACTCGCTGCGGGAGCAAGGCAGGAAAGTCGCGATGCCGTGGGAAGATGGCAAGACCCGCTACGTGGGCACAGGAATGGTCACGCTCGCCGACGGGCGCGATGTTCCGGTCGTCGCCGCCCTGGTACTCAAGCTCGATCCCGAGACGGTGCCAGGCTTCACCTACGACCGTCACACCACCTGGGTGGGAAGCCTTCACACAGACACCGATGACGATCTGCGGGATGCCGCCCCCGGCCTGCTGACCCTCTCCGATGGCCGGTCCGGCACCTTCATGGCCACGAGCGGACCGCCCGACCTCGTCGGCGTCTCCGGCATCGGCCCGGCCCCGTTCGGTCCGCCCCAGGACGCCCACACTGACTGGGAGCCACCCGAACTCGCCGTCGACGTTGCGCTGTCCCGCAACGAACCTGACGACGCGCAGCGGGTCGCCGACGAACGGGAGCGGGCACAACGACGCGGCATGTCGGCCCAAGAGCTTCAGGCCCGCTACCGCGTCCGGTGGATCCCCGACTGACGGCTGCCCCGGCACCGACTGCGGTACGCAGGCCGCGCTCCACTGCGACCGGTAACGCCTCTTCAACCGGCACACGCCGGCTTCCCCCGGATCAACGCACACAACGGACTGCCAGGGCGCTGCCCGCATACGTGCCTACGTGGATGCACCACCACGCTGCGTTCACGTGCCCGCGGAATACCTCCACCACCCGCACAGAGGCGGCTGCGCCTGGCTGTCATAAGCACCTCCGCCCAGTCGCCGAGAGCGTCACGACATCCTGTAGATGGAATCGGGTTCCACCGCCCGCTGGCCCACCGGAAGAGCATCACACCCTCGCACGCCGCGACTTCCACAACCCGGCACGCCTCACCTGAACCCGTCCGGTGAGTCCGAGAAACGGACGGTCGGCTTCCCGAAGTGCTTCGGGCGGAAGCCGGCCGCACATCTTCTTGCGATCTTTGCAGGAGCGGGGGGACTCAGGAGAGCTGGGAGGGTTTGCGGGGCGGAGGAAGCGCGGGCAGCAGTTCCCACAGCGGCCGCGATCCCGCGGCCCAGGAACCGAGCAGTTGGCGGTCGACGAGGTGCAACCGCTGCTGCCGGGCAAAGACGCGACCGGGCCGGGAGATCCTGCCGTTGGTCACCATCACCACGACATCCGCCTTGTGGACCGGGCGGCCCGTCCCATTGAGGACCTGCAGATCCGGGGTGCCCACCGCGGCGCCCCGCTCACCGTGCCGGCGGTGCTTGCACTGGATCACCCAGCGCCGGCCCTGCGGGTCGGTCGCCTTCACGTCGGCCCCCAGATCGCCCTGCCCGCCGACCTGGACAGCGTCTGCGCAGCCATCCCGGTTCATCAGGTCGCGGACGGCGTATTCGAACTGCCGGTGGGAGAGCGCATCCAGCTGGGCCAGCCCATAGCGCAGGGCACGCGCCCGCGCCTGCTCCCACTGCACACGCTGGGTCCGCTGCTGCCACCACCCGATGCCGGCCAGGACAGCGAAGACGGCCCCAACGAGCAGCAGCCACCAGTGCGCGAGCAGCCAGTTGACCACCATCACCACCAGGCCGACCGCTGCCACAGCGACCACGGCCAGGACGGTGATCGGTGCGTCCTGCCGGCTGCGCCGGCGGCTGGGGCGCCGGGTGGTCCGTCGCCTGGCGGGCGGGCGCCGGGTCATCGCCCACCTCCCAGGGCAGAGAGGTCGATCGGGTACGACACGCTCGGTGCGGGCGCGGCCGTTCGTGGCGTGGGCGTGTCGAACCTGATCGGGTACGACACTGTCGGGTGCGGGACAGCCACCCGTGGAGCGTCGTTGGTGGTGTGGTCGAAGCGGATCGGGTAAGTCACCGAGGGCGTGGGCGACTGGCTGTCCGTTCCGTCCGCGGTCGAGGTGTTGCCGAAGCCGAGTACTGCCAGGCAGAAGACGGCGAAGACGGTCATCTCCCGCCGCGCACCCGGCGCCCACCGGGTGTGCCCGCGTACTGGCGTTCCGTCGGAGCGCACGTACGGCCGGACAATTGGCATGTGGTCCTCCCCCAAGGGCTCGTAAGTTCCCCGCGATCTCTGCCATGCTGGCGGCCGCCACTGACAGTCGATCAACCTGAGTGGCTCAACTCTGCTGGTTCCACGGCCAGTTCAAGACAGGCCGAACGGGATGCCCTGCTGTCGGGTCCCTACTGTCCGAGCCTCGCGTCGGGATGCCGAGTGCACTGGGGTACACGCTGCAGGGTCGCGGAAGGCTGATTCACCAGGGCAGTCGGACCATGCCGAACGTCATGGCAGGGCAGAATCCCGGCTGCAGGCCGGTCAGTGACCGAGCAAGCGGAGGGCGATCCGGCCATTTCGGGTACAGCGCCCAAGTGGCGAAAAATGAGAGTCAGCTGCCCGGGGTCTGGGGATCGCCCCTGGAGCGGGCCGCTCAGCAGGCCTACTCCGTGCGCGCCCAGCGCGTCCCACTGAGGTCGCCCTCGCGCCCTGAACAAAAGGGTGGCCCGCCGCTACGGGGGAAAGCGGCGGGCCAGCACCATCTCCGCGGTGCCACCGCCACGCACGCAGCGCACGCCGTGGCAGTGAAGTGACTGCCGTTCGGGTCCCGTTCGACGGCGGGCAAGCGGAGGGGCGCGAGGTCTGGCGCGCCGTTGCCGTTCATGCCCTGGCAACAGGTCCGGCCATGAACGGGGAACTGCGCTGCCCGCTCGGGCGATTGGAACCTCACCGCCCAGGGGCCACGCTCCGCACCAGCCACCCCCGGGCCTGTAGTGCCTCGATATGGGGTGCGATGCCGGTCCGGTGCGCAGCGAAGGCCAGCAGATGCGTGGGGCGAGTCGCTCCCACGAAGAGCAACTGAGCCGCTTTGCGCACGGTGATCGGGGCGTCGGCCACATCTTTCGACTGGGCCACCAGTGCGAGTGTCTCGTGGACGTCGTACTTACGGCCGCGGCTGTCGAGGCACTCCAGGATGAGGGTGGCCGCGTGCGTCTCGCCCTTGGCCCGCTGTATGGAAGTGGCCACCGACATCATCGGAGCCGCCTCCTCCACAACCGCTTCGGTTCGGGGAACGAGCGGCGGAATGTGGCGCAGGAGGTCGTCGATGCGGGGCGCGGTGAGCGGCGAAAGGTCGGCAAGCTGCGGCAGCACCCCTCGCAGGCGCCCCATCAGAGCGTTCCACTGCGCCGGGTCGTCGGTGTCCGCACTGAGCAGGTCGTGTAGCAGTACGCGCATCTGCAGGCCTGCCGAGTCGGCACGGCGTTCGATGCGCTGGATCGCGGGCAGGGCATTGCCGGAGCCCTGCCGGAACGCTCTGCGCACAGCGTCCCAGGTCTGGACCGTTGCGGTGCGCCGGTCACCGGTGGCCAGCAGGGCGCGCGCTGCGCGGACGGTGGTGATCAGCTCGAGGGCGGGTTGTGCAGCAGTGTGCGAGGTGAAGGTGGGCAGGTAGCAGGTCATCGACTGAGGGAAGGCTTCGGCCTTTCCGGGGACCAGCCGTGAGGCCAGGATGCGTGGTGGTGCTGTGGCCAGCAGGTGGTCGGGGACAGTCTCGCGGGTCAGGCGCTCAAAGGCGGGGATGACGCCGGGTACGCAGTCATCGTCGAAGAGCAGCAGAGCGATGGTGCCCTGGGGGCCGGCACCGTCGATGGTCTGTCGGCGCTGGACGGTCAGCCGGCTGGCCAGGTCGGCGATCTGGGTGCCGAAGCGGCGGCTGACAGGGAGCTGGGCCGCGGAGGAGTGAGGAAAGGCCGAGGGCAGCAACGGCGCCTGGGTGCGGTCGGTGAAGATGCCCTGGTTGACGTCACCGGCTCGCTGTACGACGGTGCCGACTTTGCCGAAGACCTGGTCCAGGAGGTGCTGCTGCAGGTCGCTGGTGTCCTGCATCTCGTCGAGCAGGACGAACGGGAAGCGGTGCGCGGTGGCCTGGGCGATGTCGGGGTGGCGCAGGAGATGGTGCTCGGCGATGGCGAACATGTCGCTGTAGCGGAACAGGCCTTGGTCGGCGAGGTCGCTTTTGAGGCGGATCAGTTGCTGTCCGCTGGGGCTGGTGCTCTTGAAGGGCAGGGTCCCGGTTGGTCCTGTGACGGTGAGTTCGCCGGCGTCACATATGTAGTGGGCGCCAGCGACAAGGTCCCGTCCGTCACGGCGGCGTTCGGTGTATGCCTTCAGCTTGAAGTAGCCACGGTGGTTGTCCAGCAGACGCAGGGCGGCATGTTCGTAGGCGACGTCGTCGACGGTCTGGATGTCGATGCCGCGGGAACGCAGGGCGGGCAGGGCGAGGAAGGTGTTGGTGAAGGACTGGATGGTTCCGATGAAGTGAGGGAATCCCAGCAAGCGGCGTCCGGCTGGGGAGTCGGAGAGGCGGTGGGTGATCTCGTCCTTGGCCGTGTTGGTGTGGGACAGGACGCAGATTCCGCGGGTCGCTGAGGACCATCCTTGGGCGAGAAGGGTGAGTTTGAGGCCGATGAGGCTGGTCTTTCCCGACCCGGGAGCAGCTTGCAGATCGAGTGACTCGGCGCTCTGCAGGAAGTCCCATTGCTGCGGGTGGGTGAGTTCAAGTCCGCGCTGTGCAGCCAGGGCCTCGGCCTTGTCCTTGGCGAAGGTGTCAGGGGCGAAGGGAAGAGTCATAGGTCAGGCCGCCGGGGTGCACAGGTAATCGAACGCGGCCACCAGGTAAGGAGGCAGTTCCTCGTCCGTGACCGGGGTGGACTGCAGCAGTCGGGCGGCGTGTTGGGCGGCAATGGTCTTGCTGGCCTCGTCCAGGCGCAGGGGTTTGTAAATGTCCACCGCGGCGTCGGCCAGGGATGTGCCGCTGTCCTTCCACTGCTGCACCTCGAGCTGGGCCTCATTGTCGAGTTCAGCGAGCCTTTCCGCGGTGGGCCACTTGTTCTTGGAGGCGACGGCGGAGCGGACGGCCTGGTGCATGAGGGTGGCCATGGTCCAGGAGGCTGCGGCCAGGTCGTACTCGAGGGTCCAGTGGTCGGAGACGAAGGTGCGGACATTGCCGCTGTCCTCGGCCGTCAGCCTTGTCACATGCTTCTCGATCTGCTCGGCGCTCATCTCGGCCGAGCATTTCAGCTTTCCACGCATGTCCTGGGGGGTGCCTGCGGGTACCAGGTCGCGGTCACGGATGCAGGCCACGGTGACGGGTATCTGCGCGCCGTCACGCTGGAAGATGCGGCTGTAGCGGAACAGACCCACGCTGCCGACGTTGACGATGCTCACGCCGCATTCGTTGAACGAGCGGTCCACCGCCTTGGCAAGGGCCGGCAAGAAGATGGCCTCAGCGTCACCCTCCACAATGGCGACGCCGCGGGCGAAGAACAGGTTGGCCTTGGTGACGTCGAGGAAGCGGGAAAGGAATGCGTAGTCATCGGAGTGCAACAGGGTCTGCCCTGGGGCCAGGCTGAAGGTCGCACCACGCGAGACAAGCGTGAGATGTTCCACCGGTGTGGCGGAGGCGAGGTTGGGACTGTGGGTGGTGCAGATGACCTGTACCGGCAGGGCCGGCTTGTCGCTGGCTTCTCCGGCGCGTTCGCGCAGCAGGTCCATGATGCGGGTCTGCAGTTGCGGGTGGAGATGGGCCTCGGGCTCCTCGATGAGCAGCAGCGGAGCGAGTTCGCTGTTATTCAGCAGGAGCAGTTCGGCGGCCATGAACAGCGCGTTGCTGTAGCCGAGTCCGTGCCGGGTCCACTCCTTGGAGCCTGCGAACAGACGCAGTTCCAGACGCTCCAGGGCACGGGCCAGGGTGGCGTCACCGGAGACGCCGATCTCACCGCGCAGGACGTCGGAGCCGATGGCGAACCTCTGCAGGTAGCTGGCGTTGATGTCGTCGCGGGCCGCGATGATGGCCTTGTTCTCGCTGAGGTGGTGCTCGGTGCGCTGCAGGATGCCGACCAGGGTCGTGGCGGTGTCTTCGACCGGGTCAAAGTCGCTTGTCCCCTGGTCCTTGATGGTGGGATAGCCGGCGAGGATCTGCGCCAGACGCGAGCCACGGCCAGAACGCAGCTCCGCTTCAGCGTCCCGCAACGGGCGCAGGTAGGTGGCTTTGAGCAGTTCTCGGGCAGTGCCGTCGAGGGTGGGACCCTGGCCGTCGGGGCCGGTGCGGGTGACGAGAGAGACCCTGCTTGAGTGCAGGGGGTCGATCAGCTGGGCCCGCACGGTGACGTACAGGGAACTTCTGCCGTCCTCGTCGGTGGTCAGCAGTTCAAGGAAAACGGCCTGCTCTTGCGGCGTGAGGTCTTTGAACCCACAGGTGAGGGTGAAGCTGTCGGCACGGTGGCCGTTGCGGATGTGGAAGTCGTCGGCAGTGATCCGGTAGTAGTCCCCCGCCGTGGTCTGCAGACATAGGCGGATGGCATCGATGACCGCAGTCTTCCCGCTGCCGTTCTCGCCGACCAGGACGTTGGTGGCGGGGCCGAAGCCCATCCGAAGGCGGGTGTCTGTATCACCACCCTGCTTGGGAGCGGGACCGAAGATCCGGAAGTTTTCGGCAGACAGGCATGCCAGATACACGAAGCGGCCCCCCGATGGTTCCTGCGTTCCCACGTCCGGCATGACGCAGGCGCTCCAAGCCGCCTTCATCTCCCAACCCCTGGCCAAACAGACGGCTTTGACGCATCATAAGCACCTTTCCTTCACTCTATGTCCACAGTTTCAGAACTGTGTCACTTGCCGCACACGCCTCAGCCAGACAGAAACCCGCGCGCGATGTGCGCGGCCGCCAATCACCCACCCACCCGAACCACGTCCCTGTTCGATCAAAGCGACCACGTGGCCGGACTGCTTCTGAGCGACGCCTCCTGTCCATTCCTGGCGGGTCTACTGCCGCACTTGCCGACAGGGCGAAGGTCGCACTGCCGGCCGTCAACCCATCGGCGGTCTCAGCAGGTTGACGGCGCTCGTCGTTGTAGGGCGCAGGGCCGGGTGATCGTTCGATTCTGTGCCCGATCCGCAGGGTGTTCGGGATCTTTCGAGGGGACCGGCTGCCGATCTCCCCCTGGGTACGCCAGAGTCCAGTGCAGGTCTCCCCAGTTCGGGCAGGTGTACCAGGAGCTGAGCAGACCCGTCACGGTCAGTTGATCAAGGGTGGGCAGGCGCGCGGGATGGGTTCCGCAGGCGCGTGCCATCTGGCCGGGTTCGGCCAGGCCAGTGCCGGTATCCGGGTCGGCGTTCGCTGTGAGGTAGAGGCTTGCCAGTTGCAGCTGTGGGCCGACCGTTGCCCCGGCTGTCGAGGCCGTGGTGGCGCGTAGTGCCCAGTCTGCGGCCTGCGTTCGGTCGGGGCCGGCAGGGGCCTGGCTGAGCAGTGCTGCGTCGAGCAGTTCGGCGACGACCTCGTTGGCGGCTCTTCCTGAGCCGATCCGTAGCCATCGTGCGTGTTCCAGGTCGCGCCACGGGTCTGGGTTGTCGAGGCGGAGGCTGCGCAGCATGCCTTTGGGCAGCCGCACACGCATGGTGGTGTTCATGCGTAGCGCGCACTGCAGTGCGAGCAGGCGCGCTGCGGCCGGGGTGCTTTCGGGGAGGGCGGCGGCGAGGTAGCTGAGCATTTCGCGGACTCGGATCCGGGCGCCTGGGCCCTTGGGCTGTCGTCTGCGGCGCCGGGTGGTTGCGGGATGTGGTGCGCGGGCGAGGGCTGTGTCGGGGACGACGGCGGCGTGTGCTGTGGCTGCGGCGCAGGCACTGCAGGCGTCGGCGAGTCGCCAGACTCGTCCGCCGCGTTCGCGGGCGAGGAGGAGGCGGATCGGGCCGGCGCAGCCGCGGTGGCGGGGGTGCCAGCGGCAGCCGCGTTCGTGGCATTGGCAGGTGCGCAGGTGGGGTGGGAGGAGGTCGCCGCGTGCGTGTCGTGCGAGGTGGGCGAGGGCGGCTGAGCGGGCGAAGGCTGCGGTGACCGGTCCACTGCCGTGGGGGCATTGCTGGCATACGAGGACGAGCCCGCTGGGGTGCGAGCGCAGTTCCACGGTCCAGGCGCGTGGTGTCGCTGGGCATGTTGTGCGCAGCCTCATGGGCGCGTGTTCCTCCTGCTGTTGCGTGCGCGCCGGTCCCGTCGGGGCTGGGGCGGCGGCCCACCGTAGTGCAGAGGTCTGCCCTTTCGCTGGCGTCACCACCTGCGAAATTAGGGCAGAGGTCTGCACTGACAGGGCAGGGGTCTGCACCGTCGGATGGACGGGTGACGATCTTGCCGCCCGATCCGGACCTCGACGCGCTGCGGTTGGAACTCGCGCGTCTGCGGGCCCGCGCGCGGGTGGACCTATGACGAGCTCGCCGCCCGCAGCGGCCTGGCCAGACGTACCGTCATCGAGATCGAGCAGGGCCGCACCATCGGCACGCTGAAGACCTGGCACGCCCTCGCCCACGCTCTGGGCACCCCGTTCGACGAACTCTTCAGCACGCTGTGCCGCGGGCACGACCTGCCGGGGCCGAGCGGGGACTGACCCCCGTCCGGGCGGCCGCCCCGGATCACCCAAACCGGCGAGACCGCCTCGAACGAGCGACCGTCCGTTCGCACTCCAGTGGCACCATGTGCGGCTGAGCGGGCGATCCGGCCCCACCGCTGCCGCGGATGCGGCGTGTTGGCTGGCAGGTTCACGCGCATGCGCTCCACACCTCCCGCCTCCCGCCACTGGGACCGCAGCCCCGTCCTCGCCCACCGCGCGCGCCGTTCCCTTCAGGTCACCCCCGACGGCGCCAGCCGGCTGCTGCGCTGCGGACAGAGCGGCCGGTGCCGCGACTGCGGCAACCGGATCGAGTGGTACCACCGCAGCGACCGCCGGCCGGTCCGTCTCCATCCGCAGAAACTGCCGACCGCCCGGGTGCCCGCCGCCTGCCGCTGGCAGGTCAGCTCCGGTATCGCCCACCCGGCCGGGGACGGCAGCAGCTGGTGCCGTCTGCCGCACGCCGTCCTCTGTCCCGCCCGCGACACGGCACCGGCTCCCCCTGAACTGGCCGGGCTGCGCCGGTCGCTGGCCGTGCACACCCGCCGCATGATCGACGCCGGGGTCTTCACTCCTCCCCCGGCCTCGCCGGACAGCTCGGCGCCCCAGCCGCCCGTCTGCCGCCCGGCCCGGCCCATCGTGCAGCTGTTGTACGTCCGCTACCTCGCCTCCCGGCCGGTGGATGAAATCCAGTGTGTCGCCCAGACCCGGCGCCGCCACCGCTGCACCAGCCCGCTGCTTGCCTCCGACGCCCCGGCCGGCACCTGGAGACTGGTCCCCGCCACCGCGACGGGCGGCCAACTGGCCCTGCCCGCCGAGGTCATGGCCGTCTACGACCTCACCGGCGTCCCCTACGCCGAGCAGCTGCGCTGGCGCGCCCAGCGCTGTCCGCAGCACGCGGCCACGCCCACGGCCGCCGATCTGGCGGTGGCCGGCTGGGAGCCCTTCGACCCGCTGCACCACCACGAACACATCCACACCCGCCTGCCCACCCCCGTTCGACGCCCCGGGCCTGCATGCCGTGCACGGCAGGCGGCCCGGCCGTGATGCGCACCACGCCGTCGAGATCGCCCTGACCAGGCCTGCCACTCCCGGCGAACTCCGGTATGCACACTGCGGCGTGTCCCTGGCCGCGAGCGCGGACCGCACCCGGCTGATGGCGGTCTACAGCGCACGCAGTCCCGGCGGCGCCCTGCACACGCTGCGGCGCCAGCTGGGCGCACGCTTACCGATCGACGTCCTGACCACGCACTTCCCCGACCGGCACGGCCAGGTCCTGCTCAACGTCGCCCTGGACCACACCGCCGACAGGGCACTGCGCCAGGCCGCGACAGTCCTGGGGCAACGCCCCCACAACCTGCTCCGACGGCGGGTGACCGCGGCCCTTGCCCGGGAGGATCAGGAACGCGCCCGGCGCCTGGAGGTTCGGCTCGAGAGTCTGCTCGCCCACCACACACCCGAAGACGTCCTGGCCTGTGTGGCCGGCCTCCTGCACAGCCACCAGCACCATCCCACTCGCACAGCGCCATAACTCCTTCTCCTACGCCGCTCCCGACACGGCGGCTGCAGGCCCCCCTGATCCTCTTCAATCTTTCGCGGAGCCCTTGTTGCACACGCCCACCGACGAACAGGCCCACGCCGTCGACGCCTTCCGGGCCGGTCACCATCTCGTCCTGCAGGCCGGAGCCGGGACGGGAAAGACCAGCACCCTCAGCCTGCTTGCCGCCAGCACCCTCAGCCGCGGCCGCTACCTCGCCTTCAACAAGGACATCGCGCGCGATGCCACCACCCGCTTCCCCCGCACGGTGGTGTGCAAGACCGCCCACGCCACGGCCTACGCCGCCGTAGGGCACCGCTATGCGAGCCGGCTCAACAGCCCCCGCCAGCCGGCCTGGAAGACCGGCCGGGCACTCGGCATCACCCGCCCGGTCCGCATCGGCGATCACGAGATCAGCCCCCGGACGCTCTCCCACACCGTGCTGCGCACCGTGACCCACTACTGCTACTCCGCCGACCGCACCCTGACCCGCCACCACGTACCGCACCTGCGCGGCCTGTCCACCTTCGGCGAGCACGCCCAACTTGCGCATGAAGTCCTGCCGTTCGCAGTCAAGGCCTGGGCCGACCTGCACCACCCCGAGACAGGTGTGGTCCGCTTCGAACACGACCACTACCTGAAAATGTGGGCCCTGACCCAGCCGAGACTCGAAGCCGACTTCCTCTTCCTCGACGAGGCCCAGGACACCAACCCGGTCCTTGAGGAGGTCTTCGCCGCCCAGCGTGGCCATGCCCAGCTCGTCATGGTCGGCGACTCCGCCCAGGCCATCTACGGCTGGCGCGGTGCGCGGGACGTGATGACCGGCTTCGACGCCACTGCTCTCACCCTGACCCGCTCCTTCCGCTTCGGCCCCTTGATCGCGGAAGAGGCCAACCGGTGGCTCACGCTCGCCGATGCACCCATCCGCCTGACCGGCACCGACGCCATTCCTACCGAAGTCGGGGGCCTCACCCGGCCGGACGCGGTGCTGTGCCGCACCAACATCGGCGCCATGGCCGAAGTCATGCGCCTGCTCGCCGCCGGCCACCGCGTCGCCCTCACCCGGGGCGGGCAGCAGCTGGCCGCGCTCGCCCTTGCGGCTCGCGATCTCAAGGACGGCCGCCGCACCTCTCACCCCGAGCTCGTGCTCTTCGGCTCCTGGGGCGAGTTGCAGGACTACGCCGCCCACGATCCTGCCGGGCGTGACCTGCAGCCCTTCGTCGACCTCGTCGACACCCACGGCCCCGACGCCATCCTCGCCGCGGTCGACCAGCTCACCGACGAGACCCATGCCGACGTGACCGTCTCCACCGCCCATACTGCCAAAGGCCGCGAGTGGCCCACCGTCCAGATCGGCAACGATTTCCCACCGCCCAAGGACACCGACCAGCACGACGACCAAGGACGCCCTGTCCCGGAACCCGTCAGCGACACCGACGCCCGCCTCGCCTACGTCGCCGTCACCCGCGCCCGACAGCACCTCGACCTCGGCGGCCTGTCGTGGATCAACTCCCACCCACCGCGCTGAGTGAGTCAGAGAAGCTGGGGCACAGATTTTCTCCGCACGGGGCAGCCTCATGAGGCGCGTGGTGAACCTCCTGGTACATATCCGGAGAACTCTTGATCAGCCAGTGGCCTTCTACACCCTGGCAACCTGCTTCGCGTCAACAGTCACACCCTCTGCCCCACAAAGCACCCTCGCACTGACCCACGTGCAGGTCCTGCCGACGGCAATCTCAGCCATGCAGCAGAGAACGCCGCTGGTGTCTTCCGTACTATCCCTACAACACAACTGTGCAGCAGTAACTACTACTGCTCACACGGCACACCAGGCGGAAAAGCACATGCGTTGGATTTCGCATACGCGGCCCCCTCGCTGCTCGCGGGCCGTGGCGCCCAGGAAGGGTTGAGACAACATGTCCGAAACCGCTACCGGAACCACCGAGTTGACCTCGCAGTACAGCGCGCAGGTGGCCGGTGACCTTGAACGCAATCTCAAGGAGCAGGAACGCCTCAGCGGTGAAATCGAAGGGCTGCAGGCACAGTTGGCTGCCCTGCGGCACGACCACACCGTCCTGGTGAACATCCAGCAAGCCCTCGGCGTCCCCGCGACGACCGCTGCGCCTGAACCCGTCGCGACGGTGCCAGCCGCCCGCAAGAAGGCAGCAGGCGCATCAGGCACGGCCAAGAAGTCGCCCGCGGCCAGGAAGCGAACCGGCGAGAAGGCCGCGAAGGCGGCGGCCGCGTCGTCAACGTCGCTCACGCTCGTCGACTTCGTGCGCGAACACCTGGCAGGCCAGAGCGAACCCCGCTCCGCTGCCGAAATCACCACCGCACTGGGCCAGCAACACCCCGAGCGCACCATCAAGACAACCGTCGTGCGCACCACGCTCGAAGGGCTCGTGGCCAAGAGCCAGGCCCAGCGCACCAAACAGGGTGCCTCCGTCTTCTACACAGCGCCCGACGCGACGCAGCCGGCACCCGCCGCCCAGACCGGAAGCCAGCCCGAACCGGCCAGCCCCTGAGCCGGTCCATCGCACAGTGAAAGGCCGTGGGGCCGGGGTGGTTCGCCTAACGGATCGGACGGGGTTACAGGGCGCCGGAGGCCACTGCGCGATCGCGTAGGGTGCGCAGGCTGATGCGGACTCCTGTTGGGTCTTCGATGTGCCATTCGTTCATGCCTTGGCAGGTTTTGGTGCCGCGGGCGACGGCTCCGGCTTCGTCGACCCGGCCGTAGGGGGTGCCGCCGGTCGCGGTGAGGATGATGCCGCCGTCTTCGTCAATGGTGGCCCAGTGATCGGTGGAGCGGTAGGTGAGCACGATCCGTGTGCCGGCGGTGAGGATCTGGGCGGCGATCATGCGGGCGACATCTGTACGGCGGCGCCCGGCAACCGGCCGGCGCTGCGCGGCGGCCTGGCGGGGCCGGGTCGGCGGCTGGGCGCCGTCTTCTGGCTCGCTGGTCGGAGGGACGGGTAGGCCGAGGCGCTCAGGGTTCCAGATGTGTTCGAACAGGCACAGATACAGCTCCTGGCGGGTCTGGACGACCGAGGTCATCGTCTCCCGGGGACCGAATGGCCTGAGGACCTTGTCGAGCTTGTGGGTCTTGATGAATTCGCGCAGCAGCGGGTTTCGTTGGTCGTAGCCGGGGGCGATGATGCCCAGCAGGACGTTGCTGCGGGCGTAGTAGGCGGCCTTGTCGTTCAGGGGCAGGTCGTTGATGCTGGAGTTCTCGCGCCCCATAAGCAGGCCGAGGCCGCCCAGTTGGTTGCGGCGGCTGCGGAAGACGACGGGGTCGGGTATCTCCTCCTTCACGCGGTGGTGGTGGTTGGCCCACAGGTGCTCGATGTGGAACCGGTCCCGGTCGAGGTAGGCGAGCGCGTCGTGGGGGCGCTGGCAGGCCTCTTCGACGTAGGCGGTGGCCCGGGCCAGCAGATAGCGGATCTGATGGGCGTTGTTGCCGCGCAGCCCGAGCGTGACCGCGTCGCGTATCGAGCCTGCGTCCTGGGTGACGAGGTCGCCTAGCGCGGTGGCGACGTCGGCGACGGTGCGGCACCTGCGCAGGACGGGTACGAGGGTGTCGTGGGCCAAGGCGTCGGCGTCGGCCGACTGCACGGGCAGGTCCTGCAGGACCCTCAGGGCATACCAGCGGTCCATGTAGTCGGCGACGAGGCGGCCTTTGTCCTTGGCGTCCGAGGGCCGGTCGTCGGGTTCGATGGCGGCGAGGATGGTGACCGCCTGGCAGCTGAGTCCGTTGCGTTCGTTGAAGAGCACCGTCTCCAGGCGGTCGCCGCCTGTCTTGAGTGCGCGGCTGGCGGCGAGGAAGGGCCTGAACAGTCTGGCCGACTTCAGCAGGTCCTGCACGAAGTGCAGGAAGCTGTCGGGCCGTTCGGGCACCAGTCCCAGGTGGGCGGCGTTCTGGCGGACCCATACGTTGAGGTTGCTGTCGATCTGCCGACGGTCCTCGTCGTGGTCCTCGCGTGCGCAGCGGGCCAGCAGGAAGGCCTTGATGAAGCGGGAAGCGGCTGTGGAGTCCTCCCGGTCGGTGGCCAGTTCGCGCAGCATTTCGTGCCATTGGGTGTTCAGCTGGTCTTCGTTCGTTCCGACGTGGGAGAGCAGGTGGCTCTTGAGGAGGTCCACGGCGGTGAGGCGGGCGCCGCGGTCGTTCATCGTCTCGAACATCCGGTAGCCGTGGTCGGAGCTGGCCGCGCGGATCCCGACCAGGACCACCCGGTCCAGCAGCCACTCGGTGAACCGGTGGAGGTTCTCCGCGTCGAGTTCTTCCGCGAGCTGGGATTCGATCTGCTGGCTGCGCGCCCACAGATTGCGGCGGGAGAGCGAATCTCCCACGCCTGTTTCGTACTTGCGGGCCTCGGCGACTGCGCGCAGGACGGGTTCGTGGTCGGTGATGCCGAGCGAGAAGTGCTCTCCGTCAGTCGTGATCACCCGGTTGAGCCGGTCGACGGCCCGGCTGTCTGCGCGCTCCTGTGCCGCCAGCCGCAGCTGCAGGAAGAGCAGGTGCAGCGTGACGAAGCGCTGCTGCCCGTCGACGAGGTAGCGCCGGTTCTTCGAGGGCTCGTAGTAGACGAACGGCCCCAGAAAGTACTGCGGCGCGGTGTACGGTCGGCGCAGGTAGGACGGATTCGCCGACCAGTGCCTGAACGATCCGCACAGATCCCGCAGCAGCGTGCGGACTTCGTCCTCGCCCCAAGTGTAGTCGCGCTGGTAGTAGTCGATCTCATAGGTCACATCACGGAACAGTTCCTTCAGGCTGAAGCCCTGGGACCTGATCTCGTCCGAACCCATGACACCACTCCCCCACCTGCCCGGCTGTCTGCTCATGATCCCAACTCCCCCGGGTGGCGTACAGACAGCGTGCGCGCAGGGTGTCACGGCGGACGGTGCGGTCTGCTCACGCGGGTGAGGTCAACGGCGGTCGTCCAGTGGGCTGTTCCGGCTCCGTCCCGGCCAGTGGGCGCCCGGGGGCCGGTCGGGGCCACTCCCCCCGTGTCGGCTCGTTGGACGCGCACTGCCAGGGCCGCGTGCCGGAGATTTGCGATTCCGCCCAGGAGACAACCGCTTGGGCAGCAACGCCTCTGGCGAAGCCCCGAGATCCGGCACGCTCGTGTCCCGGCGCCGCTGCGGGCCAGGGCGAGACACGCACGCTCAGCACGCCCTCTGGCGGGGCGTTCGTGGCGCGGGCGCCCGCGGGTCTGCCGGGATGCACCACCGGGCCGTGGACAGCGCGGATAGTCTCCGGTACGTGATGAACGACGGTCTCATGCGTACCACCACCCGCCTCTTCGACGTCTTCTGGGCAGCGGGAATCGCCAATCCGCTGGAGATCGTGGAGCAGATATCCCACCTCCTGTATCTCCGCGAGCTGGACGGCATACAGGAACGCTGGGACCGGGAGGCGGTTCCGCAGGAAGCACCGGAGAGGGAACCTGTCTTCACTCAGGACGAGCAGCATCTGCGCTGGTCCCATCTCATCCGCCTGACGCCTCAACGCATGTACACGTCGATGACCGACGAGGTGTTTCCCTGGCTGCGTAGTCACGCTTTCGTCGGGCTGGCCTATTCGCAGCACGTCAGCGATGCTCGTTTCACGATCCCGACTCCCAGTCTCCTTGCCAGGGTTGTGGGCCTCCTCGAGGAGGTGCTCTCGGCCGGGGATGCCAACGCGGGCGGTCTGTACGAGCAACTACTCGCCCGGGTCGCCACGGCCGGTCCCTTCGGCGCCTTCCGTACGCCTCACCATCTGACGGCTCTGATGGCAGCGATGGCTGAGCCCGGAGCTGACGACGAGGTGTGCGATCCGACCTGCGGCACGGGCGGTCTTCTCGCTGCCGCGGCTCAGTTTGTCCACCGGTCCGGCCCGGCCGCCGCACAGCAGAGCGCGACGAAGGTGAGCGGCAGAATCCACGGGTTTGACTTCGACAAGACCATGCTGCGGTTGAGCAGCATGCGGCTGGCTCTTCAGGGCTTCGAGGATGCTGACCTGCGGTACCGGGACAACCTGTCGGAGGGCGCCGGAGCGGAGAGTGAGCGCTACTCAGTTGTCCTGGCCAATCCCCCGTTCGCGGGCAGCGTCGACTACGAGGCCGTCGCACCAGAGTTGCTCGGGATGGTTCGTACGAAGAAGGCCGAGCTTCTTCATCTCGCCATGATTCTGCGGCTGTTGAGGGCAGGGGGACGCGCGGCCGTGATTGTCCCTGCCGGGCTGCTGTTCAGCTCGAGTTCTGCGCACATCGAACTTCGGCGCCTGCTGGTGGACGGGCATGGGCTGGAGGCTGTGGTGCAGCTGCCCGGCGGCACCTTCAAGCCGTATGCGGGGGTCTCGACGGCCATCCTGTTCTTCACCAAGGACGCCGGACAGGCAGACAGCGTGTGGTTCTACGATCTCACGGCGGACGGCTGGAGCCTGGACGACCGGCGTGAGCCGCTGCTGGCGCAGGACAAGCTCGGGCTGGCTCCCGACAGTGTTCTGGATGCCGTCGATCACACGCGTAACAACCTCCCGGATCTCATGCGGCGTTGGCGGCTGCGGCACAGCAGCGAGCGCCGGCGTGCCCGGTCCGAGCAGAGCTTCTGTGTGAGCAGCGCGGAGATCGCCGCGGAGGACTACAACTTGTCGCTGGAGCGATTCCGTCAGATCCATGAGATGCAGCGGGCCGCGCAGGAAGGCATTCGTCTGGGGGACTTCGCTGAGATCTTTCCCGGGTCCGTGCGCAGATCCGATCTGGACGAGGAACCGGATACGACGGACACGGACGGGCGACGGCGGGTTTTGACACCCACCCTGCTGACCAGCACGCTGCCGGATGTGGCAGACCTGCCCCTGCGTGCAGACCAGCGCGAACCCCGCCGCCGGTTGCGGCAGGGCGACATCGTCGGAAGGGATCTCGCCGGTACCCGCCACTGGACGTGTGTGCCGAGCCAATACGACGGCGTGCAGCCCGGCCAGGGCCTGATCGTCATCCGGCTCACTGAGGAGGTTCTGCCCCACGAGTACGTGATCGCCTACCTGTCCAGCGCTCTGGCTGAGCAGCAGCTGCCGAAGTACGGAGTCATCCCGCGCATCAAGGCCCGCGAGATGGCCGACGTCTGGATACCCAAGTGTGACGGCGGCCTGTCCGAAATCCGCGCCTCCCTCGCCATGCTCGACGAAGGGGAACGAGAAGCCGCACGCATCCAGGACGACCTCCACCGGATGCGGATGCGGATTTTCGAAAGCGGAACGGGTTCAGCCCGGCGCGGGCGGCTGGATGACGCCGCCGCGATCAGCTCCTTGACCGCGCAGAACCTGCGCCGGCACAACGAGCCCTACAAGCTGTTCCAGGAGTCATACCCCTACGCCGTAGCCCGCGCGGTCCGCAAGTTTCGGCACTCCCTGTCCCTGGCAGAAAAGCACGAGGCGGCCATCCAGTGCGCCGAGTCCTTGATCCTGTCTCTGGGCATCATGGCACTTGCTCTGACTGCCGACCGCGGCCGACAGGATCTGCCGGCCATCGCCCAGTGGAGCCAGTCCGTTGAGCGGGGCGGTGTCTCCCTCGGCCACTGGGTGGGGGTGGTCAAGGCAGTGGCCGAAGACGCACGCCAGCATGGTGACCCCGCCGCCGGCCTCGTCGAGGCAACAGCCCGTAAGAAGGGCGGGAAAGGCCTGATTGCCGATCTCGACCAACTGGTCGTGCTCCGCAACAAGATCCGGCACGGCGCAGGCCCTCGCACACGAGCCGAGCTGGAGAAGAGCCTTGAGCGCATCGAACCGCTGATGCTCAGCAGCCTGTCGGGATGCGCATTCCTCGCCCACACCCGATGGGTTCACACCGACCGGCTCCAATGGATGCCTGACGCCGGGAAGTTCCGCGTATCAGGCCTGGCCCTGATGGGAGACCACCCCGACTTCGCAACGGTCTCCTTCGACACGGCACATCCTCTGGCAGACGACCGGCTCTACCTCATCCCCCCAAACGACGATCCCCTCCCCCTCTCACCGTTCTGCCTCCTAAGCGACTGCCCTGCATGTCTGGCACCCGAGCTGTACTACCCCGACCGCATGACGAGTTCCACGGCTCTCCTCAAGAGTCTGGATCGAGGCCACGAGCTGGACAGCGACTCTGTCTTCAAGGCGCTGCGCGAGTGGGGCACCTCGTGAACCTATGGCCGGTTCCTCCACGGAACCAGCAGCGGGACTAGAGCTACGGCCTGGCTTCTCAGGGCGAAGCGGCCGGTGGGGGTGGAGTGCTTGGCTGCCCCCACCGGTGCACACATCGCTTGTACTTGCGGCCGCTGCCGCACGGGCAGGCGTCACTGCGCTGGGGTGGCTGGTCGCTGCCGCCGGCGTAGGAGAGGCGGTTGAGGCCGTGGATCTCGGCCGTCAGGGCGATGTCGTCCATGGCCCACTTCACGAGCGAAAGACTGCTGTGGACCACATCGGCGGCCAGGACGAGAGCGTCGGCGGCGGCGTGGGCGACGGTCGGCTGCACGGCGTAACCAGAGGCGGCGAGCGGCTTCAGGGGGCGGCGTGCGTAGTGCTCAATGGCATGGGTTTTGGCCCGGTCCGAGGCCCGCAGCACGGTGTGAGTGGTGGCGGAGCCGAAGCTGGGATGGACCGCGTCGCACAGCCATTCGTACAGGTCGAGCACGTCGGCGGTGGTGGTGTTCTTGGCCAGTTTGTTGATGTAGGTCATCACGTTGGTGCTCTGGAGCACCGGCGGCCGGCCGGCACTTTGTCCGACGCGTGAGGCGTACTGGAGTTTGGCCAGGCGGTTGTTGAGGTCGGCACTGAATCGGGTGAGCGAGGCCGTGGTGGGCGGGCCAGCCTTCTTGAACGCGTCCCATGCCTCGTGGAGGAGGGTTGTTTCGTGGGTGAGTGCGGCCGCGCCCTCCAGCAGAGAGCGGGAGCATGCGGCCGCGACGAGCAGCCGCCAGCGGCCCAGGGATTCCACGGTCTGCTCGGCCAGCTCGGCGGCGCGCCACAGCTGGGTCAGCCGCCAGGCCGCCATTCTCATGTGCAGGTCGGACAGGGCGAAGTGGGCAATCCAGTCCCGTGAGCCGAGCGCGGTGGTGTCCTGCATGAACGGGCTCGCCTTGCCCGACCACGTGCCGTCGGGATGGGAGACGGTGACGAACGTCCAGGTCTCCTCCGGTGCGGCCGCGTTGAGCAGGTTGGTGAGCTCGGTTGTCGCGTCGTGGGCGTTGTGGGCGTGCAGCGGCACATTGATGTGAACCACGGCCTGCGTGCTTTGGGCATCGTCGTCGGCCAGCGTCATCAGCTGCCGGGCTGCCGCCTGAACACGGTCGGCCCGTTCCCTGCCCAGGGCCCGAGCGACTTGTTCCTCGAAGCTCACACATCCCCCCACTGCACGCTCCATTGGTGGGGCGTCACGCGCCCAGACTACTGGCGCGCTCCAAAGGCAAGACCGTTGGTCAATGACCGGAAGCCGAGCGTGGCAAGCCGTTCGTTTCCCGCATCCTGGCGCTGCGAGCGACCGTCGTTGATTCGTGGCAGAACGAACACAGTTGACGGGCGAGAGAAACGTCGGACGGCTGGCCAACCCCAGTGCGCCCGGTCCGCGCTCGCCCGCTGGACGCGGCGTACTGGGCGCCGGCCTCCAGTCTGGCCATCCCGGCGATGGCCGGCGGGGACGGCGGCCGCACCGTCCTCGCTCACCGCCCCGCCAGCTCGCCCGGTCCGCGACCACCTCGACGGACCGAGGCACGCCCAGCGTGGGAGCGGCCCGAAGGACCATCCGGGACATGCCGCCCCAATGCGCGGGCCTTTCCCGGATCTCGGCCCCTTCAGCCCCTCATCGCGGACTTGCTGTCCCGGGCCGGGCCTCGTGTCTCGGTTCAGACCCCACAAGTGACCCCAACTGCCGTCGGCGCAAGGGCCGTTACCCTGGCGGCGTGCACGACCAGGACCCGCCACGGCCAGCGACACCGCCACGCTCCCCACAAGGGCCTCACGCCTCTGACCAGTACAAACCCCGCACCCGCTGTAGCAGTCGGCATGAGAATGACCTGGCCCTTCGTCACCCATGTCAGCAACAGGTGAGCACCATCCGTCAGTGCCAACTACCAGGTCACTGAGGCTGCGCCACTGACATTCAGATGACGATGCCCAGCTGACACTTCCCCGCAGACTGTCACCCTGCGCACTCTCACCCGGCACGGCGAACGCCTCCCCGCCCCTGCGCACTTCCTTACCGCCGTCGGCTGCCCGCTGGCCGGCACCCAGCCGGAAGGCTGGGAGCACCGCGTCCTGACCAGCGGGCGCGGACTCGTCCTGGTTGACGGCCTTGATGAGGTGCCGGAGCCCGAACGCGAACGTACAAGGACCTGGCTGCGCGACCTGCTGGAGGCCTACCCCGGCAACCGCTGGCTCGTCACCTCACGTCCCTCGGCCGTGCGCGAGGACTGGCTCGCCGCCGATGGATTCACTGAACTCGGCCTCTCGTCGATGAGCCCGTCGGATGTGGCAGCCTTCATCAGGCGCTGGCATCGGGCGGCCGCCACCGGCGCGTCCGACGAGGACGCCCTCCTGGCCGCCTATGAGACCCAGCTGCGCGATGCCGTCCGCACCAAGCCTGACCTGGGGCGCCTCGCCACGAATCCGTTGATGTGCGGCCTGATCTGCGCCCTGCACCGTGACAGGCGTGGCTACCTTCCACACGGTCGCAAGGAGTTGTACGAATCTGCGCTCTCCCTGCTGTTGGTCCGCCGCGACCGCGAACGTGACATGGTGACCCCGCAACTGAGCGAGGAGCCCCAGCTGCAGCTTCTCCAGCGACTCGCGCACTGGCTCATACGCAACGGCCGAACGGAGTTGGACCGCAGCCGGGCAGAGAGCATCATCGCGGAGGTGCTCCCGGCGATCCCAGCGGCGCAGGTCCTCGGGGACGCCGATGCCGTGCTGCGCCACTTCCTGATCCGCACCGGCCTGCTCCTCTCCCCCACCCCGGATTCGATTCATTTCGTGCACCGCACATTTCAGGACTACCTGGGGGCGCGGGCGGCCGTGGAAGCCGGCGACTTCGGCCTGCTGGCGGAACACGCCGCCGACGACCAATGGGCGGACGTCATCCGCATGGCGGTGGCACAAGCCCGGCCGCGTGAAAGGGCCGAGCTGCTGAATCTGCTGACGGCCTCCTCGGACAAGCGTGTCCACCTGCTGGCGATGGCGTGCCTGGAACACGCCACGGAACTCGACCCGGCCGTGCGACGCCAGGTCGAGGTGGCAGCAGCAACGCTGCTGCCACCTCACACGGACGCCGAGGCCAAGGAACTGGCACAGATCGGGCCGTTGATCCTGGAACTGTTGCCAGGCCCGCACGAACTGTCCGACGACGAAGCCGAAGCCGTAACGGCGACGGCAGCGCTGGTCGGCACGGAAGCGGCGGTGCCCGTGCTCGCGCAATACCGGAACCATTCCGCGCAGAGGGTCCGGATCAATCTGATGCGGGCGTGGAATTTCTTCGATGCAGAGGTGTACGCCGACGAGGTGCTGAGCCACGTCGACACCCACGACCTGTTCCTCTTCGCCGCCTCGCCCGCACAGGTACGCGCCCTGCCCCGCCTCGGCGATCGGACACGACTAGGCGTAACAGGCGACCATGATCCTGCAGAGATCCTCAAGGCTTTGCCCGAACGGGTGGAGTACCTTGGCCTCTACGAAAACACCCTGCTGAACGACCTGCAGCCGTTCGGCTCTATGTCCTGCGTCCGCCACATCAATCTTGTGCGCTGTCCAGGAGTTGAGGACCTGACGCCCCTGACGGAGGCGGGGCTGACCTCACTGTTTATCCGAGACCTTGGAGGGACAGCCGGGCTGGACCTCCTCTCCACCCTCCAATCGCTCACCGCCTCGACACCTCTGCCGGGCGGGCTGTCCACGCTCCCGCAGGACGCTTCTCTGACCATGTTGTCACTGGGCGGAGACGCAGTCGCGGAGACTGGGCTGCGCGGTCTGAGCACCTGGCCGACGCTAGAGAGCCTCTACATCCAAGAGGATATCGGCGACCTCACCCCCAGGGACTGGGCCGAGATCGCCACACTCCCGCGTCTCAGCTCAATGAGCATCGCAGCTAAATACCTCCCCGGGCTTCTCTCCGCCCCACACCTGCCCAGCCTCAAGACCGTGTATGTGACGAGCGTTCATGAAGACACTGGCCTCACGCCACTATCCGGTAGCTGTCCACAGGTCCGGACGGTCGGACTGTACCTGGAGCAGCACTCCACAGGGCTAGTAACGGCCCCCTACCAGGCCCTTTTCCCCGAAGCCGAGGTCACGGTCCACCCCGCTCGCCCTCTGCTCTTCTGAGGCAGTCCGGCACAGCGCAGGGGGCAGCGCTCTAATGTGCGGGAGGATTCCGTCCCGCCCGCCGCTGTGCGAGGTGACCCTCCGGACACCCGAGACGGAGGGCCGGTGCACGACGATCGGCACGCTGGTCACGCCTCCAGCCTGGCCCCGTGTCCTGTGTCACCGAGTCGTCCCTGACGCGGTCGCTCTGACCTGCAACGAGGAATCTTGAGTGGCGAAGTGACCGTGACCCGCGGGTGCCACCGTTCGGAGATGGGGAGAGCTCTCGCCAGTGGATCTTGCTGGATCGTGAGGATGCTTGGCGAGTGCTGCTGCGGCGAGTTCGATGGCGTCGGGGTAGATCGCGGCGTGTGTGTAGGTAAGAACTCACGAACCTGAGAGAGCATCAGCTGTCATGCGATAGAGCCCCACGACAGTGGTCCCGTCCATCAATCTCTCACCTCATGACAGCGACCTACCCCACCACAACACCCGCTGACCAGCCCCGGACCGACCCCACCCCAGAACATCACCACCGACTCTCACCACCACCGACGCGAAGCCGAGAGATCGCAGAGAGGGCACCCCCTACCAGGCGAAACGGCCGCGGCTGCCCGACCGAGGGTAACGCCAGCTCCCCGCCCCAGCCCGGGCGCCCCGTAGCTCGGCCGGCAGACAGCGAAAAGCCCACAGTCCCGGGAGCACGAGCGCCAGGACTGTGGACTGCACTGTGGACTGCAGCGCGACTGGTGCTTCAACTGCTGTCGCCGCTCGGATAAGCCTCTGCGTCCGAGGCCTCTTGCCGCGGCGGCCACTCCTGGGACTGTGGCGCAGGGCAGCGCTCGGGCGTGGGCGGCGCGTCGTCCAGCAGTGGATGCTGGAACACGTCCTCGGCCTTCCACCACACGGTCGCCAAGCAGTACTACCAACGGGAAGGCCACCTGCGCGTACCAAGAAGCCACATCGAAACGATCACCGTCACTAGCGGGACGACAGTCGCGACGGCGAGAGTGGCGGGGACCAGGAAGAACACCTTCTACGCCTCGGGGAGCCGCGTCCCTATCACCCGAGCGGATCGAGCAGCTGTCCGCCATCGCCATGCGCTGGACGTAGTCACAGCGTTCCCGGTCGCACGGGGGTGCCAGGCAGACCGGGTCGTCCGTGCTCAGAAGGGAGGTTCGTCGCTGTACGCCTGCTGACTGCTGGCCTTCTTCTGTGGCGTTCCGGTGGCCCAAGGATCATCCTGCGGCTGCTGCGAAGCGCCCCACCCCCCTGAGGGCGCGTTGCTTCCCCAGCCCCCCTCCGGGGCGGGCGGCGGTGTCGGCTCCGGGACCGGCGCTAGCTGAGGGGGACCGTCATCCACCTCAACGCCGTCAATAGCGTTATTCCACAGATCGCGGATGTACTCGCGAAGGGTGCGGGTGTCGTTGTCCTCGTCGTAGTCGGAGGAGTCAGGGAATCTCCTCCATGTCGGGTCGTGGTCTGCCATCTGGCAGAGAACCTCATGCACCGCTCTCACCTTGGGCCATGTGCTGGTGGTCTCGCCTTTGAGGAGCCTGCGGACCGTCTCACGGCTCACAGTTACGCGGGCGGGTTGAGGCCCTTGAGAGGCGGCTGCCGCGATGCTGGCCGGTGAGGGGCGCCCTGCTGTGCGGAAGTAGGTGAACAGCTCACTCACGAAGATCCTCTTAGGCCCGTGCGGGAGCTCATCCTCGCTCGGCATTCGCAGAATCTGGGGCATGCCTAACTCCCGCTCGCTACAGCCCACTTGAACCTACACAGCCTAGCTTGGACCAGGCACGACACCCATCAAAAGCAAGAAGGGACCACCATCGACCAATAGGACCCCGTCAAAGCCTCGGGAAGACACACTTCTGCGTGGTTCGCCTCGTGCAGGCACAGGGGAACTTTCTTGAGCAAAGCTCTGTTTTCGCTGGTCAGAGCGGTATTCGGGGTGCTTTCGTTGGTGTCATCCGCCCCACGGGACGCAGTGGCGTCTCAACAGGTGGACAGCGGCAGTGCCGTCACCGGAAACGGCGACGGCCCCCTGGTGGACAGGGAGCCGTCTGCAGAAGACCGAACATCCCCGATGAAGGAGAAGCGCAAGTCCATGACCGAGAGACTACGGGTCCGACCTCGGCACGGAAACCCCCCATTACGTCCCGGTGGGCGGCACGCGCACGACGGATTCGCGACGAGGCCGGCCTCTACCTGCTCCGCGGCTCAGCGACTGCCGCCGGAGGCGCCCTCGTGGCGTACGGCGGCGTCTGGCTCCACTCACGCTGAGGGCCGTTCCAGACCGGCCTCGGAGCGACCTGAAGTTCGGGTAAGGAGCCATGTACCGCTCAGCCCGGTGAGCCGCCGAGAATGAGCGGAGGGCCGGTCGACCGAAGTCGAGTTCCGCGAAGTCGGCGGAGGCCAGGCTGGGTGGGGGCTGCGGTGCACCGTCCTGGCGAGCGGCTTCCCGGGCGCTCGGCCGTCCGTACTTCCACTCCTTGGCCGGCGGCTGCTGGGCACCCCAGACGGTGAGCTGGGCGCGCTTGCAGCCACCGGCGGGGCGTGGGGGTCGCCTTGGGATTCTTCAGGCGGGGCGTGAAGCGCTCTGCGTGCAGAAGTTCTCCCGCAAGAGGATGGTGGAAGGCTGACAGGTCAGTTGTCTTGTTCAGCGGGAGCCATCCCTCGGGCATGGGGGAGCTCGCGAGCGAGGGGGGTTGGGCGCCGACGGGTGCGTAGCGGCAGTGCCGCCCGCAGTCGCTTGTTCCAGCCCGGCTGCTTCGGTACGTACGGGAACATCGCGCCAAGGCGGGAATGGACGAACCGCAGCCACCTGGACTCCGAGGTGAAGCCCAGCATCGCCTGGGCGACAGCGAGGCAGACAAGCTCAGAGTCGGTCAGCCTGGGAGGGCGCCCCAGCCATCGAGTGCCCCTGATATCGTCGTCGATCTTCACTAAAGCGCGGTGATCAGGGTATCCAGGTCGGTCTCCACCGCCCGATTTTGGACGCCATATTCGCGAGCCAGGAAGCCACGGGGCTGGTTACTGTTGCCTGCATGCCGCTGTCTCTTTCTCCGCTTCGACTCTCTTCGGGTGATATCGCCGGGGTTGTCGGCATCTACGCGTCCAACCCCGAGTACGGCCGTATATCTGGCGAGTACGACCCTGCGCGCGTTCAGGCCCAGCAGGTGGAAGCCGAACTGCGCGAGGACACGGGCACCGGCGGGTTCGACGTCCTACTCGCCCGAGACGCTGAAGGCCAGGTGGTGGGTCTGGTCTCCATTCTCCGCCAGCACCCCAGGGACGGGTATCCGTGGATCGGACTTCTGATGGTGCACGGAGACCAGCGCCGCAAAGGCCACGGAAGGCTGCTGGCAGATCTGGTCGAGGAACGCTTGCGCTCCGAAGGCCGGAACGGCGTCCGCCTCGCGGTTCTGGAGAACAACCCGACGGCCCTGGCTTTCTGGAGCTCGCTGAGCTGGCAGGAGATCGATCGCCGTCCCGACGTTCAGCACGGTCGGTCATGCATCGTCATGCACAAGCAACTGGGCCCGATCACTTCGGAATGACTCGTCTAGCTGCCGAAGACCGCGTTGAGGGCCTGTTGCCCGTGCTGGATTGTGAGGTCCAGACCAGCGGATGCTGCGCCGATCTGCGTGAGTCCGCCCATCACGGTGTCGAAGGCGGCACGGACTCGGCCTGGCTGCGCTGTCTCACTGCTGGCCTCCTCGGCGAGGACTTCGGCGTCGCGGATGAGTTCGGCTTGCTGCGCGGGTTCCATGCCATAGGTAGGGGCGAGCTGCTGGACCAGGGCCGCGAACTCGCGCATGGCGCTGGGGTCGAAGGACTTGTTGTGGTTGTGCTGCTCGACCTTGCCCTGCGAGCCAGCAACGACGTTCGTGCCGGTGATGCTGTAGTAGTCGCCGGGGCGGGTTCGGTTGAGGTAGTCGCTCACGGTCGCTCCAGACAGTACGCAGTCGATGCCGTCGATGGTGATGGCGACGGTCTTGGGCTCGGTGCCGGCGTCCTCAGCGAGCCCGGAGTGGATGAGGCGAGCCAGGGCGTAGTGCAGTTCCGTTCCTGAGAGTTCGTCTCCGGCGAAGTGAGATTCGGCGGTGGTCAGGAAGGCGGAGGGGTCGGTGGGGCGCTGGTCGTGGGCTGTGGTGTAGAGCCAACGCAGGAACGCGTCGGTGGCGTAGCGGTGCCGAGCGGCGGGGTCACTGCGCAGTTGGGCAAGCCGCCTCAGCTCCACCCGCCCGTCGTCGGTGACCCTGTAGGCGTCGGCCTGATCGAACGATCCCATCGAATCGATCAGACCGTCCCTCTCAAGGGCGTGCGCCAGGACCTGGACGTCCTCCAGGGGAACTCCTGACTGCTCGGCGTAGGCGGCTTGTTCTGCGAATCCGTGGCGTGGCTGCTCACTCAGCCAAACCAAGAGTCGAACCAGCTGCGGGTCCTGCTCAATGCCCACCCCGAGGATTCCGGCAGAGGTGGTGAAGCCCTTGCCGGTGACCGGCACGGTGACCGGGTATTTCTTGGCAGCACGCTGGTAGGCCTTGTTGATCTCCTTGACATGCTTCTCGATCGCTCGATGGTCTATGTCCTTGTTGGCCACCTCATCCCCCTTCGTAACGTCCTCTTCGAAGAGTAGTGAGGAGCACTGACACCAGAGGGGTCACGTGCCGCGGGAAGAGCAGGGGCTGCCCGTACCAAGGGCATGAGGAGGCTGGAGATTTTGGGGCCGGCGGGCTGGTCTTTGAGAATCCCGCAGGCCTTACACCTGGCGCACGGCTCTGCGGATCCGCGGATCGACGGTCCGGTCGTCCGCGAAGTGGCTGAAGTGCTCCGCCGAGTCCGGGTGGTCCCGCAGGACCGCCGCGGCAACGGCCGCGGCGTCGTCCTTGAGCGACCCGAGCCAGGGGCTGATTATGTCCCGCGCGTCCCATCGGTCCCAGGCACCGTCCCACGTGCACATGGCTTGCATGGCTTCTTCCAACAGGTCCCACTGCCGCTCGGCGGCCGCGTGCGCGGCGACGCCCTGGAGCCAGACCGTCACCTGAGAGGCTTCCGCGTACTCGACCCTTCGGGTGTCGGCCCCGCCGACGTGCTCGGTCAGGGCCTGCAGGACGGTCTGTGCTTGGAGAACGCTGTGGCCGAGTGCTGGGGCGGCCAAGTGAGCTGCGAGAAGGGGAAGCTGGACGGCATACAGCTCGAAGTCGTCCGTGTGGTCGGTGAGCAGAGCAAGGAAGGCGTCGGCGGCGGCGCTGTCGCCGCTGTTGGCCTGCTCAAGCAGTTCCGCAGCCTTCTCCAAGGGGTCTGCCGGGATCTCAGCGTGTTCCCGTTCGATCAGAGCTACCAGGTCGCTGACGCTCTGGAGCCGGCGGGAGGGGTCCTCCTGTGTGGCGGCCCGGACGATGTTGCGCCAGGGACCGGGAGCCGGGAGCAGCTGCTTGTTGGGCAGCGGCATGGTGCCGGTCAGGGCCCAGGCGATCATCCTGCCGATGCTGTAGATATCGCTGCAGGGCTGAGGCCGCTCATCGGGGTGGGTGAACAGTTCCGGGGCGGAGAAGCCTTCGGTGCCGATCCCGGCCCGAGTCCGGTCGACCTTCGTGGTCTGTCCTGCGGGACGGCGCACGGTCCCCCAGTCGGCCAGCACCCACCGTCCCTCCCACAGCAGAATGTTGGGCGGTTTGATGTCACGGTGAACCCAGCCGAGGTCGTGTGCCTTAGCTAGTACCGAGGTGAGGGCGTCGACCAAGGCCCGCAGCCGCGTCGGATCGGCCAGTGCCTGGAGGTGGTCGAATGCCGTGTCCTCAGCCCAGGGCATGACGAACCACGTGTAGTTGGCGGCATGATCCAGAATCGGCATCGCATGCGGATGGCCTGCCAGCGCCTTTCCGCAGTCGATCTCCCGCCGCATGCGGGCCGCCTTCATTCCTCCCGGCGCCTTCTGTCGCAGCTGCTTGACTGCGACAACCAGACCGGTTGCTTTGTGCTTGGCCTTGAATACGTCCGCCTGGTTACTGTCGGGGTGGGGGCGGCTCTCCCGGAGATAGGCCTTGGGATCGCCCAACGCATGGACGACGCGGGCTTCAGCGTGGCTGCCCTGTTCGTGAGCAGGAGGTTCCATGAGCACACCGACAGACGGCTGTGGAGCAGGGGTGATACGGACATCAGGGCGCAGTACCGGGAAACGGGCCTCGCCGCCCTGGGTGACCTCGGCTGAGTGGGCGGCATCGTGCCCTTCGCCGCTGAGAACACCGCGTACGGGCGTCCGGGTGTCCCGGAGGCTGCCGCGCGTACGCTCATGCACGCTCTGCCCTGACAGAACGTGGCTGACGCCTTTGGGGGTAATGGCGACCGAGGCGGGGTTGGTATCGATGTGTTCGATGAGGTCGCTCTCCGCCAGGTAAGCGAGCGCCTGATGCACGTCGGCCCCCGGGATATCAGCTCCGGCGAATGACGCTTCGGGGTCCATCAGGAACAGATTCGGGTCGACAGGCGTCTGGTCTCCGGCTGTGTCGAACAGCCACCGCACGAAGGCGTCCATCGTGTAGCGCAGCCGAGCGGCGCGATCCTGTTGCAGCTTCTTGAGCCGGTACACCGCAACACGGCCTTCGTCGGTGAGATGGACATCGGGGGTGCCCGCGAGGTTGCGGGCGATGTCCGCTAGGCCGCGCTGTTCCAGCTGGAGGGCAAGGACGGTCGGATCCTCGTCTTCCATCTGGAACTCGTCAACAAACTGTGTGACGTTGACATACTCCGCAGGGCGCTGCTGAGCGTGAGCGTCCAGCCATATCTGAATCGCTCCGGGATCGGTGGAGGCTCTATGCGTTGACTCCAGCCGCCGGTTGGGGCTGGTGTTGAGCGTAGTGGTTGGTCTCGTACTCGTGGG
>NZ_JBWKIR010000032.1:0-76751 GCF_056432605.1 Streptomyces sp. NPDC045022
GGCCTGGGCGGCGCCGACGTCCACGCCGAGACCTCCGGTGTCTGCCACTTCGCCTACGACGACGAGGAGACCTGCATCGCCGAGGTGCGGTACCTGCTGTCGCTGCTGCCGCAGAACAACCGCGAGTATCCACCCCACGGGCCGAGCACCGACCCGCCGGCGCGGCGGTCGGAGGTGCTGCTGGACCTCGTGCCGGTGGACGGCAACCGGCCCTACGACATGACGAAGGTCATCGAGGAGATCGTCGACGACGGCGAGTACCTGGAGGTCCACGAGCGCTGGGCGCGCAACATCATCTGCGCGCTGGCCCGGCTCGACGGCCACGTCGTCGGGATCGTCGCCAACCAGCCGCAGACCCTGGCGGGCGTCCTGGACATCGAGGCGAGCGAGAAGGCCGCCCGGTTCGTCCAGATGTGCGACGCGTTCAACATCCCCATCGTGACCCTGCTGGACGTCCCCGGGTTCCTCCCCGGCGTGGACCAGGAGCACGGCGGAATCATCCGGCACGGCGCGAAGCTGCTGTACGCCTACTGCAACGCGACCGTGCCGAGGATCTCGCTGATCCTGCGCAAGGCGTACGGCGGTGCCTACATCGTCATGGACTCCCAGTCCATCGGCGCCGACCTGACCTACGCCTGGCCGACGAACGAGATCGCCGTGATGGGCGCCGAGGGCGCCGCGAACGTCATCTTCCGCAAGCAGATCGCCGACGCGGACGATCCCGACGCGACGCGGGAGCGCATGGTCAAGGAGTACAAGGCCGAGCTGATGCACCCCTATTACGCGGCAGAGCGCGGCCTGGTCGACGACGTGATCGACCCCGTCGACACCCGTGAGGTGCTGAGCCGCTCCCTCGCGATGCTCCGCAGCAAGCATGCCGACGTGCCTTCGCGAAAGCACGGCAACCCGCCGCAGTAGCAGAGCACTTGAGGCCAGGTCACGGGAGCGGTCAGCCCCCCGTCACTCGAAAGCAAACAGACCGACACGTTTCTTGTCCCTGCGTTCCGGGCGTTTGACGGTCGCGTTGGACTGTCGGCCGAAGGATCACCGGGGCCCTCGCCCTGGGGGACGCCCGGGGCGAGGAGTTACTGCATATTTTCAGCCCGCCCATTCCGGACTTCCGTTGGCGCCTTGTTTTCGCTGCTCGGTGCGCTGCGAGAGGGGAAGGTGAGGACCACCCTGCGGTTTCTCCTGGCCGGGTCGGGAGGAATGCGAACGTCCGTTTGATATGGCTGGCGGAAAACCGTCGCTTCAGGGAGGCTTGAGGCGTCTTGGATTGACAAACCGACTGTGCTGTTTTTTTATCGGGGGTGTCCAGTTACAAGGCAGAGCATCGGGTCCCGGTGGTGGAAGCGCACCTGCCGAGCACCGGTTCTCCAGCCTGAACTCTTGGGGGGAATATGGACATCAAGGTGCTGGGACCACTATCAGTGCGCGAGAACGGAGTGTCGGTCGTCCCGACGGCGCCCAAGCCGCGGCAGGTCCTCGCCCTGCTCGCCCTGCACGCCGACCAGGTGGTTTCCGTGAGCGCTCTCGTGGAGGAGCTGTGGGGAGGCAAGCCTCCGCGTAGCGCGCGCACCACACTGCAGACCTATGTGCTGCAACTTCGGGAGCTGATCGCCGAGGCACTGGCCCACGGCGAGAACGAGCGGTGCACTCCCAAGGACATCCTCGCCACCGTCCCCGGCGGCTACCGCCTGGAGACGCGGGCGGGGACCGTCGACTTCCGGGAGTTCGAGCGTGGTGCGGGTGCCGGTTACCGGGCCATGGATGCGGAGGATCACACCGGCGCGGCCCGTCGGCTGGCCGACGCGCTGTCGCTGTGGACCGGGCCCGCGCTCACCGACATCCAGGCCGGCATCCGGATCGACATGGAGGCCAGGAGGCTGGAGGAGGCCCGGCTCTGCGCGCTTGACCAGCGCATCGAGGCCGACCTGCGGCTGGGCCGTCACCGCGAGCTGCTGCCCGAGCTGACGGTGCTGGTCAACCAGTACCGGATGCACGAGAGCCTGCACGGGCAGTTCATGCTGGCCCTCCACCGCTCCGGCCGGCGCGGTGAGGCGCTCGACGCCTACCGGCGGCTGCGCACCACGCTCGTCTCCGAACTGGGCCTGGAGCCGTCCGCCGCGCTCAGCCGGCTGCAGCGCTCGATCCTGATGGCCCGCCCCGAGAACGCGGCGGCAATGGCGCCGAACACCGCGGGCCACGGCCTGGTCGCCCGCACCGTCTGACATCCACCGTCCCCCGGCCCACCGTGTCCCGGCGGGCCGGGGAAAGAGGCATGTGCTGACGGGCCGCAGATTCCACCTGACCTCGCCCGCCGGTCTGTCGCCGCAGCGCTCGCGAGCAGGTCCGTCCGCGCCGAGGCGGGCTGTACACGACGCACACCCGGCACGGTGCCGGCCTACGGCACCTCTCGCCGGCCCGGTCGGAGCCCTGCCTCCCGCCGGCCTCCGCAACCGGACGCCGGGCGAGCGGACCACCGGGCCACTGTGACAGTGCCCGGTACCCCCTGACAGCGGCTCGGTCCAGGCGGGCACGAGGTACTCGCGGCGGTTGCCCCCGGCCGGCTCTCGACCGGTGAGAGGCCGCCTGCCCCGCGATCGGCGCACGGTCGTCGCCGAGGCCGTCGGCGTGCGCCCCCGGCTCAGCGACCGAGCACGCCGAGGCGTTCTCCGGGCGACCCCGGCACCGCCCGGGCGCAGAGCCGGGCAGCCATCCGGACCGAGCGCCGCCGCCCCCCGATCGTCACGGACGCCTGCGCCCGCCGCTCCACACCGCTGTCCCGGAACTCGGCCTCACACCTTGGGCCGACCACCTCGGCCCGACCGGACGACAGACCGGAACGTCTGGGCGGGCTGCGCGCCCCCGCCGCGCGCAGCCCGGTCGCCATGCGTCCGCAAGGCGGTCCGGGAGTGGGTCCGATGGGAGAGTGACGGCGAGGGACCGGCCGACTGTCCTGCGGACGATGGACGGATCTCGCCGCTCGCTGCCGGCATCAGGCGGCGTACAGGTCGAACGTGGACGTACGGCGCGGGCCCGCGGCGATGTCCAGGCGTGGATCGACCGCGAGCATCGCCTGATGCATGCGCTGCAGCTGCGGGGAGGGTTCCACGCCGAGTTCGTCGATGAGGCGCTGGCGCAGCCGGCGGTAGACGTCGAGCGCGGCGGCCTGCCGGCCCGAGCGGTACAGGGCCACCATCGCCTGGGAGTGCAGCCCCTCGTGCTGCGGATGACGGGCGACCAGGTCGGTCAGCTCGGGGATCAGTTCGACGTGCCGGCCCAGCCGGAGTTCGGCGTCGATGCGGCGCTCCCGGGCGACCAGACGGCTCTGCTCCAGCCGCATCACCTCGACCTCCAGCACCGGTCCCAGTCGGACGTCGACCAGCGCCGGCCCCTGCCACAGATCCAGTGCCTCGCGCAGCAGGGAGGCCGCGGCGGCGTCCTCCCCGTCCTCGAACGCTTGCCGGCCCTCGGTGACCAGCCTGTCGTAGCGGTTGACATCGACCGCCTCGGCGGGGATCTGCAACAGATAACCGCCGTAGCGGGTGGCGAGTACGTCCTTGGCCGAGCCGGGTACGTCCGGTCCCATGGCGGTGCCCAGCAGGCGGCGCAGCTGGAGGATGTACGTCTGGAGTGTCGTCAGCGAGCTTTGCGGCAGGTCGGTGGCCCAGATCTCCTCCATGAGGGTGGGCACCGGCACGACCCGGCCGGGGTTGAGGGCGAGCAGCGCCAGGATCTGGCGCGGTTTACCCGCCGTCGGGACGATCGAGATTCCGTTCACTTCCGCGTTCAGCGCACCCAGAACTTTTATGTTCATTCTTCCTCCGTACCGTTTCCGGTGTCGTCGGTTCAGAGCGTTGACGAGGTTCAGATGGTGCTTCAAGAACAATTCCCCGGCGCTTTTCGCGGGTCAGTCGCGAGGGGTGCTGCAGCTTCCGTCGAGATCGGTGCGAGGAGGTGTCGAGTCTTTCTCCAGTGCTCTCCCGTGACCAGCACTGACGGAGCGCTGACGTCCCGCTGACAAAACATCAGCACACCGGCGCTCCCCACTCGGGCATCTGTTCCGGCCGGGCCTGTGCTGTTACCTTTCCAGCCATGGCGACGGAAACGAAGCGTTCAACCGCCTATCGCGACGGGGAGCCCCTCATCATGGGACTGCTCGCCCGTCTGGGCCCGACGGGCGGGTGTGACTTCCTGCCGGACCTGCCGAGCCGGAAGCTGCTCGCCCTGCTGGGCCGTTATCACCGGCGCCCGGTGCGCGTGGGTTTCCCGGAGCCGGCCGCCGAGCGTCCTTGACATCCTCTGGAGAAACAGTCCACGCAAGCCTGAGATCCGCTGGTGAATCCTGCATTCCATAAGCGTGCCGACTACCGTGCCGAGAACTCTTTGGACATTCCCGTGCGAGGACGGCATGGAGTTTCGGATTCTGGGCTGCGTGGAGATCCGCGACGCCCGCACTGATCTGCGGATCGTGCCCGTGGGCGCCAAGCAGCGCGCGCTGCTCGGCGCGCTCGTGGTGAAGGCCGGCCAGGTCGTGCCCACCGGCCGCCTCGTCGACGAACTGTGGGGGGAGAACCCGCCGGTGAACGCGGCCAACGCCCTGCAGGCCCATGTGGCGCGGCTGCGGCGGCTGCTGCCGGCGCCCGCGCCCGGCTCGGCTGAGCGGCACCACGAGTGGCTGGTGACCCGTCCCACCGGATACGAGCTGCGCCCGGGTGACCTCGACGCCGACGTCGACGCACGCCGCTTCACGCGCCTGGCCGCCGAGGGACGGGAGGGGCTCGCCACCGATCCCGCCCGCTCGGCCGGCGTGTTGCGTGAGGCACTCGGACTGTGGCGGGGCGCGGCCCTGGACGGCAGCGGCCGGGGCGCCATCTGCTCGGCGGAGGCCGCCCTGCTGGAGGAGGGCAGGCTCGTCGCCCTGGAGACCCTGTACGACGCGAGCCTGCGCGCGGGGTCCGCACGGGAGATCACCGGCGAGCTGGAGGAGCTGACGATCGCTCATCCGCTCCGGGAACGGTTCTACGAGCTGCTGATGACCGCGCTGTACCGGTGCGGCCGGCAGGCGGAGGCCCTGGTCACGTACGACCGGGCGCGCCGCCGACTCGTACACGACCTGGGCATCGAACCGGGGCCCGCGCTGCGCTGCCGGCTGGAGTCGATCCTGCACCACCGGGACGGCGACGCGGACCTGACCGGACCGGCGCGGTCCGGGCCGCGGCGGCCGGAAACCGGCCTCACCGGGGTGCCGGACGGACCGTTGGGCGGTATGCGGGACCACGAGACCGACGTACGGCTGCTGCGGGACGAGATCGTGTGGCTGCGCCGCCACGTCGAGCGGCTCGCCCGGGACCAGCAGGATCTGCTCAACCGCCTCGACCGGCTCATGCCGCGGGAGGCGTCGGCCTTCTAGCGCGCTTCCCGGCGCCGGGGCGGTGGTCGTCGCCACGGCCTGCGCACAGACGCCCCCGGTCTCCTCCTCGGGACCCCGGGGCCGGCGGCCCCGCCGGATCGAGCGTGACCCGAGTGCGGCCCATGCCGTACGCGAGTGGCTTCCGACAGTATTGGCCGACCATCAGCGAAGTCTCGCCGGAGCGGCTGTCCGCACCCACGGCAGATCTCGGCCGGCCCCGCGGCCGCGCCGTGCGAGGGACATCGGTCGGCACGCACCGGGGTCCGGGACATCGGCGCGGCGCAGGCAGTCGCGGATCACGAGGGGGGCTGGAAGATTGTCGGTTGCGCGAGTGCACCGCGTGGTCTCGGAGGTGACCACGTCGGCCCCGGCCGCAGTGCTGTACGAACTGATCGCCGACGCCACCCAGTGGCCGCTGTTCTTCCGGCACTGCGTGCACGTGGAGCGGCTGGGCTTCGACGGCGCCCACGAGCGGCTGCGTATGTGGGCCATGACCGAGGGCCAGGTCTCCTCCTGGGTCTCCAGCCGCGATCTGGACGTCAGCGGCCGGTGCGTGACCTTCCGCCAGGACCTGACGGACGCTCCCGTCGCGTCGATGAACGGCATATGGGCCGTACGCCCGCTGGGCGACCGCAGCCAGGTGGTGCTGGAGTACCAGTTCACCGTCCCCGGTGACGCGCCCGCCGAGGTGGCCTGGACGGAGCGGGTCACCCGCGCCAACGGCCAGGCGCAGTTGGACCAGCTGGTCTGGGTCGCCGAGCGCTGGCCCCGCCTGGACGAACTCGAGCTGGTCCTCGAGGACACCGTGCGCTTCGAGGGTTCCGCCGACGCGGTATTCGACTTCCTCTACCGGGCCGAGGAGTGGACCGCCGGCCTGCCGCACGTGCGCAGCGTGCGGCTGGCGGAGAGCAAGCCCGGCGTTCAGGTGATGACGGTGGACGGCCTCGCCGGCGACGGCGGCGCGCACCACACCGAGTCGGTCCGCATCTGCTTCCCCGGCGCGGGCCGGCTCGTCCACAAGGAGACCATCACCTCCACCCTGCTGTCCGCGCACACCGGCGAATGGTCGGTCGAGCCCGACGAGTCAGGCGTCAACCTCACCGCCCGGCACCATGTGCTGCTGCGGGAGGACGCCATCGCCGACGTCCTGGGCGAGAAGGCGACCTTGGCGGACGCGCGACAGCATGTGCGCGACGTACTGAGCCGGCAGGACCACCTCGTCCTGAGCCAGGCGATCGGGTACGCCGCAGGCGCGGTGCGGGTGCTGTGACGGCCGGCGGGCGCCGGGCCGACGGTCACGGATCCCTGACACCGGGGCCGTCACCCGGCGCCCCAGCCATCGCCTGGCTTGTCACGAGCGGACCTCGAGCCGCGTTGACACGCCGTCAGCTCTCCGGCAGCGGGCTCCGGCACGATATCGCCCGGTGTGCCGCTTCCCGGCATCCCCGTGGCCTGCGGTCCTGTCCGGGATGAGGCAGTGACTGCGAGGAGGACGAGACATGGCGAGGTCGAGCCGCTGGCGCCGTGTACGGATCCGTACCGACCGCCGCACCACCGTGCCCGCCGGCGCGTCACGGCTGTCCGTGCCCGTGACCCGGCGGCGCTGCGACGCGTTGCTCGAATCCGCCGCGGACCGGTTCACGGGGCGGCATGTGGAGCAGGTCTGGTGGTGTTGGTACGGGCCGCTGGACACCGAGAGATTCGCCGCCGCCTGGCAGTCCGTCATGGACAGGGAAGCGATCCTGCGGGCGGCCTTCGAGCGGAAGCCGAGTCCGCACATCGTCTTCCACCCGCACGCCCGCACCGAGGTGATACGGCATCCCGCAGGCACCGTCGACTGGGACGGGCTGCTGGAGCAGGACCGGTTGCACGGCTTCGACGTGAGCCGCCCCGGTCCGCTGCGCGTCACTCTCGTCGACACCGAGGTACCTGACCGCACCCGAGTCCTGCTCACCTTCCACACCGGACTGCTGGACGCCCGCAGCGTGTTCGTCCTCCTGAACGAGTTCAGCCGCGCCTACCTCGCCGGCGGTGTCCTGCCCGGCGGCGAACGCAGGCCGGACATCCGCGACTGGATGTGCTGGCTGGAACATCAGGACACCACGCCGGCACGGGACTTCTTCAGCCGGGCCCTGCCCGCCGGCACGCCCGTCGTCCTGCCCGTGCTGCCCGGCTCACCCGGCCGGAAGCACGGAGGTGGCCGGGCGGAGGCCCGGCTGACCACCACGGAGGCGGACCGACTGCACCGGTGGGCGGCCACGCGGGGCCTGCCGGACTCCAGTGTGGTGCATGCCGCGTGGGCGCTGCTGCTCTACCGCGCGGCGAACACGACCGGCCCGGTCCCGGTGAGCTTCGGCATCGCCGTCTCCGGGCGCGGCATCGCCCTGGACTGTGCCGAGCGACTGGTGGGCCCACTGCGCGCCAGCCTGCCGGTGACCGTCCTGGTCGATCCCGCCTGGACGATCGGCCGGCTACTGGATGCCCTGCGTGACCGGGTGCTGGACATGGCGGTGTACGAATGGGTCTGTCTCGGGCAGATCCAGGAGTGGACCGGCCGGCCGGCCCCGTTGCCGCAGAGCCTGGTCTCCGTGGAGCCCACCTGGTGCTGGCCCACCGACCTGCGCGCCCAACTCGCCGATCGCGGCATCCGCTTCGGGCGGCAGCACACCGGCGGCGCGCACCCCGCGCTGCCGGTCGCCCTGCTCGTCCGGAGCGGTGCCGACGGCTCGCGGACACTCGCCGTCGTCCATGACCGGGCTCGCGTCTCGGACGCCGACGCGAACCTGCTGGCCGACCGGTGCGCTCGGCTGCTGCGCCATCTGCCCACCCTCGACGGCCCCGAGACCGTCACCGAGGTGCTGGACGAAATCCTCGCGGACGAGCCGCCCGGCGCCGCCCCGCCACGGCACGACGCGGGGTACTGACGGGTCCTGGGCCGCGGTGAGCCCTCCGCGCCGGAACACCGGGCCGGGTGCGACGACGGCCGCGGACGCCGGGACCGGTGTGGGTACCGGTACCGGTGCCGGGATGGGGGGGCGCCGGGAGCGGGGCCGGCCGCAGTGGCGGGCTGTGGTGCGGGTGCTGGTGCCATCGGCTGCTGGACGGGCAGCGGTGCGGGTGTCGGCGTTGGGATGGGCGCCTGCATCGACAGGGGCGAGTGCCGGCGTCCGTGTGGGCGCCTGCGTCGGTGTGGGCAGTAGGGCCGGCGGCCACGCCGTCCGCGCGCTCCACACCCTGCGTCCGAGGCGGGCGCGAACCGCCGTCGACGTGCCCGCGAGGCACAGTCCACCCGCCGGCCACCCGCCGTCGACCCGCTCTCCACCCCGCCCCGAGCGGCCCGCGGCCCCGACCCGATGCCGGGCCTCGCCGGACTGTTCTGCCGCCGGGGTGCGCGGGCCTTGTCCGTACGCCCTCGCTCAGGTGCGACGGGTCAGGTCACGCGCCGAGAGGAAGCCTCTGGCGTGCGCGTTCGCCCGCCCACGCGCCGTACCCGCACGAGTGCCTGGGCGCGTCCGCCCGGAACGGACCGGCGGGCTTCGCCGTGCGGCCCGGTGAGAAATTCGATTGAGGTGTGACCTGGGTCACCCGATGATGCGCTTGGCGCGGGCACTCCTCGCGTGTCACGATTTCGGCACACCTTCCCTGCCCAAAAACAGCCGCAAGGCAGTGGATTGACTGTCGTCCGCCGGTTTGTACAGGCGAGACGGAGCCCCTGTGATCCACGGCAGCCGGCTGCTTTTTCCGAGCAGTTGAAGTCCCTTCCTTGAAGGACAGGTGCACTCGCCGTCGACGTTTTCCGTCCGACGGGCCGCCAACCATCGCTTCGCCGCGTAGCCCGGTGCTGCCCGAGAGCGCGTCGACTCACCGGCGGGCAAGCGGCGTTGAAGGCCGATGAGACCGCCCGCCAGGGCCATGCGGCGTGCGACCGGGAGTTGCGCCTGCCCGCCGGGCTCATCGGCGGGCATGTCAGGCCACCGTGAAGAACCTCGTCAACAACCACACCGAGAGATGGCGGGCGAGGCGACCTGTCATCAGCTCAACGCCCCACTGCCCTTGCTGTCGAGACTCCAGAGAAGTGGATGCCAGATATGCCGAGGCTATGCAAGCCGGCGATGAATGCGCCCGAACACGTCATCACAGTGGAAGAGACTCTGGACTTTGCCGAAAGAGCTCATGCCGGAAAGCCGCAGCTCGCTCTGGCGCTTCGCCTGATCCGGAACACGGGCGTCAAGAAGCGGCACATCGTCCAGCCGATCGAGAAGACGCTCCACCACCCGGGCTTCCAGGAGCGCAACCGCGTCTACGAGATCGAGTCGAAGAAGCGCACGCCCCAGGTCATCGAGCAGGCACTGGCCAACGCCGAACTGAAGGCCCGTGACATCGACGCGATCATCTACGTGTCGTGCACCGGGTTCCTGATGCCCTCGCTGACGGCATGGCTGATCAACAAGCTGGGCTTCCGCTCCGACACCCGGCAGATACCCATCGCCCAGCTGGGCTGCGCGGCGGGCGGAGCGGCGATCAACCGGGCCCACGACTTCTGCATGGCCCACCCCGGCAGCAACGTCCTGATCGTCTCCTGCGAGCTGTGCTCGTTGTGCTACCAGCCCGACGCGGACGACATCGGCTCACTGCTGTCCGACGGCCTGTTCGGCGACGCGGTCGCCGCCGCCGTCGTACGAGGGGAAGGCGGCGTCGGCATCGACCTGGAGCGCAACGCCTCCTACCTCATCCCGGACACCGAGGACTGGATCTCCTACGCCGTCAAGGACACCGGCTTCCACTTCCAGCTGGACCGCCGCGTGCCCGGCACGATGGAGCCGCTCGCTCCGGTCCTGCGCGAGCTGGCCAAGGACCACAGCTGGGACGCCGGCAAGCTCGACTTCTACATCATCCACGCCGGCGGCCCGCGCATCCTCGACGACCTCGCCAAGTACCTCGAGGTCGACCGCGACGTGTTCCGCCACAGCTGGTCGACCCTGAGCGAGTACGGCAACATCGCCAGCGCCGTCGTACTCGAGGCCGCCCGCAGGATGTTCGAGGAGGACACCCCGGCGCCCGGTGCGACCGGTCTCATCGCGGGCTTCGGTCCCGGTATCACCGCCGAGATGGCGCTCGGTACCTGGGCGGCCGACGACGTCCCGCAGACCTTCGACTGAACCCACGCGCCCACTAAGGAAGCGGAGCATATGACCGACCTCATCATCCCGGCCGGTGTCGGGCGAAAGCTGGTCACCCCGGCGCAGGAGGTGACGTTCAAGGCCACGAAGGAGATGGGATCCTCCATATCGATCTTCGAGGTGATCGTTCCGCCCGGATTCGATGTCGGGGCGCACGTCCACAACCACTCCCAGGAGTTCTTCTACGTCCTGGAAGGCGAGCTGGACCTGCTGTGCTTCGAGCCGACCGAGCGCACGACGGACACCTGGCACCACTGGGAGTCCCCCAAGGGCGACCGCGTCGTCCGCGCCGGTGAGGGCAGCTGCATGTTCGTACCCCCCGGCACCCCGCACGCCTTCCGGAACGCCACGGACAAGCCGGTGAAGATGCTCTTCCAGAGCTATCCCTCGCCCGAGCACGAGGCCTACTTCGAGGAGATCGCCGAGATCTGGTCGCGCGGTACCGCGGTGGACCCCGCGGCCGTGGAAGCGATGCGTCAGCGGTACGACGTCAGCCAGCTCACGCCGCTGCGCTTCCAGCCGCCGTCGACCACCGGGATCCCCAGCCAGGAAACGAACGCGAAGCGGAGCGAGAAGTGACCGCGACGGAAGCGATCCCCCTGGTCCACGCGAGCCTGGGAGAGCGGGAACTCGCGGCTGTCGCGGAGGTGTTCGCCTCGGGCTGGCCGGCCGGGCAGGGCCCGAAGGGCAAGGCCCTGGAGGCCCAGCTGGTCGAGCGGTACGGGGTCGGTGACGCCGTCGCGCTGTGCAACGCCGGCGCCGCGCTGCACGTGTCCCTGCTCGCGCTCGGGGTCAAGCCGGGTGACGAGGTGATCGTCGCCGACTACGGGTTCCCGGCACCCGCCCACGCCGTGCGCTACCTCGACGCGGTCCCGGTCTGTGCCGATGTGCGTGCGGACACCGGCACCATCGACCCGCAGGCGGTGGCCGACCTGATCACTCCGCGTACCGTCGGCGTGATCGCGGTGGACACGGTCGGCCTCCCCGCCGACTATGTGCAGCTGCAGGCGATCGCCGACCGCCACGGTCTGTTCCTCATCGAGGACGCCGCCTGCGCCGTCGGCGCGAAGTACCAGGGCCGAGAGGCGGGCGCGCTCGCCGAGGTGGGCGTCCTGTCCTTCCACGGGCGCAAGGGAGCCAGCAGCGGTGAGGGCGGTGCGCTGCTCGCCGCCGACCCGAAGATCGGCTCGGACGCGCGGCTGCGCGCCTCCTTCGGCATCGGCAGCATCTTCGACATGGGCAAGGTCGTCGGCCTGCCCATCCCGGAGTTCACCCAGATCGGCTACAACTACAAGCTGTCCGACATCGCCGCTGCGATCCTCCAGGTGCAGCTGGGCCGGATCGACGAGCTGCTGGGCCGCCGCGACGCCGTCGCCGGGCAGTACGGCGAACTCCTCGCCGGCGAGGAGCTCCTGACCGTGCCGTATGTGCCGGAGGACCGTACCCACGCCTGGCAGACCTACATGGTGACGCTGGACCCGAGCGTGGACCGGGCGGCGGTCGCCACCGAGCTGCGCGCCAAGGGCATCGGCTGCGGGCACGGCACGTTCGCGGCCCACATCCAGCCCGTGTTCGAGTCGAAGCACACGTGCCCGGTCTCGGCGGATCTCTTCCAGCGCCAGCTCGCCATACCCATGCACGCGGAACTCAGCACCGACCAGGTCGAACGGGTCGTGGATGCCCTGCGCAGCGCGGTCCGGACCCACTCGGTGCCCACCCGGAGCCTTGGAGGGGCAGCATGACGGACAACCAGCCGGCACCGGACGGCGTACTGCGGCTGATCAACGGTTACTGGGCCACCGGCGTCGTCGGCGCCGCGGCCGGCCACTCGCTCTTCACCCACCTCGAGGACGGGGCGGACACGGCCGCGGAGCTGGCCACCCGCGCCGGGATCGCCGAGCGGGGCGCGCAGACCCTCCTCGACGGCCTCGTCAGCGTGGGCCTGGTCGAGCTGCACGAGGGCCGGTACCGCAACACGCCCGAGGCGTCCGCCTACCTGGTCGAGGGCAAGCCCACCTCCCTGACCAGCTTCGCCAAGCTGAAGCTGAAGCACATGGGCAGCCTGACCGCGCTGCCGGACGTGGTCCGCGCCGGGGGGCCGGTGAAGGACCCGACGACCGAAGTGGCCGACAACCCGCACTGGGAGGAGATCGTCCCGGCCATCGCCGCGCAGTCGGTGCCCGCCGCGACGGTCGCCGCCGAGGTGCTCGGGCTGGCCCGGGCCGGTGAGATCTCCATCCTCGACGTCGGCGGTGGTTCGGGCATCTACTCGGCCATCTGGCTGGCGGCCAACCCGGCCGCCTGCTCGACCCAGCTCGACTGGGAGCCGATCAACGCGATCGCCCGCCGGCTGCTGGCGGAACGCGGTGTGGCCGACCGGTTCACCACGGTCGACGGTGATTTCCACACCACCGACTTCGGCACCGCGAAGTACGACGTCGCGGTGTACTCCCACATCGCCCACCAGGAGGGACCGGACGACAACGTCGCGGTCTTCGCCCGCCTCCGGGACGCCCTCAAACCCGGCGGTGCCCTGGTCGTCTGCGACTACGTCGTCGACGACGATCGCAGTGGTCCGGCTTTCCCGCTGCTCTTCGCCGCGGAAATGCTGCTCAAGAGCAAGCAGGGCGGCACCTGGCGGCGTTCCGACTACCACGGCTGGCTCGTCAAGGCCGGCTTCAAGAATGTCTCGTTTCATTCTGCGCCGCCCGCCTCCTTGGTCATCGCTCGATAGGGTAAATCACGTTCGCCGTTCGTGGGTGCGCCGACTGGGGCAACAGCCGGCGCACCCCGCTGATGTCTTGGGGGGATGGATGGCGGAAGAAACCGAGCCGGCCGATCTCTTCCCGGTATCCGCGAAGGCCGAGCGAATCACCATCGAGGGATGACGCGGGATCCGACGCGTCGTCACCCCACGGGTAACACCACAAACTCCGTCGTATTGATATGGCAATTCCGGTTGGAGAAGGCCCTGCTGATATCCGGCAACGGACAGCGGCGCCGCCAGGTAGCAAGCGAGAAAAGGAAACCGATCGTGGAATCCGTGAACGTAGCCGTCATCTACTACAGTGCCTCCGGAACTGTGCACGCCCTGGCCAAGGCCGCCGCCGAGGGAGCGGAGAAGGCCGGCGCCGACGTGCGCCTGCGCAAGGTCGCCGAAACGGCCCCGCCGGAGGCGATCAACGCCAACCCGGCCTGGGCCCAGCACGTCCAGGGAGAGAGCGCCGACGTGGCCGAGGCCGCCCACGACGACCTGGCGTGGGCCGACGCGGTGCTGTTCGGCACCCCCACCCGCTTCGGCAACCCGGCCAGCCAGCTCCGGGCGTTCATCGACACCACCGGCCCGCTGTGGTTCCAGGGCAAGCTCGCGGACAAGGTGTACTCGGCCTTCACCGCCTCCAACACCGCCCACGGCGGCCGGGAGTCGACCATCCTGGCGCTGAGCAACACCTTCTACCACTGGGGTGGCATCATCGTGCCGCCCGGCTACACCGACCCCATCCAGTTCCAGACGGGCACCCCCTACGGCACCGCCACCGGGGCCGGCGCGCCCAGCGACGAGACGCTGCAGGCCATCCGCTACCAGGCCCGGCGGGTCACGGACACCGCGGCGGCGCTGAAGGCCGGCCGCCCCGCCTCTTGACGACCCGCGGGTGACGTCGCTTCAGGCGATGTGACCGCGCTGGACCGAAGCCACCGTCGCAGCGGCGGTCCCGGGCATCCGTGCCCGGGACCGCCGCTGCGGCCGTTCGCGGCGAAGCCCGCAGCTGTCCCTGCCTGACGGAGGCCCTGCCCGGCTGGGCACGCCTGCCCCGGGCGCGAAGCACGGTGCGGCCGTACCGCCGAGGAGAACCCTCACGAGCCGCGCTCTCGGATCACCCCAGAGGTGCTGGACGCGGCCTCCCCGGCCGCGGCGTCATGAGGAGGGGCCCAGTCCGCACACAGGCGCGGCGGCCTCCGGCCGCGCTGCGCCGAGGCTTCGGTGCCGGCACCCTCAGGGCGGCGACGGCCGGGAGGTCCTGGCCGGACCGGCCTGATCCTGTCCGCCGCGCATCGACTTCACCCCACTTCCGGTGCGGTCGGCGGCCGGCGTGGTGACACCGGCGACCGACGCAGCCATCACCCACTTCCGCCGCCGGCAGGCCCAGCCGACCGCGGTGAACGTGGTGCTGCTCGCCGCCGCTGTCGCGGTGGCGCGGAGCCGCTGGGCTCCCCACTCCTTCCGACGAGCGGCCGAGGTGTCCTCGACGCCCACCCTTGCGCCCCCCGGCACCCGCACCCAGCCGACGACAGCCCGAATGTCCACCGATCACTGCGAAGGAGACAGCCCGATGAAGGGGTCTGTGGCCTATCAATCGATACAGAAACGCGGTCTTCACATCGGCCTGCTGCCGGCGATGGCCGCGGCCGTCAACGGGGCGACGCCGATCACTCTCGACCACGACCTGGACGTACTTCCCGAGGTGGGCCGGCACCTGACGGTCTCCCGGCTCGCCGAGCTGGTCGATGACCTGGCGGCCCGCCTGTGGGCCGCCGGTGTACGGCCCGACCAGCACATCGTGCTCCACAAGCAGGCGAACGCCGATGTGTGGGTGCTGGCGTGTGCCGCGTCCCGGATCGGCGCGGTGCCCGTGATGCTCTCGCCCAGCCTGGACGCGGTGACCGTCGGTGCCCTGCTCTCGCGGGTCGACCGGCCCAACCTGCTCACCGACGAACACAAGCTCGATGTGCTGGCCGAGCTGCCGCTGGCGGAGCTGACCCGACGGGTGATCATCGTGTCCGGTGAGCGGCCGCGGGCCATATCGCTGGGGACGCTCGCCGGGGCGCCACGGGTCAAGCCGGTGATCAGGCCCATCGACGAGGCCGCCGTGATCACCCACACCTCAGGCACCACCGGGCTGCCCAAGTTGGTCGTGCACACGCCCCGCACCCAGGGCATCCGGCTCAAGCCGCAGTGGCGGCTGCTCTCCCTCCTGCGCAAGCGGGAGAACGTCGCGATCCACATCCCCTTCGTGCACTCCCGGAATGTCGCGGCGATGGCCCTGGCCCTCCTGAAGGAGATGCCGGTGCTGCTCATGAACGAGTCGGACCCCGACACGGTCGCCGAGCTGTTCCTCGAGAACCGGCCCGGGCTGGTGGAGGCGCTGCCCAACTCGCTGATGGCGTGGGAGGGCCTGGCCGAGGACCCGCGCAAGCCGTTCGCCTCGGTGAAGTACTTCAGCAGTACCTTCGACGCGATCCACCCCGGGACGATGAGCCGACTCCTCAAGTCGTCCGATCGGCGGGGCGCGCTGTTCTTCCAGATCTACGGGCAGAGCGAGGTCGGGCCCGCCGTCGGCCGCGCCTACTTCCGCACCTCCGCCCACAAGGCCAACGGCCGCTGCGTAGGCTGGCAGATGCCCGGGGGTTCCGCGAAGGTCCGCGTCGTCAGCCGCGACGGCAAGCGGCCGACGGAACAGAACCCCGGCCGCATCGAGGTCTCCTGGCCCGGTCTGGCCAAGACCTACTTCGCCGAGCAGGAGCGCTACGACAGCAACCGCGACGGCGACTGGTGGGGCACCGGGGACGTTGGCTACTTCACCAGGTTCGGCTGCCTGCACATGCTCGACCGTGAGGTCGACATGATCCCCGGGGTGCGCAGCTCCCTCGAGGTCGAGGACCTGGTCCTCGGCAAGCTGCACGAACTGAGCGAGCTGGTCGTGGTCCAGGGCCCCGACTCCGAGGCCGTCCCGGTGCTCTGCACCCACGGCGACCAGCCGCTGGACCTGGACCGCTGGCGCGCGGCCGTCGCCGGTTTCCCCCAGCTCGCCGACCCGGTCCAGATCCCCGAGGCCGAACTGCCCCGCACCGGCACCCTGAAGGTTCAGCGACTCGCGCTGGCCGACCGGCTCAAGGACCAGCTCAGGGACCGGGCGTGACCCGTGACCGGCCGACCGCCACGGCAGTGGAAACCATCTACTCGAAAGAGACGAGTCCAATGACATCGGAAGCCACGCTCGCACGATTCCGTGAGTACATGGTGGGCCCCTCGCGGTTCATGACCTTGCTGTCCAGCTTCGAACTCGGCCTCGTCGACAAGATCCGGGAGACCCCGGGCCAGACCGCGGCCGAGCTGGGCGAGGCGATCGGCGCCAAGGCGGATGCCGTGGAGCAGCTCCTTCTGCTGCTGGTCAAGGAGGGCTTCGTCACGCACGACGAGGCGTCCGGCGCCTACACCCTCGACGCCCTCGCCGATGTCGCCGAGGGCGATCTGAAGCGTGCGCTCGCCTACATGAACATGATCAAGGTGGTGGCGCTGCGGCAGTTGTTCTATCTCACCGAGAGCACCCGGACCGGCACACTCGTCGGCCTGAAGGAGCTGTACGGGGTGAGCGAAGGCACCCTGTACGGCGCTGTGGCCGAGCACCGGGATCTGCGGGACGCCTGGGCGAACCTGATGAACACGGTCACCGCCAACATCGACCCCTGGTTCTTCGCCAACGTCGACATCCCCGCCGGCGCTCAGGTGCTCGACCTCGCCGGCAACACCGGTCTCGGGGCGATCCACACCTACGAGCACAAGGCCTCCGAGGGGCTCCGGGTCACCACCTTCGACCTGCCGGAGAAGGAGAACGAGGCCCTGGAGAACTTCAAGTCCCACGGTGTGGCGGAGCACTGCTCCTTCATCGGCGGTGACGTCTTCGACGGAGTCCCCAAGGGCTTCGACATCGTCCTGATCAAGCACTTCCTGGACATGTTCGACAAGGACGACGTGGTCAGGATCCTCAAGGGCGTCAACGAGGCCCTGGAGGTCGGCGGTCAGGTCAACATCATGGTGCCGGTGTATCCGGAGGACATCACGGACACCGACAACTACAACGTCGACTTCTTCCCGGCCTTCTTCATCGGCTGCGCCATGGGCCAGGGCGGCCCGCAGAAGCTGTCCACCTATCAGAGCTGGCTCGAGGAGTGTGGGTTCAAGGTGACGAAGGCGGTCACCAAGGACGCCTCCGAGATTCCGCCGGACGTCATCCCGGTCCAGGCCATCCTGTCCGCGACAAAGGTCGCGTGAACGGCCGAGTCAGCACCCTCTCCTGGAACGCGGGGCGCCCGGACCGGCATCCGGGCGCCCCGCCGGGACCCGGAGTTCCGCGCAGCCACTGATCCAACGCCTCGATGGTCAGGGCGTTTTCATGCGTTGACCTGTGACCACCCACCTATGCCTTGGAGTGCCATGTCCCGCCGCCTGTTCACCTCGGAATCCGTGACCGAGGGGCACCCCGACAAGATCGCCGACCAGATCAGCGACACGATTCTCGACGCGCTGCTGCGTCAGGACCCGGCCTCGCGCGTCGCGGTGGAAACCCTGATCACCACCGGTCAGGTGCACATCGCGGGCGAGGTGACCACCGCCGCCTACGCCGACATCGCCACGCTGGTGCGGGAGAAGATCCTCGACATCGGTTACGACTCCTCTGCCAAGGGCTTCGACGGCGCTTCCTGCGGCGTCTCCGTGTCCATCGGCGCGCAGTCCCCGGACATCGCGCAGGGCGTCGACACCGCCTACGAGTCCCGGGTCGAGGGTGCCGCCGGGCAGGGAGACGTCGACGACCTGGACCGGCAGGGCGCGGGCGACCAGGGTCTGATGTTCGGGTACGCGACCGACGAGACGCCCGCCCTGATGCCGCTGCCGATCGAGCTGGCCCATCGCCTCTCGCGCCGGCTGACCGAGGTCCGCAAGGACGGCACCGTCCCCTACCTGCGTCCCGACGGCAAGACCCAGGTCACCATCGAGTACCTGGGCAACCGCCCGGTCCGCCTGGACACGGTCGTGGTCTCGTCGCAGCACGCGAGCGACATCGACCTGGACGGGCTGCTCACCCCCGACATCCGCCAGCACGTCGTCGAGCCCGTCCTGAAGCAGCTCGCCGACGACGGCATCAAGCTGGAGACCGAGGAATACCGCCTGCTGGTGAACCCGACCGGCCGCTTCGAGACCGGCGGCCCGATGGGCGACGCCGGCCTGACCGGCCGCAAGATCATCATCGACACCTACGGCGGCATGGCCCGGCACGGCGGCGGCGCCTTCTCGGGCAAGGACCCGTCCAAGGTGGACCGCTCGGCCGCCTACGCGATGCGCTGGGTCGCCAAGAACGTCGTCGCGGCCGGCCTCGCCGAGCGCTGCGAGGTGCAGGTGGCGTACGCGATCGGCAAGGCCGAGCCGGTGGGCCTGTTCGTCGAGACGTTCGGCACCAACACGGTCGCCGTCGAGAAGATCGAGGAGGCCATCACGTCGGTCTTCGACCTGCGTCCGGCCGCGATCATCCGCGACCTGGACCTGCTGCGCCCGATCTACTCCCAGACCGCTGCCTACGGTCACTTCGGCCGTGAGCTGCCCGACTTCACCTGGGAGCGCACCGACCGCGCCGACGCCCTGCGCAAGGCGGCCGCGGCGGTCTGACCGCGCGCCGTCGCCGGGACCGTCCCGGCGCACCAGCCAGCGGGGAGCGGTGGCCAGCCCCCGTCCCACCGCTCTCCGCTGATTTCGCCGCAAGCCCAGTCGTTCCCTCCGCCGAAACCGGCCCGGATCGTCCCGCCCAGAGGTTCAAGGAGCACGAGCTGTGCGTATCGCCGTGACCGGATCGATCGCGACCGACCATCTGATGGTGTTTCCAGGGCGTTTCGCCGAGCAGCTGATCAAGGACCAGCTGGAGCGGGTCTCGCTGTCGTTCCTCGCCGACCGGCTCGAGGTGCACCGGGGCGGCGTCGCCGCCAACATCACCTTCGGTCTCGGCCTGCTCGGTCTCGACCCCCTCCTGGTCGGCGCAGCGGGTGTGGACTTCGCCGAGTACGACGCCTGGCTGCGGGCGAACGGCGTCGACACCTCCGCCGTGCGGGTCAGCGAGACCCTGCACACCGCGCGTTTCGTCTGCACCACCGACGAGGACCAGAACCAGATCGCCACCTTCTACGCCGGTGCCATGGCCGAGGCCCCCCGCATCGACCTGGCCGAGACCGCGGAGCGCACCGGCGAACTCGCGCTCGTCCTGGTCGGCGCCGACGACCCCGCGGCCATGCTGCGGCACACCGCCACCGCCCACCGCCTCGGCATCCCCGTCGCGGCCGACCCCTCCCAGCAGCTGGCCCGCCTCGACCGCGAGCAGGCCCGCCAACTGGTGGACGGGGCAACCTGGTTGTTCACCAACGAGTACGAGGCCGCCCTGCTGCTCGAACGCACCGGCTGGAGCGAGGAGGACCTCCTGGGCCGGGTCGGCACCTGGATCACCACGCTCGGCGCGGAGGGCGTGGCGCTGGCCCGCTCCGACGCGCCCCGGCTGCGCGTCCCGGCCGTGCCCACGGACAGGATCGCCGACCCGACGGGTGCCGGTGACGCCTTCCGCTCCGGTTTCCTCGCCGGCCTCGCCTGGCGGTTGCCGCCGGAACAGGCCGCCCGGCTGGGCTGCGCCCTGGCCACCACCGTGCTGGAGTCGGTCGGCACCCAGGAGTACAAGCTGCTCGCCGCCGACCTGGTCGACCGCATCGGGCAGACGTACGGCGACGACGCGGCCCGCGCCATCGAGCCTCACCTGGCGGGCGGCTCGTGAACACGGAACAGCACCGGCGCGCGACCGCGCCGCGGGAAGCACCGGTCACCCGTGAGGTGACCGCCGACGCCTCGAACGCCACGGGGACGGCCGAGTACGAGATCATCGTCCATGAGGGAGGCCGTGCGTGACGACCTTCTCCTTCGAGTTCTTCCCGCCGAAGACGGCCAAGGGAGAGCAGACGCTGTGGGAGGCCATCCGCCGGATCGAGCCGCTCGGGCCGGACTTCGTGTCCGTGACCTACGGCGCCGGCGGCTCCTCGCGGGACCGGACGGTGACGGTCACCCGGCGCATAGCCGCCGAGACGACCCTGCGTCCCGTCGCCCATCTGACCGCGGTCGGCCACTCGGTGGCCGAACTGCGGCACATCATCGGCCAGTACGCGGACGCGGGCATCCGCGATGTCCTGGTGCTGCGCGGTGACCCACCGGGCGCCCCGAAGGGCGCGTGGACGGCGCACCCACGAGGCTTCCGGTACGCCTACGAACTGGTCGAACTGGTGCGCTCGCTGGGCGACTTCCGGATCGGGGTGGCGGCGTTCCCCGAGAAGCACCCGCGTTCGGCGGACTGGGACTCCGACATCCGGCACTTCATCGCCAAGTGCGAGGCCGGCGCCGACTACGCCATCACCCAGATGTTCTTCCACGTGGAGGACTATCTGCGGCTGCGCGACCGGGTCGCCGCCGCCGGCTGTGACGTCCCGATCATCCCGGAGATCATGCCGGCCACCGACCACCGGCAGATCGCCCGTTTCGCCGAGCTCTGCGACGCGGCATTCCCCGAGGACCTCGCCAGTCGCCTCTACGCGGCCCGGAACGCCCCGACGGACGGCCACCGCATCGGCGTGGAGTACGCCACCGCCATGGCCGAACGCCTCCTCACCGAGGGCGCCCCCGGCCTGCACTACATCACCCTCAACAAGTCCACGGCGGCCCTGGACATCCACCGCAACGTACTGAGTGCGCCCAGCACCAGGGTCCTCAACGCCTGCTGAGTTCCGTCGGTACGCCGCTCATGCGGACGTGACCGAACTCAACACGAAGTGGCCCAGGGCACCTTCGGGCGCCCTTGCTTTCGAGGTGCCGATCGTGTCACGATTTGAGCACGCCTTCCCTGCCCAAATGCCGCCGACGAGTGCGGCATTCATCCGGGCCTGTGCCCAGCACCTTCCGGCCCGTGACTCGGGCTGTCAGAGCCGGCACTCCGTTGCGCATCCATGATCGAGGGTCGACGCTCCCCGTGCGCTGCCCGGAATTGTCCTGCTCGGTTCGGGCGCGTGGTGCCCCGGTCTGCGGCGCAAAGCTTGCGAAATTCAATCAAGCACCGAGATTGACTCTTTGGAGTGATGATGTCGGGAACAGTCGATGTGGCCAGTGTCTACTCGGCCATTGAGAAGTCAGCCGGCCTGCTGGACGTGAAGACCTCGCGTGACAAGGTCTGGCCCATCCTGACCGCGTTCGAGGATGCGCTTCCGCAGGCCGTGATCGCTTTCAGGGTGGCCACCAACGCGCGCCACGAGGGTGAGTTCGACGCTCGCTTCACCCTTCCCAAGGAGGTCGACCCGTACGCCGTCGCCCTGTCGAAGGGGCTGATCGCGGAGACGGACCACCCCGTCGGCGCCCTGCTCCCGGACCTGCAGCAGCTCTGCCCCATCGACAGTTACGGCGTCGACTTCGGAGTCATCGCCGGGTTCAAGAAGGTCTGGGCGTACTTCCCGGGCGGAGAGCACGAGACCCTGGCCAGGCTCACCGGCCTCCCGTCGATGCCGCGGAGCCTGGCCGAGAACGTCGATTTCTTCACCCGCTACGGCCTGGCCGAGAAGGTGGACGTGATCGGGATCGACTACCGCAGCCGAACGATGAACGTGTACTTCGCGGCGCCTGCGGAATGCTTCGAGAAGGAGACCGTCCTGGCGATGCACCGGGACATCGGTCTGCCGAACCCGAGTGAGCAGATGTTCAACTTCTGCCAGAAGTCGTTCGGGCTCTACACCACCCTGAACTGGGATTCCCCGAAGATCGAGCGGATCTCCTACGGAGTGAAGACCCAGGACCCGATGTCGTTCTTCGCCCGGCTCGGCACCAAGGTCGAGCACTTCGTGAAGAGTGTTCCGTACGGTGTCGACGACCCCAAGATGGTCTACGCCGCCGTGACGTCCACCGGCGAGGAGTACTACAAGCTGCAGTCGTACTACCGCTGGCGCTCCGTCAGCCGGCTGAACACCGCCTACATCGCCGCTCGCGACAAGGAAACCGCATAAACCACGGAAGCGGTCGACGACTCCTCAGAGAACCCCGCCTGTCGCGGGGTTCTCTTTTTTGAGCTGCTCACGCAATGAGGCGGTTCGGCAGCGAGGGCCCTGCCCGCCCAGCGTCACGAATCCCTTGAGATCACTTGCCGAAAGGGCGCGGCTTCGGCTCGGGCACGACCCGCCGGCGCCGTCACCTGCGCCGGATCCGATGTGCCCGCCAGGTTCTGGCTTCTGTGACCGCAATGCGGGCATGGACCCCGTGTACGAGAGGTGAGCGCAATGAAGAGTCAGACGAACTCGGCAACCTCATACTCGAACGATCCGCACGAACATGACAGCCCAACGTTCCAATTCAGCCGAATGGAGAGCCTCCTCCGCGGCCACCCGCTTCGCGACCTGACAGTGGACGGCGTCGACGCCGTGTTCGTCAAGGATCCTGTCCTCGTCCGCAGGATACTCGTGACCGAGAGCAAGAACTACGGCAAGGGCGAACTCTTCCGGAAGGCCAGGAACCTCAGCCGGGTGGGGATGCTCTCGGAAGACGAAACCATGCACCGGCACTACCGGCGTCTGGCGAACCCGTACCTGCGGTCGACGAAGGTCGATGAGTACGTCCCGGTCATGCGCGGCATCGTTCGTGATGTCGTGTCCTCGTGGCGCGCCGGCGATGCCGTGGACATCCAGTCCGCGATGTGCCGGATCTCCTGTGCGATCGCTGTGGGCACGCTCATCACCGGGCTGCCGCCCGAGACGACGGAAGCTCTGAGCGAGCGTCTCTCCCGGCTGGCCTGGGAAATGATCAGGAAGCCGCTCTATGGGAAATCGGCGGCCCGGGCGGCGCGACCGGGCGCGTCCAAGCGGCTGTCCCAGGCGCGCAAGGACTTCCGGGACCTGCTCGCCGCATGCATCACCGAACTCCTGGACTCTCCCGAATCCACGGCCGGTTACCTCTCGGCGCTCCTGTCGGACTCGGACGACGAGGGGAACCGTGTCCTGACGGCGGACGAGGTGTGCGAAGAGGCAGTCATGATGCTGACTGCGGCGACGGTCACCACCGCTTCCGTCATGTCATGGGCTCTGTATGTGCTCGCCACGGAGCCTCTGGTCGAGGAGAAGCTCCTCAAGGACCTGACGGAGAAGCGAAACGGCAGCGCCGTCCACGATCACGGTGCGCCCGGCTACACTCTCCGGTTCCTGATGGAGATCCTGCGACTCTATCCGCCGGTGTGGATTTCATGCCGAAAGACCCTTTCCGATGTCACGCTCGGCGACTACTCACTCCGCACGGGCACGAACGTCGTATTCAGCTCCTACCTGCTGCACCGGGACCCCGAGCGCTATCCGCGTCCGCATCGGTTCGACCCGGACCGGTGGCTCTCGATCCATCCCAGCAAGGTCGACGCCTCCTACATCCCCTTCGGCATCGGGTCGAAGGGGTGCATCGGGGAGCCGTTCGCCTGGCAGGAACTCGAAGTCATCCTCGATGTCGTGACGCAGGAATGGAAGCTGAGCACCGAGCCGCACAGCCGTGTTCGCACGGCGCCGGAGACCACGCTCCATCCCCGCCGTCTTCTCATGGTCCCCCAGCCGCGGTAGGTGTGGCCTCGCTCGTGGGGTTCCACACCTGATTCGCCTCACCGCATCACGCCCGGTCCGACCCGGGGCGATGCGCATCCGTGCCCGATCTGGCCGCCGGCCGCAACCACGGCGGCGGCTTCTCCGTTTTCCTCCTGAATCGCTGGACGATGCGATCTCACCGCAGAAACGACAAGGGGAGTTGAGTGCGTTGACTCTGCCGACCTCGGCGGAGGGGGTGTCAGAGGACCGCCGGGCTCGTTCCGTCGGCATCGGTCGCGCCCACGCCAAAGCCATTCTGCTCGGGGAGCACGCCGTCGTGTACGGGGCTCCGGCGCTCGCTCTTCCCATTCCGCAACTGACGGTCACGGCGAGCGCCGGCTGGTCCGGCCGCGGCGCCGACGGGCCGGGCGATGTGTCTTTCACGATGACCGGTTCCCCGTCGCGGCCGATGGTGACGCAGGCCTCCGACGGGCTGCGCCGGCTGATCACCGAGTTCAAGGCGACCATGGGCGTGGACGACAGCACGCACCTGGACGTGATCATCGACGGGGCCATCCCGCACGGCCGGGGGCTCGGCTCCAGCGCCGCCTGTGCACGCGCGGTCGTCCATGCCCTCGCCGATCTCCACGGCCGCGACGTCACGGAGCGCGAGACGTTCGACCTGGTGCAGACGGCCGAGAACGTGGCGCACGGCCGCTCCAGCGGCGTCGACGCACGGGCCGTCGGCGCGTCCGCCCCACTGCTGTTCCAGGCGGGCGAGGCCCAGGAACTGAGCATCGGCTGTGACGGCCTGTTCATCATCGCGGACAGCGGCGTCGTGGGCCGCACCAAGGACGCGGTCGAGCTGCTGCGCGAGGGGTTCCAGCGACACGACGGAGCACAGGAGAGGTTCGTGCACCGCGCGTCGCGGCTGACCGACGAGGCACGGCACGCCCTCGCCGACGGCAAGCCGGAGGAGCTGGGTTCGCGGCTGACGGACTACCACGACCTGCTGCGGGCGGCCGGACTCAGCACCAAGGGCGTCGACGCCCTCGTCGAGGCCGCGCTCATGGGAGGCAGCCTCGGAGCCAAGATCACCGGCGGTGGCCTGGGCGGCTGTGTCATCGCCCTGACCGGGCCGGAGCAGGCCAGAGAGGTCACCCAGCAGCTCCACGAAGCCGGCGCCGTGCAGACATGGGTCGTACCGCTGAGAGGGCTCGCCAAGAATGCACTCTGAACACCCGACCACCCTGGTCAACGTGCGGGAGCGGGGCACCGCGGGACATGCCACCGCCCTCGCGCACCCGAACATCGCGCTGATCAAGTACTGGGGCAAGCGAGATGAACACCTCGTCCTGCCCCGTGTCGACAGCCTGTCGATGACCCTGGACGTCTTCCCGACGACCACCGGGGTGCGCCTCGCCTCCGGGGCCGAGCACGACGAGGTGACCCTCAACGGCCGGCCCGCCGAGGGTGAGGCACTGCGCCGCGTCGTCGCCTTCCTGGACCTGGTGCGGGAGCGGGCCGGGGTTGCCCACCGGGCCGTCGTGGACAGCGAGAACACGGTCCCCACCGGGGCGGGCCTCGCATCCTCCGCGAGCGGGTTCGCCGCCCTCGCCGTCGCGGCCGCGGCCGCGTACGGGCTCGGCCTCGACGCCACCGCCCTGTCGCGGCTGGCCCGGCGCGGCTCCGGATCGGCGTCCCGGTCGATCTTCGGCGGTTTCGCGATGTGGCACGCCGGCCTGGACTCCGGCACCGCCGCGGAAGCCGACCTCAGCTCCTACGCCGAGCCGGTACCCGCGGGAGACCTCGACCCGGCACTGGTCATCGCCGTGGTCAACGCGGGCCCGAAGGCCGTATCCAGCCGGGCGGCCATGCGGCGGACCGTCGACACCTCCCCGCTGTACGAGCCGTGGGCCGCCTCCAGCAAGGACGACCTGACCGAGATGCGCGCGGCGCTGCTCGCCGGCGACATCGAAGCGGTCGGGGAGATCGCGGAGCGCAATGCCCTCGGCATGCACGCGACCATGCTCGCGGCACGCCCGGCGGTGCGCTACCTGTCGCCGGCCACGCTCACCGTCCTCGACAGCGTGCTCCAGCTCCGGCGGGACGGCATCGCGGCCTACGCCACCATGGACGCCGGACCCAACGTCAAGGTGCTGTGCCGCCGGGCCGACGCCGACCGGATCGCCACGACCGTGCGCGACGCCGTCACGGACGGCTCGGTGCTCGTCGCCGAGCCGGGGCCGGGCGCCCGCCTGCTGCACGGGGACGGTCGATGACCCGTCAGCGCACCGTCGTCCGGCGCGCGCCGGGCAAGTTGTTCGTCGCGGGGGAGTACGCGGTGGTCGACCCCGGCAACCCGGCGATCCTCGTCGCGGTCGACCGCCACATCACCGTCGCCGTGACCGGCCCCGCCGAAGCGGGCGTCGATATCTCCTCCGACCTCGGCCCGCGCGGGGTGCGCCTGCGGTGGCGGGACGGCCGGCTCGGCCCGCACCGCACGGACGACGAGCAGGGTGCGCCCGCGGGACTCGCCCATGTGACGTCCGCGATCGAGACCGTGACCCGGCTGCTGACCGAACGCGGGCTTCCCGCACCGTCGTTCACCGTGTCGGTCGAAAGCGGCCTGCACGACAACGGCACCAAGTACGGCCTGGGCTCCAGCGGCGCGGTGACAGTGGCGACCGTGGCCGCCGTCGCCGCGTTCTGCGGCCTCACGCTGTCCGAGGAGGAGCGGTTCCGGCTGGCCCTGCTCGCCACCGCCGAGATCGACCCGAAGGGATCCGGCGGCGACCTCGCCGCCAGCACCTGGGGCGGCTGGATCGCCTACCAGGCGCCCGACCGGCGCGCCGTGCTCGCCCTCGCCCGCGGCCGTGGCGTCGAGGAGGCCCTGCGCGCCCCCTGGCCCGGCTTCGCAGTGCGCCGGCTCCCGGTGCCGAAGAGCCTCTCGCTGGAGGTCGGCTGGACCGGGAACCCGGCGTCCACCGCGACCCTGGTGGCCGACCTGCACCGGCGGCCCTGGCGCGGCACCGCCTCCCACCAGAGGTTCGTCCACACCACCACCGACTGTGTGCGCGCGGCGATCGCCGCACTGGAGCGAGGGGACGGCCAGGAGCTGCTGGACCAGATCCGGCGGGCCCGGCGGGAGCTGGCTCGACTGGATGACGAGGTCGGTCTGGGAGTCTTCACGCCCCGGCTGACAGCGCTGTGCGAGGCCGCCGAAGCCCTCGGAGGCGCGGCCAAGCCCTCCGGGGCGGGCGGCGGCGACTGCGGCATCGCGCTGCTGGACGCCGAAGCCTCGCGTGACATCGCTCAATTGCGCGAGCGCTGGACCTCGGCCGGGGTGGTGCCCCTGCCGATCCGTCCCGCCGCGGAAGGGAACACGGAATGATCGCTCAACGCAAGGACGACCACGTCCGGCTCGCTGTCGAGCAACAACAGCGGCACAGCGGACGCAACCAGTTCGACGAGGTGTCGTTCGTCCACCACGCCCTGGCCGGCCTCGACCGGCCGGACGTCTCACTGGCCACCTCCTTCGCCGGCATCTCCTGGCCCGTGCCGCTGTACATCAACGCGATGACCGGCGGCAGCGAGAAGACCGGCGTCATCAACCGGGACCTGGCCGTCGCCGCCCGCGAGACCGGCGTACCCATCGCCTCCGGGTCGATGAGCGCCTACTTCAAGGACCCGGACTGCGCCGACACGTTCAGCGTGCTGCGCAAGGAGAACCCGAACGGGTTCGTCATCGCCAACGTCAACGCGACGGCCTCCGTCGACAACGCGCGGCGGGCCATCGACCTGATCCAGGCCGACGCCCTCCAGATCCACGTCAACACCGTGCAGGAAACGGTGATGCCGGAGGGCGACAGGTCGTTCTCCTCCTGGGTCCCGCAGATCGAGCGGATCGCGGCCGGCGTCGACGTCCCCGTGATCGTCAAGGAGGTCGGCTTCGGACTGAGCCGCGAGACCGTCGGCCTGCTGGAGAGCCTGGGCGTGCGGGTCGCCGACCTCGGCGGCCGGGGCGGCACCGACTTCGCCCGCATCGAGAACGGCCGGCGCGAACTCGCCGACTACTCCTACCTCCACGGCTGGGGACAGTCCACCATCGCCTGCCTCCTGGACACGCAGGACGCCCCCATCCCCGTCCTCGCCTCCGGTGGCGTGCGCAACCCGCTCGACGTGGCCCGCGCGCTGGCGCTCGGCGCGTCCGGCGTCGGCGTCTCCGGCGGATTCCTGCGCACCCTGCTCGACGGCGGAGTGGCGGCACTGATCGCGCAGGTATCGACCTGGCTCGACCAACTGGCCGCCCTCCAGACCATGCTCGGCGCGCGCACCCCCGCCGACCTGACGCACTGCGATCTGCTCATCCACGGCGAGCTCCGCGACTTCTGCGCCGACCGGGGCATCGACACCCGGCCGTTCGCCCGCCGTTCCGGCAACTTTGACGTCCCCCACGAGATGACGGGAAGCACACGATGACTGAGAACGCGATCGCCGGGGTCCCGATGAGGTGGGTGGGCCCGCTGCGCATCTCGGGGAACGTGGCCACCACCGAGACCCAGGTCCCGCTCGCCACCTACGAGTCACCACTGTGGCCCTCCGTCGGCCGGGGCGCGAAGGTCTCCATGCTGGCCGAGCGGGGCATCGTCGCCACCCTCGTCGACGAGCGGATGACCCGGTCGGTGCTCGTGGAGGCGGTGGACGCGCAGACCGCGCTGACGGCCGCGCGGACCATCGACGCGCGCATCGACGAACTGCGCGAGGTGGTGCGCACGTGCAGCCGGTTCGCCGAGCTGATCAACATCCGCCACGAGATCAACGCCAACCTGCTGTTCATCCGGTTCGAGTTCAGCACCGGCGACGCCTCCGGCCACAACATGGCCACGCTTGCCTCCGACGTGCTCCTGGGACACCTGCTGGAGACGATCCCGGGCATCTCCTACGGATCGATCTCCGGGAACTACTGCACGGACAAGAAGGCGACCGCGATCAACGGCATCCTCGGCCGCGGCAAGAACGTCGTCACCGAGCTGCTCGTGCCGCGCGACGTGGTCGAGAGCGTCCTGCACACGACGGCCGACAAGATCGTCCAGCTGAACATCCGCAAGAACATGCTCGGCACCCTGCTCGCCGGTGGCATCCGCTCGGCGAACGCCCACTTCGCGAACATGCTGCTCGGCTTCTACCTGGCCACCGGCCAGGACGCGGCCAACATCGTCGAGGGCTCCCAAGGCGTCGTCATGGCCGAGGACCGGGACGGAGACCTCTACTTCGCCTGCACCCTGCCCAACCTGATCGTGGGCACCGTCGGCAACGGCAAGGGGCTCGGCTTCGTGGAGACCAACCTGACCCGGCTCGGCTGCCGGGCCGAGCGCGCCCCCGGGGAGAACGCGCGCCGGCTCGCCGTCATCGCGGCGGCGACGGTGCTGTGCGGTGAACTCTCCCTCCTTGCGGCCCAGACGAACCCGGGCGAACTCATGCGTGCGCACGTCCAGCTGGAACGCGACAACCAGACAGCAAAGGTCGGTGTTTAGGGAAATGGCCAACGATTCCGCCATAGGAATTCACGATCTGTCCTTCGCCACAACGGAGTTCGTCCTGCCGCACACGGTCCTCGCCGAGTACAACGGCACGGACGTCGGCAAGTACCACAAGGGCATCGGCCAGCGGTCGATGAGCGTGCCCGCCGCCGACGAGGACATCGTGACCATCGCAGCGGCCGCCGCCGCACCCCTCATCGAGCGGCACGGCAGCGACGGGATCCGCACGATCATCTTCGCGACGGAGTCCTCGATCGACCAGGCGAAGTCGGCCGGCATCTACGTCCATTCACTGCTCGGACTGCCCTCGGCCACCCGGGTCGTCGAACTCAAGCAGGCCTGTTACGGGGCGACGGCGGCCCTGCAGTTCGCCATCGGTCTGGTGCGCCGCGACCCGGCGCAGCGGGTCCTCGTGATCGCCAGCGACGTCTCCAAGTACGAGCTGGACAGCCCGGGTGAGGCCACCCAGGGTGCCGCCGCCGTGGCCATGCTGGTCGGCGCCGATCCCGCGCTGGTGCGCATCGAGGAGCCGTCGGGCGTGTTCACCGCCGACGTCATGGACTTCTGGCGGCCGAACTACCGTGAGGCCGCTCTCGTCGACGGGCAGGAGTCCATCAGCGCGTACCTGCTGGCGGTGGAGGGCAGCTGGAAGGACTACACGGAGCAGGGCGGGCGCGCGCTCGACGAGTTCGCCGCGTTCTGCTACCACCAGCCGTTCACGAAGATGGCCTACAAGGCCCACCGTCACCTGCTGAACTCCTGTGGGTACGACATCGACGACGACCGCGTCACCCGTGACCTCGGGCTGACCACGGCCTACAACCACGTCATCGGCAACAGCTACACCGCCTCGGTGTACCTCGGTCTCGCCGCGCTGCTCGACCAGGCCGACGACCTGACCGGCCAGGCCATCGGCTTCCTCAGCTACGGCTCCGGCAGCGTCGCCGAGTTCTTCGCCGGCACCGTCGTACCCGGCTACCGGGAACACCTGCGCACCGAGGCGCACCGCGAGGCGATCGACCGGCGCGAGCCCGTCGACTACGCCCGCTACCGCGAGCTGCACGAGCGCTCCTTCCCGGCCGACGGCGGCGACCACCCCACCCCGGCCGAGACCACGGGCCCCTTCCGGCTGGCGGCCCTGCGCGACCACAAGCGCATCTACGAGACCCGCTAGCCCACGCACCTCAGGCACGTGCACCCCACCGCCTGGCACGCCACCCGCCTGCACAGGCCGACGCGGTCAGGCACGCCGACGAGGACCAGCCGATCGCTGGTGTCGTTGATCGCCCTCATACACGGTGCCCCGCCGGCGGGGCCGGTGCCGCAGCGCACCGGCCCGTTCCCCGGGCACCGTTCACCGCGCCAGGGGCGCCCACCGGTGGTCCCACCCAGGATCCGCCGGCCGGGGCCCTTGTCCGCGGGTCCGGTTTCCTGCCGGCGACGGCCGCGCCTTCGCGGCCGTTCGCACAGCCAGTTCAAGACCACCTGAGGGGAAGACAGGCGCATGACCGAAGTCGGGGTCCTCGGTACGGGTGCTTATGTGCCGGACCGTGTTGTCTCCAATGACGAAGTCGGAGCGGCGGCAGGGGTCGATGACGCCTGGGTCATCCGCAAGACCGCGATCCGGGAACGCCGCTGGGCCGCCCCCGAGCAGGCCACGTCGGATCTGGCCGCGGCCGCGGGGCGGGCCGCGATGCGGTCGGCCGGCATCACCGCCGACCAGCTGTCCGTGATCGCCGTCGCCACCTCCACACCCGACCGGCCCCAGCCGCCCACCGCCGCCTATGTGCAGCACCTGCTCGGCGCCGTCGACGCGGCCGCGTTCGACGTCAACGCCGTCTGCTCCGGCGAGGTGTTCGCGCTCGCCGCCGTCGAGGGCATCCTCGCCAGGCGAGGCGGCCACGCGCTGGTCATCGGCGCCGACGTGTACTCGCGCATCCTGAACCCGGCCGACCGCAGGACGGTCGTCCTGTTCGGCGACGGCGCCGGCGCGATGGTCCTGGGCCTGGACCGGGGGGCCCGCATCCGCAACGTCAGCGCGCACACCTTCGGCGAGTTGTCGGGCCTGATCGAGGTGCCCGCCGGCGGCAGCCGGCTGCCCGCCGACCAGGCCGTCCTGGACGCCGGACTGCAGTACTTCACGATGGACGGCCGGGCGGTGCGCAGCTTCGTCGAGGACCGCTTGCCACTGCTGACCAAGCAGTTCCTCCACGAGAGCGGCGTCGGCCCCGACGACATCAGCCACTTCGTCCCGCACCAGGCCAACGGCGTCATGCTCGACACCGTCTTCGCGGCACTGGCCCTGCCCAGGGCCACCATGCACCTCTCGCTGACCCACTACGGCAACACGGGAGCCGCCTCCATCCCGATCACCTTGGCCGAAGCCGCCCGCACCGGCGCCTTCCGACCGGGTGACCTGATCCTCATGGCCGGCTTCGGCGGAGGCATGGCAGCGGGGTTCGCGCTGGTCGAGTGGTGACGTCGTCGCCCGCTTGACGCCTGGTGAGCCGCCCGAACGGCGACCGCGGCCCTTGCTGTGTTTCTCGACATCGGCAGAAACGGGAACCATGACAACGAGACATTGCACTGTGGGCTTGATAGGCAGCGGCCCGCGCGGGCTCTCGGTGGTCGAACGACTCTGCGTCAACGCCCGCTCGCAGCCCCAGGGCAGCACCGTCCACGTCCATGTGATCGACCCCTACCCGCCCGGCTCCGGCAAGGTGTGGCGCACCGATCAGTCCCGTCACCTGCTGATGAACACCGTGGCCGGACAGATATCGGTGTTCACCGATGCCTCGGTGGACCTGCAGGGCCCCCTGGAACCGGGACCGAGCCTGCACGAGTGGGCCGTGGCGCTCGTCTCGGGCCGGTTCGGCGACGACCTTCCGGCCCACGTCCTCGACGAAGCCCGCGCACTGGGACCCGACACCTACCCGACCCGCGCGTTCTACGGCCGGTACCTCCAGTGGGCGTACCGGCGCACCGTCGAGGGCGCGCCCCCCGGGCTGACGGTCACCGCGCACGCCTCCCTCGCGGTGGCCCTGGACGACGATCCGGACGCGGCGGACGGATCCCTGCAGCGGGTGGTGCTCGACGACGGAACCGTGCTCGCGGGCCTGGACGCCGTGATCCTGTGCCAGGGGCACCTGCCGGCCCGCGCCGACGCCGCCGAGCGGGAGTTCACCTCCCGGGTACGGCAGGCGGGACTGGTCCACATCGCGCCGGCCAACCCGGCAGACGTCGACCTGGACGTGCTGTCCCCGGTCACCAAGGTGCTGCTGCGCGGGCTCGGGCTGAACTTCTTCGACTACATGGCCGAACTCACCGTCGGTCGCGGCGGCTCCTTCTCGCGGGCCGACGGCCGGCTCGTCTACCGCCCCTGCGGGCGCGAGCCACAGATCTACGCCGGGTCCCGGCGCGGCATCCCGTACCAGGCCCGGGGCGAGAACGAGAAGGGCCCGCACGGCCGTCACGAACCGCTCCTGCTCACCGCCGGGCGCATCGCGGAGCTGCGCCGCACCCACGAGCACTCCGGGCTCGACTTCAAAAAGGATCTGTGGCCGCTGATCTCCCGGGAGGTCGAGGCCGTCTACTACCGGACGCTGTTCACCTCACGCGGACACGTCTCCAGGGCGCAGCAGCTCCATGACGACTTCCTGGCGGCCGGACCGGGGGAGCGGGAGAAGGATGCCGTCCTCTCGGCGTACGGCATCGGCGAGAAGTACCGCTGGGACTGGGAACTGATCGCCCGCCCGCACCGGGACCGGGAGTTCACCAGCCCGTGGGACTTCACCGACTGGCTCCTCGACCACTTGCGCAAGGACGTCTCGGAGGCCAGGTCCGGCAATGTCAGCGGCCCGCTCAAAGCCGCCCTCGACGTCCTGCGGGACCTGCGCAACGAGATCCGCCTCGCGGTCGACCACGGTGGCCTGCACGGCGATTCGTACCGCACCGACCTGGACCACTGGTACACCCCGCTCAACGCGTATCTGTCGATCGGACCGCCCGCACGACGCGTCGAGGAGATGATCGCCCTCATCGAGGCCGGCGTGCTGAAGGTGGTCGGGCCGGACCTGCGGGTGGCGGCCGACGGCACCGGATACACCGTCGGTTCGCCGCTCGTGCCCGGTTCCGAGGTCCGGGTGGACGCGCTCGTCGAGGCACGCCTGCCCGACATCACGCTGAGCCGCACGGACGATCCGCTGCTGCGCCATCTGCTGGCCACCGGACAGTGCACCACCTACCACATCCGCACCCGATCCGGCGGTACCTACCAGAGCGACGGACTGGCCGTCACCAGGCGGCCGTTCCGCCTGATCGACGCGGCGGGACGGGCGCACCCGCGCCGCTTCGCGTTGGGTGTGCCCACCGAGTCGGTGCACTGGGTGACGGCCGCGGGCATCCGGCCCGGCGTCAACTCGGTGACGCTCACCGACTCCGACGCCATCGCCCGCGCGGTCCTCGCCTGCGGCGGCGAGAGCCGACGGGCCGGGACCGGCGCGACGGGGGCGGCGGCCACCGGTGCCGGGCGGGCCGAGGGCGGACCGGAAGTTCACCCAGGACAAGGACTCACTCATGCCCACTGAGATCAGCCTCACCGTGGACGCGGGGGCCGCTCCGGCACCGGGGCCGGCAGACGCCGGTCTGCTGTCACCGGTCTGGGCGGACACCCCGGTCGTGGCCGCGGTGTCCGACGGGGCGTGGCTGCAGGCCATGCTGGACGCCGAAGCGGCGCTGAGCCGGGCGCAGGCCCGGCTCGGCACGGTGCCCGCGACCGCCGCACGGGTCATCACCGAGGCCGCGCGGGCCGACCGTCTCGACCTGGCCGCCCTGGCCCGGCAGGCGCGCGAGTCCGCCAACCCGGTCGTGGCGCTGGTGCGGGAGTTCACCGCGCTGGTGGCGGGCCGGGACACGGAGGCGGCCCGGTATGTGCACCGCGGCTCGACCAGCCAGGACATCCTCGACACGGCGACCGTCCTGGTCACCGGCCGGGCCCTGCGGCTGATCCGCGCCGACCTCCGCCACGTCGAGGAGGCGCTGGCCCTGCTCGCCGAGGAACACCGGGACACCGTGATCGCCGGCCGGACCCTCGCCCTGCACGCGGTGCCCACGACCTTCGGGCTCAAAGCGGCCGGCTGGCGCCATCTCGTCCTCGACGCGGCGCAGAAGCTCGACGCGCTGAGCGCCGAGGGGCTTCCCGTCCAACTCGGCGGCGCCGCCGGCACCTTGGCCGGGTACCTCGCGTTCGCGCCGGAAGCCGACCCGGCCCAGTACGTCCAGGAGCTGACGGAGGCGTTCGCGGCCGAACTGGGGCTGTCCGCCCCCCTCGTGCCGTGGCATACGCTGCGCACGCCCGTGGTGGATACGGCCATGGCCGCCGCGTTCCTGTGCGGAGCCCTCGGCAAGATCGCCGTCGATGTGCTGTCCCTGACCCGGACCGAGGTCGGCGAGGTGCACGAGCCGGCGCCCAGCGGCCGGGGCGCGTCCTCGGCGATGCCGCACAAGCGCAACCCCGTGCTGGCCACGGCCATCAGATCCGCCGCCCTGCAAGCGCCGCAGCTCGCCGCGACGGTGCTGGGCTGTCTGCCGAGCGAGGACGAGCGGTCCGCCGGCGCCTGGCACGCCGAATGGGAGCCCCTGCGCGCCCTCCTGCGGCTCGCCGGAGGCGCGGCGCACCAGGCGGTGGAACTCGTCTCCCAGCTGTCGGTGGACCCGTGGCGCATGCGGGCCAACACCCGAATCACCGGGGGACAGATCGTCTCCGAGCGGATCGCCGTCGTCCTCGCCCCGTTGCTCGGCAAGGACCGGGCACGCGACCTGCTGAACGAGGCGTCCGCCCGCTCGGCACGCACCGGCGAGCCGCTGGCCGATGTCCTGCGGCAGGACAGCCGGGCATCGGCCGCCCTCGCCGACGCCGGGCTGACCGACCTGTTCGAGCCGGCGGCGTACACCGGCGCCGCGGGCCCGCTGACGGACCGCGCGCTGTCCCGGTCACTGCCCCCGACGGGCGGGCGATAAGCCGTGAGCGCCGGGTGCCGGCCACCGGCTCCCGACGCTCGCAACGGCCGCCGTCACAACCGCAGATACCCCGCCGACCTGCGCGAATGCTGTGGCGACCCTGATGTGCGGCTGCTGCCTAACGCCGTCGTCGCAGTGCTATCTGCGTGAGTTCGTCTATGTCGAACTCGGACCGGCCCGGTGTGCCGTAGCGGGTGATCTTCCCGCGGCTCACCCACTTGCGGATCGTCGCTTCGGACACCCCCGTGGCGAGTGCCGCCACATTGGTGGGCACCAGTCGGTGGCGCGGTGGTTTCCTCATGCGCTGACAGCCTTCCGTTGCCGTTCCATGAGCGGTCGCAGAGTGATCCATTCGTGCATTTCCCAGGTGTGTCCCGACGAACACCGGATACTTCTCCGGTCCGTGTTACCCATGTGCTGCGACGACGTGTTGATCGTTCCCGTGCAGTTGTCCATGACACACTCCCAGATGTACATATGAAATTCACTGGGGTCCGGGTCGATCGTGCGCAGCAGTTCCAGCCGGAGACCGTCTATTTCGTCCGCGAAATCAGCGGCCGGGGGCTGCGCGGTGAGCCACTCCAGGTGGAGCAGCAAGAAATCCGCCAAGCGGGGAACCGAGCGCGTCGGGGCAACTTCCCCGCGTTCGTCGACAACGAACTCCGACCACGACTCGAGAATGGTGAGGATGTTGTTCCGGGCGTCCAGTGCGGACATGTTCAGGTGGTCCCTGCTCCGGCTCCCCGACACTCGCGTCTGGTGCATGCGCCGGGACACCGGCGCTATGTGGTGCAGACTCTCCTGGTAGAGGCCGGGAAGCGCCCGCAGGGTGCCCTCCAGCTGCCGGATGCACGAGGCGCAGAGGACGGACCCGGTCGCTGCGCCGGCTTCCTGGGCGTGAGTTTTGCGGCAGGCGTGAAACTCCATTCAATCTCCTTCATGAGGTGGCTTGCCCGGCAACCGTCATGGATGACGTGAATCCCCCACGCTGATTGCGCAGTTACAGTCGAATCGACGGCCCCTGGAGAGAGGGAGAGCCGCTCGGGAAAACGCGGCACAGGTTTCGCCTCTGGCCCGGCGAGCAGCGGCCCTTATCAGTGGATACAGCGCGTCATGTGTATTCCGAACCCCCCGACGCTGCCCAGACGTAACTATGGGTGCACAGGGAGGTTTCCACGCGACAGTTGAGGGTGTCAACGTTCACCATGCGCAGTCGATCGTCCCTAAAGGGAGACTCCAGATCCGCCCCATGCAGGGGCCGTCGCCGACGCTCGGGCGCGCACTCGGCCGAGGCCACGGCGCCCTGGTCGGACGGCACTGGAGCGCTCCTGCTCGAGTGCCGCTACATCTAGACCCGAGGAGACACCTGTGAGTTCGGACGTGACCACCGACACCGGCCAGGAGGCTGCCGACCTCGCGCGCCGCACCAGCACCGACCTGCTTCGGCGGGTCGAGGACCGGCTGCGCTCGCTCCTCGCGGCCGAGCGCGACGCGTGGGCCGCAGTCGACGAACGGGCGGCCGTCCCCATCGACGCGCTGTCCGAGCTGATCGCGTCGGGCGGCAAGCGCATCCGGCCCGCATACTGCATCGCCGGCTATCTCGCCGGCGGCGGCGACCCCGACGACCCCGGGATCGTGGCAGCCGGCGCGGCCCTGGAGCTGCTCCACCTGTCCGCCCTCGTCCACGACGACGTCCTGGACGATTCCAGCCAACGGCGCGGACTGCCGACCGTCCACACGAAGCACACGGCACTGCACGTCAGCCGCGGCTGGCAGGGTGAGCCACGCCGGTACGGCGAGGGCGTGGCCATCCTCGTCGGCGACCTCGCGCTCGTCTACTCCGAGGAGCTGATGTCCGGGGCACCGCCGTCGGCGGTCCCGGAGTGGAACAAGCTGCGCTCCGAAGTGATGATCGGCCAGTACATGGATGTCCACGCGGCCGCCGCGTTCTCGGTCGACCCCCGGCTCTCCCGCCTCATCGCCAAGATCAAGTCCGGCCGTTACACCATCCACCGGCCCCTGGTCGTGGGCGCGAACGCGGCGGGCCGCAACGACCTCGCTCCCGCCTTCGAGGAGTACGGCGAGGCGGTGGGCGAGGCGTTCCAGCTCCGTGACGACCTCCTGGACGCCTTCGGTGACTCCGCGGACACCGGCAAGCCCACCGGCCTCGACTTCACCCAACACAAGATGACGCTGCTGCTGGGCTGGGCGATGCAGCGCGACGGGCGGATCCACAGCCTGATCACAGAGCCGGGCCACACGCCCGACGAGGTGCGCCGCCGCCTCGTGGACACCGGTGTGCCCGCCGACGTCGAGAAGCACATCGACGGTCTCGTCGAGCGGGGCTGCAAGGCCATCGCCGACGCGCCCGTCGACCGGGTGTGGCGCAGCGAACTGACGGCCATGGCCAGGCGGGTCGCCTACCGCAACGCCTGAGCCCGGCCCCATTCCCCCTGCGTGCGGGCGGCGTGGCGCTCAACCCGGCCGCCGGGCCGGCGCCGCCGCCCCTCCCGCCTCACGGCACCTCGCGTGCTCGACGCCCGCGGGAGCCCTTTTCGTGATTCCCTCGACAGTCACTCGAACCCCTGCCCCCGGCCGGCACCGCGCGCGTGAACCACCGGTTCCGCCGGCCGGCGCCGGCGCAGGCCACCCCACCAGGCACATCGGACCCGTACACGCCAGGAGACGACCGGCCCGAGCGGGGTCACGGCGGCGTTCCGGCGCCCCGCGCCCGGCCGGGACCGCCCTGCCGTACCGAGGCCCCGCCCCGCATGATGCATCCACGAGGCACAGGAGGGGGGCCGAGATGAGCCTGGAGGATCCACCCGACCGCCGCACCTGGAAATCGGTCCGCAGTGCCCCGCCGAGGTCCGGGAGCCGGACCGGGAACCGCACTGACCCGGAGAGCGACGCAACCGACGCTCTCCCGCTCGACGCGGCGCGGCCGGGGCCCCGGCAGCGGCGCTTTTCTGCGTTGGGCGCGGCGTTGTGCCCAGCACGCGCTATCCGACCCCCCACTCCCGAACCAACCGACGCTCCAACGGCGTCAGCGGCACGTCCGCGCACAGCCGCTCCGGGTGGCCCGGGGCCGGTCCCGCCAGCGGCTCGGCCAGCGGCTCCACCTCGGGGTGCGGCCCGGTGTAGAGCATGCCGCACGTCGACAGGGCACGGTAGATCGCACGACCCACGCGGCGGGGGCGCAGCAGGTGCCACATGATGGGCCTCCTTCAATGGTCGCGGCGACGGAGTCCACGCCACTGTGCGGCGCCAGGCCGGAGAACCACCTCAGACCCGCTCAAGCGCCGCCACGGAACCTCACCGGCGGGCCCCTCAGAACGCAACCTGCGCCAGGACCTGGCCGAATGCCTGATTGCCCCGGACTGGTAGGACTCCGGCGTGTCAGGCAGACGCGTCCGGACCGTGCGTCCGACGGGCGTCGGTCCTACGGGCCGGAAGCCGCCGGATTACGGTGAGCTGGGCCTGCTCGGTGGCCCGCAGGCACTCCTGTCGGTGACGGCAGCGGCGACGGCTCGAGCCGGCTGGAGCCGGTCACCGACGAGCAGTACACCTCGGCCCTCGCCGCCATCGGCCGCTGACGCGCACCCTCGGTGAGGACCTCGCGGTCTCGGCCGTCGTCCGGGATGTATGGCGCGATGTCGTACAGCAGCTTCAGCGCGGCCGCAAACCCCTCCCGCACAGCCAGAACAGGAGCGGCACGGGGGTCCGCTGACGGATGCCCCGGGGGCCATCTGGCAGGTCCGCGCCGTGGCGATCCGGTACGACGAGCGCGGCTGCACCGCTCCTGCCGAGGGGCGGGCCGTCCGAGCGGAGTTGATGGCTGAAGTTCCGTACTGGGCGATACGGTGGCCCTCGCAATCCATTGGTGGGGACGAAGGGACACGGCACGTGGCATTGAGGGCGCTTCGCTCGGCATTGGAAGCCCTGTACGTCAGGCGCCTGGTGCGCAAGCTGGAAGGCTTGCCCCGTCCACGGCACGTCGCGATCATGCTGGACGGCAACCGCCGGTGGGCCCGCGGAGCCGGGCACGACGATCCTCGTGAGGGTTACCGCGTCGGCGGCGCGAAGGTCGGCGACTTCCTGCGCTGGTGCGATGCCGCGGACATCGAGCACGTCACCCTCTGGATGCTGTCCGACGACAACCTTCACCGGCCGCCGGCCCAACTCGGGCCACTGCTCGGGATCATCGAAGAGACCGTGGCCAGCATCTGCGCGGCCGACGAGGACTGGCAGATCGAGGTCATCGGCGCTCTGGACCTGCTGCCCGGGGAGACCGCGCGCGCCCTGAAGGGCGCCGTCGCGCGCACCACCGGCCGGACCGGCCTCAAGGTCGACGTGGCGGTCGGGTACGGCGGGCGCCGCGAAATCATCGACGCGGTCAGGTCCGCCTTCGAGAAGCACATCGCCGGCGGAGGCGACCCGCGTGAACTGGCCGAGAACTTCGAACTCCAGCACATCTCCGACAACCTGTACTCCCCGGCGGGCTATGACACGGACTTCATCATCCGCACCTCCGGTGAGCAGCGGCTGTCCGGCTTCCTGCTCTGGCAGTCCGCGTATGCGGAGGTGCATTTCGTCGAAGTACTGTGGCCTGCCTTCCGCCAGATAGATCTACTGCGCGCCCTGCGCTCGTACGGTGCCCGGGACCGGCGTTACGGCAAGTGACCTCGAGCCGGGCGCGCCGTCCCGCCGAAGACGGTCAGCCGGGCAGGGTCGCCGATGTGGAGCAACACCGCGGCCGGCGCTCGGTCTGACAAGGTGGCAGATCCACGGGAGTGCCGGCCGGCGTCCGGGGCATACGGGTCGGTGTATAAGCCATGTGAATGGCGGCGACCAAGGAGGCCCTTGATGCTCATGGCACACCCGGCGGTGCTGACGAACCTCGTCGAGCAGTACGAGACGCTGCGGCTGCTGCATGCCGAAGACGGCAGCGCGGAGGTTCGCCGGCGTATGGATGACGTCGCCTACACGCTGTGCGTGTCGACCGGCACCCATGACGTGGACACCGCCTTGGTCGCCGCCCGCCACCAGCTGCCCGGCGCCCGCCCGCAGGACGACTCCCTTCTCACTGCTTGACCGCTCTGCCCATTCGACCCGCGACCACCATGAGCACGACTGCCTCTTTGCCCACTGTCACCAGCCTCGACGAGCTGACCCGACTCGTCACCAGCCGCCGCGGCCTCTACGTCCGCTGGTCCCGCGGCCCGGAACGCGACCTGCCGCGTGCGAGCAGCAAGGACGACCTGACCGGCATCAGGCTGCCGGGCTTGTCGGCCAGCTCCCTGGACATCGAGGACTGGTGGGGCGAGCGGCCCGCCACCGTCTGGGTCGCCCGTCGGCTGTACGACTACTGCCATCTTCCCCACGTCAAGGACGCGCGTGCCCGGCCCTGGGTGCTGCGGGGCTCCGAGGCGGCCCGTGGCCCGGACAACGAACCCCTGGTGACGGACGTCGAACCCCTCGGCTGGATCGCCGACCCGGTCATCACGGAGGCGTGCCGCGTCATCACCGAGCAGCCCGGCCACTGGGGCCCCCTCGGCCGCGACGGAACAACCTGACGGGCCCGGGGTCCGGGGTCCGGGGCGCGCGGCCGGGCCGACCGCGGATTTCCGCCGCGCTCACCGACCGTGTCCGTTGGGCTGCCGGCCCCGACACGGCACCGGGCCGACCGCGGATCGCATCCCCGGCACGGACGGCCCCGGCGCCAGGTCAGGCGGACCGTGGCGGTCTGACCCAGTCCAGGGACCGTTCGACGGCCCGCCGCCAGTTCTCGTACTCCGACTCCCGCAGCTCGGGGTCCATGTCGGGCAGCCACTGGGCGGCCCGGTGCCAGTTGCGGCGCAGCACTTCCAGGTCGGACCAGTAGCCGGCGGCCAGCCCGGCCGCGTAGGCGGCGCCGAGGGAGACCGTCTCGGCGACCATGGGCCGCACCACGGGCACGCCGAGCACATCGGCCACGAACTGCATGAGCAGGTTGTCGGCGGTCATGCCCCCGTCCACCTTGAGCTGCTGAAGGGAGACCGAGGAGTCGGCGTTCATGGCGTCGACGACCTCTCGGGTCTGCCATCCGGTGGCCTCCAGGACGGCACGTGCCAGGTGTCCCTTCGTGATGTACGAGGTCAGGCCGACGATCACCCCGCGTGCGTCGCTGCGCCAGCGGGGCGCGAACAGACCTGAGAAGGCGGGGACGATGTAGCAGCCGCCGTTGTCCTCGACCGTCCGCGCCAGGGTCTCGATCTCCGGGGCGCTGCTGATCAGGCCCAGGCGGTCACGGAACCACTGCACGAGCGCGCCGGTGATGGCTATCGACCCTTCCAGGGCATAGGCCGGCTGCTGGTCCCCGATCTTGTACGCGACGGTCGTGAGGAGTCCGTGCCGGGACAGCACGAGGTCGCCACCGGTGTTGAGCAGCAGAAAGCTGCCCGTTCCGTAGGTGCACTTGGCCTCGCCCGGGGAGAAGCAGGTCTGGCCGAAGAGAGCGGCCTGCTGGTCGCCGAGGGCAGCCGTGATGGAGACGCCCGGCAGCAGCGAGCGGTCCTCGCCGTACGGCTCGGCGGAAGACCTGATCTCGGGCAGCATCTCGCGGGGCACCCCGAAGAAGGCCAGCAGCTCGTCGTCCCAGGTGAGCGTGCGGATGTTCATCAGCATCGTGCGGCTGGCGTTGGTGACGTCGGTGATGTGCAGGCCGCTGTCGGTGCCTCCGGTGAGATTCCAGATCAGCCAGCTCTCCATCGTCCCGAACAGCACCTCGCCGTCCCTGGCGCGCTGCTCGACACCCTTGACGTGGTCGAACAGCCACCGGATCCGCAGCGCCGAGAAGTAGGTCGAGGGCGGCAGAGCGCACCGTTCCAGGAAGAACGCCTCTCCGGGGTGCTGTCTGAGGTCCTCGACGAGCGGCGCCGTCCGGGTGTCCTGCCAGACGATCGCCCGGCCCAGCGGGGCGCCGGTCCGCCGGTCCCAGAGCACCGTCGTCTCGCGCTGGTTGGCCAGGCCGATGGCCGCGACCTGCCCCTTGTCGACGCCGGCGTCGGACAGGGCCTCGGGCACGACGCGTCGCAGGTTCTGCCATATCTCCACGGCGTCGTGCTCGACCCATCCGGGCCTGGGGAAGTGCTGATGGTGCTCCTTCTGCGCAACCGAGACCAGCCGCCCACGGTGGTCGAACAGTATGCATCGGGTCGAGTTGGTGCCCTGATCGATGGACATTACATACCGTTCAGCCATGATCGGGTCTGCCTTCCGACGGATCGAGGGGCGGCTGTCCTGGCCTACCAGCGGGCGGCTCCCAGGTCTCTGGAGATCGCCCGTGCGGCTTCCCGGATCAGGGTGATCAGACTCGGCCGGGGGCAGCCCTGGCTGTCGCAGATCCGCTCGACCGGCCCGGACAGCCCGATGGCGCCGACGGCGAGACCGCCGTGCCCTCGGATCGGCGCGGCGAGCCCGGCCTCACCCATGCTCATTTCCTGGATCTCGGCGGCCCAGCCGAGTTCCCTGACCTCGGCGAGCGCCCGCGCGAGCTGGTCCGCATCGACCAGGGTGTGCCGGGTGTACGCCTCCAGCCCCGGCCCCCGGGCCGAGTCGACGGTCGCGGTCCCGTAGGCCAGCAGTACCTTGCCGAGCGAGGAGGCGTGCAGGGGCAGCAGCGAGCCCACGTCCAGGGTCTGGAAGGTGTCGTCCGGCCGGAACACGTGGTGGACGATGAGGACGCTCCCCTCCAGGGGAGTCCCCAGGCGCACCGCCTCCCCGCTGCGGGCGGCCAGGGCATCGGCCCAGTTGATGGAGCGCGAGCGCAGCTCGTTGACATCCAGGTAACTGGTGCCGAGGTGCAGCAGGGCGGCGCCGAGCTGGTACTTCCCGGTCGCGGCGTCCTGCTCCACGAAGTCCACGTGCTGGAGCGTGCGCAGAATGCCGTGGGCGGTGCCCTTCGCCAGCCCCAGCGAGGCCGCCACCTCGCCGAGCCCGAGTCGGCGGGGCCCACCGGCGAGCAGGCGCAGAATCGCCGCCGCCCGTTCGATCGACTGGACTGGGCCGGCCATGAAGCGAGCCTATTACCGCCATGGACGCTTCGCCCTGCGGGCCGGCAGACGCACCGAACCGGCGGCGTTCGGTAATGCCGACCAGCATTCATTGACCAGCCCGATTTGTCTCCCTACCTTGCTCTGAGGCCCGGAACGCGCTGAGACACGGCGGACCGGCAGCACACACCATCGGGAGAGAACATGGCGGCACACCTCAACACGCTGCTTCGGGCGGCCTGCGAACACGTGTGTCCGGTGCCGCCCGTCGCCGGCGCGGTCTCAGCCGTGCGCCGACGTGTGGCGGCGGTCCTCGCCGAGTGGAGCGTGAGTCCGCAGATCGTCGAGGATGCGCTGCTCGTGGTGTCGGAGCTCGCCACCAACGCGGTCATTCACGCCCGGCCCCCGGCCGAGCTCCGGCTGTCGTGGAGGCCGGGGGGCGGCGACCGCACCCTGCGCATCGAGGTCACCGACGCGGGTCCCGCTCTTCCGCCGGGACAGTCCCTCGCCGGCATCGACCCGGACGAGCACGGCCGGGGCGAGGCGATCGTCCACGCCCTGGCGACGCGTCACGGCGTACGCGTCCACCCCGGCGGGGTGGCCCGATGGGCCGAACTCGCCGCGGTCTGACGCGCGGCCTTCGACCGGGACGGCACGGAGACCGGCTCGTCCGCGGTCTTCTTCCGGAGCAGAAGCAGGGCAGCGTCGTCGTGCAGCCGGCCGCCCACATGCGCCGGCAGTTCGTCGTGGAGCGCGGTGAGCGTGCGGGCCGGCTCGGCCGACACATGGCGGGCCACCCCTTCGGCCAGCGGATAGAACTCGCGCGCGTGATCGCGGGCCTCGGTGACGCCATCGGTAAAGAGCAGCAACTGGTCTCCCACCGCGAAGGGCAGCCGCTCGAGGCGGGGAGCCTGGCCCGAGAGGGCGCGCAGCCCGAGAGGCGGGTGGGCTCCACCGCCCCGACGTAGGACCAGACTGGGCCGGGCACTCAGCACGGGCAAGGGCAGGGAATCACCAGCCGTGGTGACGACGCCCCGGACACCACGTACTCGCCCTACTGCCGCCCGCCGCCCGCCGCCTGCCGTCCCCCGCCTGGTAACAGCTGTTACCATCAGGGGATGGCGAAGACGCAGCTGGGTGCGCGCGTGGACAGCGAGATCAAGGAACTGGCCGAGGCGCGAGCCAGGGACCGGGGTCTGAGTCTCGGTGACTACATCGCCGGCCTCGTACGCGAGGACACCAGCGGGCTGAGGCAGCGAGGCCTGGATGCCGCGCGGCGCTTCCTCGACGATCACCAAGCGGTTTTCGACGAGGCCGAAGACGCGGACCGCCGCTCCGCCGAGGCGCACGCCGCGTGATGGACCTGCACATCGACGTCCCCTGGATCCTGCAGGTCGCCGAGATCGCGGGAGCGGGGGACCCCGCCTCCGACGACTACGGCGTGCCCGTGGCGGCAGTCGCCTGCCACCGCGCCGAACTGCTCGAAACACCCGTCTATGACGGGCCGTACGCACGGGCCGCCGCCTTGGTGCACATTCTCGGCCGCTGCCGCTGGCTCGAGCACTCCAACCTCGCGGTCGCCGCGGCCACGGGAGTGCTGTACCTGGAGACCTCGGGGATCTCGGTCAAGCCCTCCCGCGACGACGCCATCGCCCTGCGCGATCTCCTTCGAGAGCCCGGCTGCACCGCCGAGAGGATCGCTGCCCTGCTGAGGTCCTGGCCACCGGCCACCTGAACCGCGCCCCGCCGGGCCGCACACGCGTCGCGAGGCGGGCGAAGATAGCGGAACGTCCTCGAACCTGGTGCTTCCAGCACGGTACTCGTCCGCACCCGGTGGATCCCCTTTGCCCAACTCCGGTGCGATACCGGCAGATCGCGCACGCGATTGTGCCGACACCTTGACGATCCGTTCCATGAACGTTCAATCGGCCGTCCGTGTCCGCGTTGTGTGTCGTCCCTAAGGTCCCTCGCGTTGCGAAAGAAGGGACCCATGGACAGACTCCTCGCAGTCCGGGCTCGCGGGATCACCAAGTGCTTCGGTGACGTCGTCGCACTCGACGGCATCGATCTGGACGTGACGCAGGGGCAGATCCACGGCCTGGCCGGACCGAACGGCGCCGGCAAGACCACATTGCTCGGCCTCCTGCTGGGCCTGGCCGCCGCCGACAGCGGCCGCCTGGAGATACTGGGTACACCGGTCGGACGGGCGCTCGCCGCTCCCGACGGTGTCTCCGGCTTCGTGGACGGCCCCGGCCTCTATCCCTCGCTCACCGCCAGGCAGAACCTCGCCGCGTTGGCTGCCCTCCGCGGCCCCGACGGGCGGACAACGAGGATCGACGACGTCCTCGAGCAGGTCGGCCTCACCGATGTCGCCGACGACCGGGCCCGTGGCTTCTCGCTCGGCATGCGTCAACGGCTCGGGCTCGCCGCCGCCCTGCTCACCAAGCCCCGGCTGCTCGTGCTCGACGAGCCTTCCAACGGACTCGACCCGGCCGGCAAGAAACATGTACACGGGGTCCTCAACCGGCTCGCGGCGGACGGAGCCAGCGTCGTGCTGTCGAGCCATCGCATGGACGACCTCGAGGCACTGTGCTCCGACGTCACCATCCTCGCCACCGGACGCGTCGTCTTCTCCGGCCCGTTGAGCAAGCTGGCCGCCGAGAACCGCGAACTGGACTACCGGCTGCTCACTTCCGACCCGCAGGCCGCCCGTCGGCTGGCTGCCGGCACGGCGGGGATCCGCGTCGCCGACGACGCCGGCGCACGGAGCGGCACCGAACTGCTCGTCGTGCGGGCGCTGGTGCCCGCCCTCGACGAACTGGTGGTGCGGCTCGTGCACGCGGGTGTCGCGGTGCGCGAACTGGCGCCCGTGGTGTCGCCGCTCGAAGCCGCGTTCCTCGCGCTCACCGAGCAGCAGGAGGCCGCTCGATGACCGCGACCATCGCTGACGACACGGCCGTCGGCGCCCGTCGTGTCTCGATACCACGCGGCTACCGCTTCGAACTGACCAAACTGGTCTCGCAATGGCGGATACGGCTGCTCGTCCTCGCCTGCTGGATCGCGCCGGCGCTCTTCGTCGCCGCGGTGAGCCGGCAGAGCACGCTCCCCGTCGACACCCTCTTCGGCCGCTGGATGCACGCCACGGGCTGGGCCGGACCGCTGGTGGTACTCGGCTTCGCGGGCACCTGGGCGCTCCCCCTGGTGACGTCGGTGGTCGCCGGCGACGTGTTCGCCTCCGAGGACCGGCTCGGCACCTGGCGCCATCTGCTCGTGGCCGTCCGGTCACCTCGACGGATCTTCGCGGCGAAGGCACTGGCCAGCCTCACCGTCATCCTGTTGCTCGTGGCCGGGCTGGCCTGTTCCAGCGCGGCCGGGGGAGTCGTGGCGGTCGGCAACCAGCCACTGGTAGGCCTCGACGGCCACCTGCTGGCGCCGGCGGACGCCGCGGGGAAGGTGCTGCTCGCCTGGGTCTGCGTACTCGCCCCGACCCTGGCCCTCGCCGCGATCGGGCTGCTCGGGTCGGTCATGCTGGGGCGGTCCCCGATGGGGCTGCTGCTGCCCGCGCTCGTCGCGCTCGCGATGCAGCTCGCCCAGATGCTGCCGCTCCCCGTCGCCGTACGCCTCGCCCTGCCCGGTTATGCCTTCATCGCCTGGAACAACCTGTTCACGGACCCGGCGCAGCTCGGTCCGCTACTGACCGGCATCGTGGTCAGCCTGGTGTGGGCGGTGACCGCGACAGCGCTGGCTTATCTGCTCTTCCTGCGGCGCGACTTCACCAACCCGAGCTACGACGGCTCCGGGCGCCGCGCGGTCACGGCCGGAGTCCTGCCGCTCGCCGGGATGGTCGCCGTGACGGTCGCGGCCGTCACCGCGACGACCGGGGCCACGGGCTCGGGCATCGCGCAGGACAAGGTGCAGCGCTCGGTCGCCACGGCATTCGCCCACCTCTATCGCCTGCAGACCAGTGAACTCAACCGCCCCGCCGTCACCGAAGCACAGCTGGCGGTCACGGCGACGTGCGACAAGGGCAGTGTCAAGGTCGCCGCCGAGGGGGCGGGCAACGACTGGCGCTGTGTCGTCTCCTGGCACCTGCCCGGCGTCGAGGCCACAGGGACGGCCATCTACCAGCTCGACGTCACCGCAGACGGTCGTTTCACGGCCGATGGCGACGGACCGAAGGAAGTGAACGGCTACTTCCTGGTCCGCACCCCGGCCGGGGACGCACCGAACCCGCTGTGGCAGTTCGACGGCAATGTCGAACTGCTCGCCACCTCGAAGGGATAACTCGATGCAGGTATCACGCCGCCGCCGGCGTGTCGAGAAGGACCGTTCCAGCCTTCTCGGTAGACACATCGGCCGCCGGATACCCCTGGTGACGGCAGCCATCACCGCTCTCGCCCTCGTCGCCACCGGCGCCGCTTTCGCCCAGACCCACCAGTTCGGCACCGACCAGGTCGGCCAGACGACCGATCGGGGCCAGGTCCTCTCCAGCGACCAGTACATCGCCCCGTACGGTGACCGACTCGTCATCGACAACGGCAAGATCATGTCGTCCTCCGTCAGCCCGGACGGCACCCACCTCGCGGCCTCGGTCACCGACGGTGGGAGTGCACTGGCCATCGTCGACCTGAAGAACTGGAAGGTGCAGCAGCTCGTCGGCACCTCCGCGTCGTCGAACCCGCGCATCAGCAGCAACTCCGTGGGCCAGGAAGGCCCCACCTACTCGCCCGACGGCTCGCAACTGTGGCTGGGCCAGACCGACGGCTACACCAGGTTCACCGTGAACGCGGACGGCAGCGTCGCCGACCCGACGTCTGTCACCATCCCCATGGACGGGCCCAAGCACGCGCTGGTGGGCGAGGTGGTGTTCGCGCCCGACGGCTCCACCGTGTACTCCGTGGTCAACGGCCAGAACCGGGTGGTCGCCATCGACGCGGCGACCGGGGCCGTCCGGCACAGCTGGACCGTGGGCAACGCCCCGCGCGGCCTGGTCAAGGTCGGCACCAAGCTCTACGTCAGCAACGAGGGCGGCCGTCCCGCGAAGCCCGGTGACACCACGATCAACTCCTACAACACGCAGGTGCCGGCCGACCCGGTGACCGCTGCCACCACCACCGGAACGGTCAGCGTCATCGACCTGGCGAACCCGGATGCCGCCGTCGCGGGCATCGACGTCGGTCTGCACCCGACCGCCCTGTACGCCAAGAACGGGGCGCTGTTCGTCACCAACACCGCCACCAATGACGTGTCGGTCATCGACACCGCCTCCGACAAGGTCGTACAGACCATCGCCACCCAGCCGTGGCCGGAGGCGTCGGTGGGCTACGAGCCCGACGCGGTGACGCTCACCGACGACGGCCACCTGCTGGTGACGCTCGGCCGCGCCGACGCGGTCGCCGTCTACCGCTACAAGACCCCGCAGGAACCGGTCAGTTACGTCGGCCTGCTCCCGACGGACTACTTCCCCGCCGAGGTCGCCACGGCCGGCAACCAGGTGCTGGTCTCCAACACCCGCGGTATCGACGCCCGCCGCCCCACCAGCAGCGCCGGGCACGCCACTCACGACACGACGTCGAGCGTGCAGCGGTTCACGCTGCCCGGTGACAGTGTCATCAGGTCAAAGACGGCCAAGGTCTTCAAGCAGAACGGCTGGAACTCCGGCTCGGTCAAGCTGTCCAAGGGCCGGAGCAGGGCGAAGCCGGTACCGGTCCCGCAGCGGCTCGGCGACCCCTCGACGATCAAGCACGTGTTCCTGCTCGTCAAGGAGAACCGGACCTACGACCAGGTCCTCGGTGACATCCCGCAGGGCAACGGCGACCCGTCGCTGACCCAGTTCGGCGAGAACGTGACGCCGAACCAGCACGCACTGGCCAAGCAGTTCGGGCTGTACGACAACACGTACGACATCGGCACGAACTCCGCCGAGGGGCACAACTGGCTGATGCAGGCCGACGACCCGGAGTACACCGAGTCCTCGGCCGGCGAGTACGCGCGCAGCTACGACACCGAGGACGACGCTCTCGGCCACCAGCGGACCGGCTTCATCTGGACCGGTGCGCAGGCGACGGGAAAGTCCGTGCGGGACTTCGGGGAGTTCCAGCAGTTCCTGACCAAGCCGTCGGGCGCGAGCTGGCAGAACCTCTACTGCGACTCCAAGAACATGGACGCGACGGGGCAGGACACCGCCTACCCCCTGAACTCGTCCTCGCCCATTCCGTCACTCAACGACGTGTCGGTGCACGGCTTCCCGAAGTTCGACACCAGCGTCCCGGACATCTACCGGTACGAGATCTGGAAGCGTGACTTCGAGAAGAACGGGCCGGCGAACCTGAACATGTTCTGGCTCTCCAGCGACCACACCGGTGGTCCGGCGAACGCCGCCGCTCAGGTCGCGGACAACGACCTCGCGACCGGCAGGATCGTGGACGAGATATCGCACAGCAAGTACTGGAAGGACTCGGCGATCTTCGTCGTCGAGGACGACTCCCAGGCCGGCCTCGACCACGTCGACGGTCACCGCGCCCCGATCCAGATCATCAGCCCCTGGGCGCAGCGCGACACGGTCGACAGCCACTACTACACGCAGATCACGATGATCCGGACCATCGAGCAGATCCTCGGGATCCCCCCGATGAACCAGAAGGACAGCGCGGCGAGCCCGATGCGTGGGGCGTTCACCCGCCACGCGGACTACACCCCGTTCAAGGCGCTGCCCAACCGGACCTCGCTGACCGACGGTCTGAAGACCCCGCCGGCCTGCGGCCTGGACACCCCGGCGCGGCAGAACCCCAGTGCGGCGGCCGTGCCGTCGGCGCAGGTGCCGGCGGACAAGCAGGCACTCGCGGCGAAGTGGGAGAAGTGGAAGTCGAAGCAGCGGCTGACCGGGCCGAACGCCGTGCCCGACTTCGCGAACCCCGCGCAGATGAACCACTTGACGTGGTACGAGACGCACGAGTGGAAGAAGCCGTACCCCGGCGAGCACAAGATCTTCGCGCCGGAGGACGTGCCGGGCGCCTACCTCCCGTCGCCGGAATCCGACGGCTGACACAGGCCGACCGCCCCCAGGGGACCCTGTCCGGCGTCGAGGGCTGAGGCCGCTGCGGCATGCGTGAGCCCTCCCGAGCTTGTCGGGAGGGCTCACGCCGGGCTCTGTTCCGAACCCTCGGTCGGCCGGGTAGCACCGCACGTGTTCGGTATGCCACAGGGGCTGACCGAAATGCCAGAATCCACCCGGTTGGGTTAGCGGTATGCGGCGGCCACGTCGGATTGATGCCCGGGCCGGTGCCCCGATCAGTCCCTGCTCGCTGCCACCAGGTGCCAGGCGTGTACGGCGGATGCGGGGGTAGACGCACCATCGTCGGTTGCTTTCAGGCAAGGTATGGGCGGCCGGCCGGCTACTGGAGGGAAGCATCATGTCTGTCACGAGCACGCGGACGGCGGACGCGGCCATAGCCGAGCTGCCGGAGGTCGCCGATCCCTCCAAGGTGGCTCCGAAGGACGCGCGCGGGCTGTCCAGGGTGTTCTTCGACCAGTTGACGCATCTGGAGGAGGGCACGCCGGAGTATCAGTACGCGCGTCACACGCTGATCGAGATGAACATGTCCCTGGTCCGCTTCGCGGCCGGCCGGTTCCGCAGCCGCGGGCCGGAGGAGATGGAGGACATCGTCCAGGTCGGCATGATCGGCCTGATCAAGGCCATCGACCGGTTCGAGCTGTCCCGCGAGGTCGAGTTCACCTCCTTCGCGATCCCCTACATCGTCGGCGAGATCAAGCGCTTCTTCCGTGACACGTCCTGGGCCGTGCACGTACCCCGGCGTCTGCAGGAGGCCCGCGTCCAGCTCGCCCGCGCCACCGAGGAACTGCGCAGCCGGCTGGGCCGCACGCCCACCACCAAGGAACTGTCGGAGTTGATGTGCCTGTCCGAGGAAGAGGTCGTCGAGGCGCGGCTGGCGTCCAACGGCTACAACTCCTCCTCCCTGGATGCCGCGATCGGGGGCAGCGAGGACGGCGAGAGCGCGCTCGCGGACTTCATCGGCGCCGACGATGCCGCGCTGGAGCTGGTCGAGGACTTCCATGCCCTGGCGCCGCTGATCGCCGGCCTCGACGAGCGGGACCGGCAGATCATCCACATGCGGTTCGTCGATGAACTCACCCAGGCCCAGATCGGCGAACGCCTCGGCGTCTCGCAGATGCACGTCTCGCGGCTGCTGTCGCGCACGCTCGCCCGTCTCCGCGAGGGCATGCTCACCACCCGCTGACCTGCGCGTACGCGTCCGGGCCCGTCGTGTCTGCGGCGGGCCCGGACGCGTCTGGCGTCACCGCCTGCCGGCCGGTGTCGCCGTCGGCGGTCGGAACCCGAAGGAGCTGAGGGACGGCGCCCCGTCGATGGTAGGCGGGCAGGATGCGTGGTACCCGGTGGGTGACCAGAAGTTGTGAATGGGGTAAGAAGGGCTGACCGCATGCACCAGGGACCTGATGAGAGTGAGTGTCGCGGGGGAACGGGCGCTGGTCCGGCAGAGACCACGATCGCTCTGGACGATGAGGGAAGCTGCATCGCTGACGCCCGCCATCTGGCGGCCTCCTTCCTCGCGCAGATGCAGTCCAGGTACGGGTTCGCTGCTGCCCGGCGGGCGGCGGACCTCACGCAGCTCGTGGTCAGCGAACTTGTCACCAATGCTCGGAAGTACGCCCCGGGCCCCATCCGGCTGCGGCTGCGCATCGCCGACGAGGCGGTGGAGGTAGCCGTCTGGGACAACGCCCCGGCCCTGCCGGCCGTACGGGCCGCCGACCCGGAGCGGGTGGGCCAGCACGGTCTGGAGATCGTCAAAGCCATCACGCAGAAGCTCACCATCCAGCGGGAATCGGTCGGGAAACGGATCACCGCCTTGATCTCCCTGCGGCCCGTACGTCCGCACGGCTCGCTCGCCCACCCCGCGCGGTAACTCCGGCACAGCCGCCAGCTTGACGTGGGTCCGCCGGCAGACGCCGCGCGGCGCCGCGATGCAGCCGTCCGGGCCGGCGGCGAAGCGGCCACCCCGAAGCGCGGGGATCATGATTCACCTCCTCGCTCTTACCCTGCCCCTTCCCCTGCCTCTGCCTCTGCCCCGACGGATGCAGCGCCGGACCGCGCGCGCCGTCCGGACCCTGCGACGGCACGGGGACCGCCGTGCACAGGGCTGCCGCGACCCGGGGCCGCAGCGGCAGAAGCGGCTTCGCAGGGGGTGGTGGGAGGATGGCGGGTATGGAGGTGCGCCGCAGGAATCACGTGACGGTGACCGGCCGCGAAGACGGGCCGGTGGTGATGCTGTCCCACGGGTTCGGGTGCGACCAGAACATGTGGCGCCTGGTGGCGCCGACACTGGAGCAGGACTTCCGGGTGGTCACGTTCGATCACGTGGGCGCCGGCCGCTCGGACCTCTCGGCGTGGAGCGAAGAGCGGTACGCCTCGCTGGACGGCTACGCGCAGGACGTGCTGGAGATCTGCCGGGATCTGGACCTGGCCCCGGCGGTCTTCGTGGGGCACTCCGTGAGCGCCATGATCGGTGTGCTGGCCGCCCGCGCCGAGCCGCAGCGTTTTGCGGGACTGGTCCTGCTCACGCCCTCGCCCTGCTACATCGACGATCCGGCGGCCGGCTACCGGGGCGGGTTCAGCGCTGAGGACATCGACGAATTGCTGGAGTCGCTCGAGTCGAACTATCTGGGCTGGTCGGCGGCGATGGCGCCGGTCATCATGGGCAACCCGGAGCGTCCGGAGCTGGGCCAGGAGCTGACCAACAGCTTCTGCCGCACCGACCCGAGGATCGCTCGTGTCTTCGCCCACACCACGTTCCTCTCCGACAACCGGGCCGATCTCGCCTCGGTGACCGTGCCGACCCTGATCGCGCAGTGCTCGAACGACGCGATCGCCCCACCGGAAGTGGGCGCGTTCGTGCACGCGCAGATCGCCGGCAGCGAGCTGGTCACCCTCACCGCCACCGGGCACTGCCCGCAGCTGAGCGCACCCGAGGCCACCTCGGCGGCCATCGCCGCGTTCGCGTCCGAAGTGGGCCGGTGATGCGCATCACCGGCGACGGCCGCGACCTCGGTCCGGACGCGGAAGGAGACCTGGACGCGGAAGGAGAGCCGGACGACGAGCGCGTCCGGCTCGCCGCGCTGCTGGAGGAAACCACCGAAGACCTCTACGAGAACGCGCCCTGCGGCTACCTCTCCACCCTGCTGGACGGACAGATCGCCAAGGTCAACGCAACCTTGCTGAACTGGCTCGGCTACCAGCGCGACGACCTGGTCGGACGCAAGCGGTTCGCCGACCTGCTCACGGTGGGCGGCAAGCTGTACCACGAGACGCACTTCGCCCCGCTGCTGCGCATGCAGGGCGAGATCAGCGGCATCGCCCTGGAACTCAAAGCCGCGGACGGCAGCCGGCTCCAGGTCCTGGTGACCTCCACCGTCAAGACCGGCAGCAACGGCGAGCCGCTGCTGATCCGCACCACCGTCTTCGACGCTCGCGACCGCCGCGCCTACGAGACCGAGCTGCTCCGCGCCCGGCAGGAAGCCGACCAGGAACGTGATCGCCTGCAACGCCTGGCGACCACGCTGCAGAAAACGCTGCTGCCGCCCGTCCTGGAGAGCGTCCCCGGCCTGACCGTGGCATCGCACTACCACATCGCGTCGGTCGACGAGGTCGGCGGCGACTTCTACGATCTGTTCCCCCTCACCAAAGGCACCTGGGGAATGTTCCTGGGCGACGTGTGCGGCAAGGGAGCCGCCGCGGCAGCGGTCACCTCCCTCGTCCGCTACACCCTGCGGGCCGCTGCCGTCTACGATCCCGACCCGGCGGCGGTACTCGCCAATCTGAACACCGTGCTCAATCACGAGTACACCGGTCCCGACCCGCGATTCTGCACGGTCATCTTCGGCCTGCTCACGCCCCGTGACGGCGGGTGCCGGATCGTTCTGGCCAGCGGCGGGCACCCCCCGGCACTGCTGATGCGCTCGGACGGCAGCGTCGACTACCTGCCCACCCCCGGCGGCCAGCTCATCGGCGTCCTGCCCGACGCCCATATCGCCACCACCACCGTCCACCTCGCCCCCGGCGACACCCTCGTCCTCTACACCGACGGCCTCACCGAAGCCCATACCAACCAATTCGGCGGACGCTACGGCGACGAGGCACTCCTGGACTTCGCCCAGGCCCTGGCCCCCACGACCGCGACAGCCGCCATCGACGCACTGAGCAGCCTGCTGGATGCCCTGGGTACCGGCGTGGACGACGACACCGCGGTCCTCGCCATCAGCGTGCCGCAAGGAACCAGTGAAGAGCATCAGTGAGCGACCGAATTTCCGAAACGACCAGGTCCTCGTCCTCACCCGTGCCAGGGCGTGTCTCACCTCGCAAAATCCATGCAGCGTCGCGCGTTGACTCTGGCAGCCTGCGGTCCGGAGCGAACAGAGTTTGTGCTGACACTGGAGTGGTGATCAAGAATCGCGAGCCGGGCACATGCTCACCGGAGCTTGCGGACAGGCACGCGAGGCGCTGACATGGCGACGGACGCGAGGCAGCGCTCGGCGTTGCGTTCGTGACCGCGGCGCAGGCGTCGGCAGGCGCCATGCCGGCTTGGACGGCACCTCAGCTCGCTGAGTCCTCGGCGCCTTGTGTCCGAGCCATGAGGACGCCCGAGCGTCGCCTTCAGGGCGGGAGGGGAGCAAGGGACGCCGATGAAACCCCCAGCGCGGTGGGCGCCTCCCCGAGCACGGCGATCGCGAGGGGCGGACCGGTGAACGGTGGGCGGGACCGGTGAACGCGAGCGCAGGACCGGTTGCCGCGCGGGCGGGACCGGTGATTCTGCCGGTGCCTCCAGGCCCGTTCAACGTCGACAGTGGCACCGCCAGCCCAGCGGCGGCGCCCGTCGGCCGTTGCACGCCCGCGCGTGCGACACGTGTGCCACGGGCGGCTCGCCACGACAGAGAGGATGAGCCGTCGTGCAGCACGGGCGGCGTCCTGGTGCACGTGGCGGCCGACGTGTGGCACTTCGTCGACGAGCACTGCACGCTCGTTGCCGACGCCTACCGGCGGACGGAACGGCAACTCGTCTGGCGGCGCGAGAACCGGGCGCGGCTGCTGGCCGGCGCCCTGCTCGACGGCACCGGCCGGATAGCCGAACTGCCCGAGACCGCGCAGGTACTCGGACTGCCGGAGCAGGGACGGTACGTCGTGATCGCGACCGCCGTCTCCGCCGCGGCCGGACGGCCCGCCGATGGTGGTCGCGGTCGTGCTCTGCTGCCCCCGGTCGCGAGGGTGTACTGGCACACGGGAGCGAAGACGGACTACGGCATCCTGCTGACCGAGGACGGCCGCATCCCGGTGCCGGGCGAACCGGCGCCGGGCCTGCGCGTCGGTATCGGCAGTGCTGTCGACGGCCTGGCCGCGGTCGGCGAGGCCCGCCGGCTGGCGGACACCGCCCTGCGCCTGTGCCCCGGCCCCGGCGGCACGGTGTGGCTGACCGACCACCTCCCCGAGGCGCTCGTGGCCTCCTGTCCCGAACTCGCCGCCCTGCTCACGGAGCGCGCCTTCGGGCCGCTCGGGCAGCTGGAACCCGCCGACGCCGAGGTCCTGGTGGACACCCTGGCCGCCTGGATCGTCTGCGACGGCTCCGCCCAGCGGGCCGGGAAACGCCTGTTCTGCCACCGCAACACCGTGCTGAACCGCCTGCGCCGCTATGAGCAGTTGACCGGCCGCTCCCTGTCCCGCCCCGCCGACCTGATCGAAACCGCTCTGGCCCTGACCGCCCGCCGTCTCCTCCCCGGTGGGACGACTTCCTGATGGCCGCCCTGGCTGGTCGTTTCCTCTCCGGCCGGACGAGACTTCGACGGATCACCGCCTCTTGCCCGTCCGGCGCAGCCCGGACCAACCCCCTGACCGCTGGGACCCGCAATCCCCACTTGCTGTCGACGGGAGGGCTCGGCGGCCTCGGCTCCGTCGCCGGGGCCGCCGCGAGCGCCGTCCGCGTCACCGCCCTGCCCCTGCGGCTGGCCCGTGACACGGACCAGCTGCCCCTGGTGGCCGCTCCCCGCTCCGCAGACGGCACGGTCGGCCTGACGGCACGGTCGGCCTGACGGCACGGTCGGCCTGACCGAGGCCGGTAGCGCCCGGGGCGGCTGGTCAGGCGCTGTCGGGCCAGGGGAACCCGAGTTCCTCGGCGCGCTCACGGCTGCCGCCGCACACGCGACCGTAGGACTTCGGGTCCTCCTCGGCCAGCCGCCGCAAGGCAGCGGCTGCCCGCGCCTCGGGTGGGGAGCCGTCGTCAGGGATGGCCCAGCGGAACTGGAGGGGGCTATCGGCTCGTTCCGGTCTCCCGGACGCCAGCCCCGGCACGTACCAGAAAGTCACCACGGTGGTGTCCGGGTCGTCGTAGCCGCTGCTGATCCAGCCCCGTCCGGCGTCCCACTGGCTCAACAGTTCCGGCTTCTCGATCAGTTTCGCCTTGATCAGGCGGGCCACAGTGCGGGCCGGCCAGGACCAGGAGCGGTCGTTCTCCGCCCGGGCGATTTCCGTGTCGTAGGCGAAGGCGTCGAATCGGTAGGCGGGCAGCGCGGCTGCGGGTTCGCGGGAACCCGGCGTGGTCTGCGGCCGCCGCCAGTTCTCCCACACCACCTGGTCCGCGTCTCGCCGGATGGTGACGTAGAGCGCGCCACAGCAGTCCTCAGTGCACCAAGCCTCAGCGAGTTGCACTTCGTGTGGCTCCACTTCGGCCCGGAGCCGGCCGTCGTCCAGCAGGTACTCGGGGCTGTGGGCGGGCCCGCGGCCGAAGACCGTCGGGACCACCGGACGGTCATCGACCAGAATGCGGGTCTCGACGGGTCCCCGGTCCGCTGGGTCGCCGGCCACCACGTCGATGCGCAGCCGGCCGGGCGGCGTCGAGTACGTGAACGGCTGCCGTACGGTGCGGCGGACCCAGTCGGCTCGGTGCCGCTGGTCCGTCTCGCTTGCGCCGCCGCCCGCTGCCGCCCATCGTGGCTCGGCCAGCAGCCGTCCGAGCGATTCCAGCAGTGCCGCGCGCTGTCCGGGCGGCCAGTCCAGCAGCAGGCCGGTGCCGGTGCTCAGGTCCAGGGCGAGCGAGAGCAGCATGGCGGCGTTGTCGAGGGTGGGCGGCAGCAGGCAGGCTCGCATGACGACGCTCTCGTACACGCTGAGCGCGTCGCGGTAAGCCAGGAGGTCGGCCGGGTCGTCGCGCGAGCACCCCATTCTGACGAGCAGCGTGCCCGCCCGGGCGAGCAAGTCCGTGTCGGAGGGGTGGTGGTCGAGCAGGTTCGCCAGCCGGGAGACCTCCGCGATTCGGTGGGCGACCGCGCTGCTCACGAAGCGGGATGAGACAGGAGACGCGACCAGCTCCGTGCGCACGGCCTGCCGGTCTCCTGTCCGCACGGCGTGGACGAGCGGCTGTAGTTCGTCGCGGCGGGCGCGGACCGCGAGTCACACGACGGCAGCGGACTGGCGGTCGAGATTGTCGAGAGCGTCGACCGCCGGCTACAGAGCGGGCCGGAGGATGAGCGCGTTGCGCTCTTCCTGGGCGCTCACCAGGCGGGGTGGGACTCGATTCCGTGGGTCATGTGCGCAGCTTGCCAGCCGGTTCGCATGGTGTCGAAGGATTTATCGGATCCAAGGCCGCGGCATGCAGTGGGACCGCTGGCGAACCACCGAGGCCCGGCGGCCCAGTCACTCACCCTCGCCCGCCATCTGCCGGGCGCAGTGGTTCGTTACTCACTTTCGGGTGAACGCTCTCGTGCTGGTAGGACGGCGGGTGCCGGCAGATTGTTGCCTGAGGCCCGTATTTCAAAGGGGATGAACTGCCCGATAGCCCCCAACACATCACATCTAGGACATAGATGGTCGCTGCAGGCGAAAGTCACAGAAATGTGCCGGTTTTGTAATGCGCTTCGCAGTTCCCTCACAACGCGGGGCGTGGGCTGCAGGGTGTGGGTGTGCGGCCGACCGGCCTCACACCAGTACAACGTAACCCTGCTGGCCTGCGGTTCTGATGCCGTGGTCGGCTGGGTGCGCGCACCCGTGAAGGGGGACCTCGTGTCCGTTTCTTCTTCCGTCCGTCGCCTGACCGCCGTTGCCGCTGTGGCTGCTGCTGTCGTGGGCGCGGCGGCGCTGCCGGCCGCGGCCGCAGACCACGACCACGGCCGTTCGCACGGTGAGAGCGTATTCATCAGCGGCGTGCAGCACGACTACCAGGGCCGGGGGGACCGTTCCAACCGCTCGCTGAACAAGGAGTGGGTGGACATCACCAACGGTTCGCGTCGGGTGGTGAACCTGGACGGCTGGACCGTGTCCGGCGAGAACGGCACCACCTACACCTTCCGCCACGTGTGGCTGGACCGCCGTGCGACCGTACGCGTCCACACCGGCATCGGCCGGGACACCGAGAGTGACCTCTACCAGGACCGGCGTGCGTACGCGTGGGACAACAACGCCGACACCGCGACCCTGCGCGACGACCACGGCCGCTTCGTCGACGCCGCGTCCTGGGGCCGCCACTACCGCCACGGCGGCGACTACCGCCACGGCGGCGACTACCGCCACGGCGGCGACTACCGCCACGACGGCGACTACCGCCACGACGGCGACTACCGCCACGGCGGCGACCGTAACCGCGATGGCGACTACCGCCATGGCGACGACCGTCACCACGCCGGCGACCGCATTGGCGAGCACAGTGGCGGACACCGCCACTGACCCCGCAGCCGACGTAGGCGACGCCAGCCTGTGAGCCGGCGTCCGGCAGGTGGGCCACCCCCGCACGGAGGTGGCCCACCTCTTCACATACTGAGCCCGCGTGCGCCGGCGAGACAGGTCGCCGACTGCGACGACGTGGCTGTCTGTCTTCCGGTCGCAGATGATTCGTTTGGGCTCCGACTGAGATCTTCCTACCGGTACCTACCGCTGACGGCGACGGCACCGAGCCCAGCCGGGCAGTTGGCTATGGCGTGTTCATAACCTGTCGCGGTGCGCTTGATCGCTCCGTCACCGCATGCGACGGTGACCTGAACGTCCCTGCGGCTGCCGTTGCAGTACAGCAGGCCTCGACCGTGACCGTACTTGTAGTCCACCCACATACTGCAACCCGGAGGGGTGGCCGCGGCGACGGAAGCCGTGGGGGAGGCCGGCCCCGAGGACACGGAGGCTGCCTGTGCGGGCACGGCCATGGAGCCGAAGGCGACCGCAGTGCCGAGCGCGGCGGTGGTGAAGGCATGACGAAGGCGCATAAGAGTCCTCCCGGTTGGATTGAGCGCCCCTCCGGCTTTCTGAGCAGGAGCGGCTGCTGAGACAGAGCCTGTCGTCAGTCGGTCGGCTGAGCGCCTCCAGGCTGATGCGCTGTGGTCTCTCGCTGACCGTGGTGACGGTTCGGCCCGCCAGACCCAAAGACTGCTGACCACTGACGGGCTGAGGCAACGGCCGGCGGCTGTCCCGGACAGGTGGTGGCCATCCGGGCTGGTCAGAGCGCTGGCCGGACGCGTCCCGGACAGCCGAACGCTCGTAGGCGGCCGCTATGAGGCGCCGAAGCGGAACCGCCGGACTCACGAGAACCACCTGGCGGCTATGGCTGGGCGCGCCTGACCAACTCGCCAGTTGACCCGAGAGACTGTGACCTCATTCACCAGGGTGCAGGGCCGTAACGGACCGAAGTGGGTATCCGACCAGCGCGTGAAGGCCTGACCGGGAAGTCGCCCGCCCGCCTGATCACCGCCAGTTCCGGGCGGCGTGGATCTTCAGCGGCGGTTACGCGAGCCAAGAGCGATCTACGCCGGTGACGTACCGGCGGGCACAGGAGCGCGGGAGTCGCGGTGGCGCAACTCCTGGAAGCTGGCCGGAAGTGGTCAGCGGTGGATCAGTGAGTTCTAGTCTCGGCTTCGCTGGATGATCTCGATTGATGATCTCGATGAAGGGACTTGACTGCGGTGGTGGACAAGAGGGTTGTCGTCGTGACCGGTGGAGGTACGGGCATCGGGGAGGCCACGGCCCGGCTGCTGTGCGAGGGGGGCCACCAGGTGGTCGTCGCGGGTCGGCGGGCCGAGCCCTTGCGGCGTCTGGAGCGGGAGATCGGGGCGCTGGCTCACGTGTGTGATGTGGGGGACCCCGACGCGGTCGAGGGGCTCGTCGAAGGGGCCCTGGCCGCGCACGGACGACTCGACGGGCTCGTGCTGAACGCGGGCATCGGTCGGGGTGGGGCGGTGGGGGACATGTCGCTGCAGGACTGGGACGAGGTGATGCGCACGAATGTCACCGGGCCGCTTCTGCTGCTGCGGGCGGCGATACCGCACCTGCTGGAATCCAGGGGCTCCGTGGTCGCCGTCGCTTCGGTGTCCGCACTGCGCAACGGAACCGGCAATGCACCGTACGCGATCTCCAAGGCGGCCCTGCTCCAGCTGTGCCGTTCCGTCGCCGTCGATTACGGGCGTCAGGGGGTGCGGGCCAACATCGTATGCCCCGGCTGGGTACGCACGGAGATGGCTGACCGGCGCATGGCCCGCTTCGCCGAGGAGGCGGATCTGCCGGGTGGGGGTGTGGAGGCCGCCTATGCGGAGGCGACCAGGTTGCTGCCCTTGGGGCGGCCCGGCGAGCCGCGCGAGATCGCGGAGGCGATCGGATGGCTGCTGTCCCCGGCGGCGTCGTACGTCAACGGCGCGGTGCTCACGGCCGACGGCGGGGCGACGGCCGTCGACCCCGGGACGCTCGCGTTCGATTTCCACATCGCGCCCCGCGGCGCCGACGGAACACGGGAGTCCTGACGTAAACGCTCGTCGTGCCGTACGAAAACGTCAACGTCCGCAAGCTGCCCACCAGTAAGAGCGCCTACCTGGCCACGCTCACCGCGGGCAGGCCCTACCAGGCGTACTGCTGGACCCACGGCGAGACGATCACCGACCACGGTTACACCAACGACACCTGGATCGGGTTCGCGGACGGCTACAGCAGCGCCGCGTACTTCAAGGGCGACGAATACGCCAACCTGCCGGTCTCGGCACAGTGCTGACGACCGCGGCGGAACAAGGGAGATAAAGGGAGGGGCGGGTCGCAGGCGGGCACCCGTCGTCATGCGGGCACCCCGGCCTCGTCCATGACCGTGGCCATCTCCACCGGGGGAAGGGCCGGGTTGGCACCCGCGCTGGAGGCCAGTTCTGGCAGGGCGAGGACCTCGAGGAGCCGGGGAAGCGGAAGGCGCGGGTCGCGGGTCGCCGCCTGGCGCGTCCAGAGGTCCGGATCGTGACTGAGCCGCTCGATGAGATCGGGGCCGGCGGCGGGGTCGCGGACTGCCAGCTGTTGGTAGCTTCCGTCCGGATGGTCCGCGAAGCGGGCGGCGAGCCCCTCGCGGGGGAAACGGGGATGGCCGGTCGCCATCCAGGCGGAGAACGTCCCGCCGAGCCGTGCGTACACGCTCATCAGCACCTCCTCCGGGGTGTCGGGGTGATGTATGGCCAGGTGGGTGCGCACTACGACGTCCGCTGTCCGGGCCAGAAGCCGCAGGAGATCGGGTGGCAGATGGGGGCTTCGGGCGGCGGCGCGGCGCAGCAGTGGATGGGGGGAGGTCGCGGCTCGGTGCAGTACGTCCTGATCGGCGATGCCGGTCGCCACCCAGTCCACGTCCACCCATGCGTACGGGGCCGGGGCCACTGTGAAGTCGATCGCGGTGCGTCGGGCTTCGGTCAGCTCGGGCCGGAGGGAGACGGCGAGCCGTACCTCGTCGTCGGGGCCGACGGCGAGACGGTCCACGAGGTCGGCCGGCAGGGACGGATTACCGGCGAGTTCGACCAGGTGGACGCCCTCGGCGAGGAACCGCTCGGCGTCCGCGCGATCGAGCAGCCCCCGGCGCAGCACGTCGGGCAGGGCGGCGGAGTCGCGGAGGAGCGCCGCCGTGGACCGTGCGTCGTGAGGACACGCGCACAGCGCGGCAGACCGCCGTACCTCGGGGTCAGGGTCATTGAGCAGGGTGGTGCGTCCGTCCGGCGCCAGTTGGTCCCAGACGCGCAGGGCGGCACGTCGTGCGGCCGGATCTGGATGCCGGGCCAGGGAGGCGAGGAAGGACGGCGCCACGTGGCGCGAGTACAACAGCGCGTTCCGTACGGAAGGTCCGGGGTCTTCCAGGAGACGCCGGCACACGGCGTCCGGCAGCGGACAGACCTTCGCCCGGTGATCGTGGCTCCACTCGGGTCCTGTTGCGACGGCGGCCCGCACCGTGGCGGAGGGGTCGTTCGCGAGCCGGGCCCGCTGCTCGGCAGCCGCCTGGCCGCTCGTCGCGAAGTGGACCCGCGCGTCCAGGACCGGGTGGGTGAGGACAGCGGCCACGGCCTGCTCGAGCAGTCCCGGCCGGTGGAGGGCTTGGAAGGGCGGGCCGTGGCCCCCGCCGTCGAAGGCGATCAGTCGCAACAGCAGCGGTGTGGGAAGGGCCGGGTTGGCGGCGACTCCGTCCAGTGCGGAGGAGTAGAAGGCGACCATGTCTTAGCTCTCCGACCCGTCCCTTTGCGTATAGCCCCTTCGGGTTCCTACGCGGCATCGGCCTTTCGGGCCGACGCGCCGTCATCCTGCCACGAACCCAGACGGCCGGGTGTGGCTCATGCCCCGCAACTCCTGCCGGAAGCGATCTCTGCGGACCAGATGCAGATCATGGCAAGGTCGCCGGCGTCATGGGTCTGCTCTGGGCCGGCGGCTGTCACCGGCGTGAAAAGGCGCCAATCTGAGGTGCCTTCAGTCGTGCATCGTGCGCGGCGGTAGCCGCTGTGGCACCGTGGAGTGAGGCTTGGTCCGCCGCCTTCCCCCGTGGCGGCGGACCAAGCCTTATCGCGTGTGCCGCGCCCTGCCGGCGCGGAGGGCCTGCCGTAGACCGGGTGACTGAGGACGGCCCGCGGCACGCAGGTGCCGTGGATCAGCGCACGTATGTGTCGCACAGGGCACGTGCCCCAGCCGGTGCGGCGGGCTGACGGGCCAGGGCACACACGGTTCGCATGTCGTAGGTGGCCCTCGGGCGCGAGCTGCGCGGCCGGGAGGGTGGCGGGAGCTGGATGCGGTGGCGGCCGGACGGGGGAGCGGTGTGCGGGGCGGTGTCACCCGGCGCGGCGGTGCGGGGCGTACCGCCGTTCGCGGCCGCACCGGTGCCTGGGCGCGCGTCCACGGGTGCCGTGCGGGACTCGAGTAACGGTGGCGGGGGCCTTGATGGTGGCGGCCGTGCCGCTTCGGCTTCCGACTGGGGCGAGTGTCGACAAGGGGGCTGCGGGCGGAGGCCTGGCTCGCGAAGGGGACGGGAGAGTGCGTACGGGCGGCGGCGGCCTCCACACGCGGGGACGCGGTCGGCGACGCTGACGCAGCCTGCGGTGGACAACAACGTCGCCAGCGCGGAAAGACGGAGGAACAGGTGACGCATCCCCCCCAGGGGGGCGGCTCGCCGGACGGCGTCGGGCCCGCCTCGCGGATGATCACCGGCACGAGTGACGATTCGGGCATGGGGGTGATCTCGTCGAACATCCGGCCGTGCGGCCGCACGGCGCGGAGTTGGGTAGGAAGGAAGAACTTCCCACCCTCGAACGCGGCGCGGCGCGGCGCAGGCTCTGGCGCTGGTGGTCCCGAACGTGGCGCCGGGGGCCGCCGACACCAGCTCCTGGACGCATCACTGGTCGGACCGGGCCTACAGGTGCCTATCCGTCTGCGGGGCCGCAACGGCTGGAAGTCGGTGACGGGGAGCAGCCCCCACCCCACCGGCGGTTCCCGCCGCGCTCGGCCGCGCCGAGCTTCCGCTCCCCGTTCTCGACCGCCAGCCTGTACCTGCCGTAGGCGGCGAACGCTTCGGCCGGCGCGTCAGCCCCCACCCCCCTGCGCCCGCCCCGAGGCCGATCGCCGCGGCCAGGCGCACCCCATCCCTGAGGTCCGGTCCCTGCGGCAGCCCTTCAGCGGCCAGGACCGCCGCCCACACCAGATGACGGGAAAGACGATTCAAACCAATTCGGGTTGCGGTTCCGGTTGCAGCGCTGGTGCGACCTTCGGTTCCCACAGGTTGGTGGTCCGTACGTAGCCGTAGACCACTGAGGTCATCGCCAGAATGAGAAGTGGTCCGAACACCCACGGATGTCCGGCCATTTCAACCGGCAGATAGCGATATGACACCAGGAGCGCGGCGAAGACCGTCGCGCCGTAGCCGACCAGCTGGATTCCTGCCCGGTCCCAGCCGCGTTCGAGGGAGCGCAGCGCTGCCTCGATCGTGAACGTGAACACCACGCCGGCGACGAGATCCACGCCGTAGTGGTACCCGAAGCCCAGCGTCGCGCCGAGCGTGGCAACCAGCCAGAACGCGGCTCCGAATTGCAGTGTCCGTGGGCCCTTGCGGGAGTGAATGAAGATTGCGGTAGCCCATGCGGTGTGCAGGCTGGGCATGCAGTTGCGGGGGGTGATCTCGTCGTATGACATCGGGTGCGGCGCGTTGATCGGCGGCGGCGTGTGCGGCCACAGGTTGGCCACGGCCCAGTGCAGGCCGCCGGTGCCGGAGGCGCCCGGGCCGTAGGCGAAGACCGGCCCGACCACCGGGAAGAGCATGTAGATGCCCGGCCCGAGGAGGCCGATCACCAGAAAGGTGCGCACCAGGTGATGGCGGGGGAATCGGCGCTCGGCCGCCACGTTGCGCAGCTGGTAAGCCGTGACGATGACCGCGGCCACCGCAAGCTGAATGTAGACGTAGTCGAGGACATGGGTGCCGATCGGACCGCTGGCCGCGACTGCCCGGCCTACCAGCCACGACGGGTTGCCCAGCGCATGATCGGCGGTTGCCACGTACTGGTCGAGCACCGCCGGACGGGTCTTCGATGTGATGAGTAGCCAGGTGTCGCCGGTCTTGCGGCCGGCCACCAGCAACAGGCCCAGCCCGACGCCCTTCAACAGCAGGACACGTTCCTGGCCGGTGCGGCGTGTGACAGCGATGACCGCACAGCCCAAGATCACCCACAACGCGCCGTTGCCGAACATCATCTTGGCGTCGACCGCCCACCGCACCAGAAAGAAGACGACGTCGATGCCGATCGCGAAAGCTGCCGCGATGAGCCGTTGCCGCCAGGTGAGCACCACCATCATCAGCGCCATGCTGGCGTACAGCAGCGGCCCCGACTTAGGGGCGAACACCACCTCTCGCACCTGATTGGTGATCGGCCCCGGCTCGCCGTAGTGACGTGCGGCAATCTCCAGTGTGATGAGAAACCCAAGGGCCACCACACCCACCGTGGCCCACAGTATCGCCCGTGGTTGACGCCACGCGGCGAACTCAATTCTGCGATTTATTCGCGAAAACACCCGCGATGCTGTAGATGTCAATTTTTTGGCCGATTTGCTAGATGTTGGACAAATAGGTTACTCATCGGGCTGAATGGCATGGTTTTCTGATGAAGGGCGGTGGGTCAATCGTCCTGAGTCTCGAACATGTTATCGGAGCAGTGCAGATGGGTTTCGCTGGTCACGGGTGGTCCGACGGTCGGTCGAGCCTGCGCCCCATGGTCGGCGTCCCGGGGACGGCCATGAAACTTTACGGTGTGCCGGCATATCGCCAACACACCGCGCGACCTGCGCCGTCAGTCGCCGTGTCCTGCCCTTCTGGTCATACGCGCTGACCCGGTATGCCGATCGACCCCTCGGCGCCCCCTGCACGACAGTTCCGGCCCACGCTCTGCACCTACGGCTTCCCCATGTCATCCGCGCCCAGGGGTCATCCCAAATGGTGAGTCGGCGGTGGTGCGGGAGTAAGTCACCCCCGCCTGTTGCCGCGTGAATCACTCAAGAACCTTCAACCATGGGCGCGGCATGCATGCGGATATGGCAGGTTTGCGTGCATATTTCCATCCCGTCGCCACCGCTGAACGTGCCGACGTCCGGGCCCTTCTGTGGGCGCATGCCCTCCCGGGGCAGGCCGTCCCTGGTCGTCAGAGGGTGATGAAGGGTGAGTGCTCGATGAGCAGGAGCTTGCGCAGCGACGAGCGGATGCGTGACAGAACTCGGCGACGTGGCGATGCAGGTGCGGACATGGCTCCCCCAGCGGTAAGGTACGCCTAGTTGCGTACCTCGTCGTTGAACTGGGCATGATGGGGCTGGGGTGCGTGAGTTGACCGCGCCGGATTACCGGGTCCCGGGGCTGTCGCCGGATGTGATCGCTGAACTCGTCGCTGAGGTGGGGCGGTTGTGGCACGAGCAGCATCAGGCTCGGCTGACGGCTCGGCCGCGGCGGCGTGCTGTGGGAGCCGGCCCCGACGTCCCTGCCCCGCACGAAGAGATTGGTGTAGACCCCGGTCGGCACACCCGCATGCGTGAACAGCCGCTCGAGTGCCAGTGCGGACTCGGGGCAACTGCTCGCGTGCTTGAGCAGGATCGTGTTGCCGAGGACGAGGTTCGGACCCGCGAATCGGACCACCTGGTACAACGGGAGGTTCCAGGGCATCACACCGAGAAGGACGCCGAGCGGCTCGTTCCCAGCACGGCCGTGCCCTCGGGCACCAGCAGGGATTGCTCTTCCAGCAGCTCGGGTCCGTGCTCGCCGTAGTGGGTGAGGATGTCGGACGCGAGGTCGACCTCTGCACGGCTCGAGTTGATCAGCTTGCCGACTTCAAGGGTCAGCAGCCGCGCCAGTTCCTCCTTGCGCTCCCTCATGAGCCGGCCGGCGCGTTGCACGAGGGCCCCACGGTCGGCCGTCGACCGGGCACGCCAGTCCGGAAAGCTACGGTGCGCCGCGTCGATCGCGCGCCCTACGTCCTCCGCGCTCAGCGCCGGGAACTCCCGAACCCTTCACCGGTGTACGGATTGACCGTGGCGATGGGGCTTCCCTGGGCAGTGACATTGGCGTCCATGGCGCCTCCCTGGGGACGCGGCACCCCACGCCCGGACCTGCTCACACCTGCTGATGTCGGCGTACTCGTGTGAGTGCACCACTGAGTACGAAGTTGTGTGCATCACTTCTCGGACCACGTCGGTGTCCCGCTCGACGGCCTGGAAGGGGTTCTTGAGCCGGTAGCTGTTGCCGTTGATCGAGACGACCTCGCAGTGTCTTGTTCGAGGTCAGGATGACCGAGCCCTTCTCGCAGCGCTTGCGAATGACCCTGGAAGACCAGTTCGCCTCGGCCCGTTCCAGGGGCTGGTAGCCCACTTCGCCGACCACCACGACGCTCGGCCGGAGGCAGCTGGTGAGCTTGCCGGTCAGTCGGTCCTGGTCCTCGGCGGCTTTGAGGTGGCGGACCATGTCGTCGAGGCTAATGAAGTAGATCGAGTAGCCGACCCGGCAGGCCGCGACGGCCAGGACGACAGCGATGTGTGTCTTGCCGACCCCGGGCGGCCCGAGCAGAGCAACGTCGGCCCTGTCCTCGACGGGGACGCCGATCTGGCAGTTCTCCGTCCGCCCGGCGGTGCCGGAGTACTGCCGCTGCACCCCGGCCGACCGCTCCCGACCAGCAGCTCCAGCAGATCGCCACTGAAGCGCTCAAGGACGTGTATTTGGAGGACAGCGGCCGCCGCGCAGGCGGCGCCAGAGGTCAGCGCTTGAACATGTCCTTGATTTTCTCCTTGGCCTGGCGTGCATCGCCCTTGGACTTTTCCGCTTGGCCCTTGACGACCATCGGGTCATCGACGGCGGCTCGTCCCGTGGCCCTCTTGAGCTTCCCCTTGGCCTGCTCGACCTTGGCCCTGGCCTTCTCACCAGCCGACATGGCAGACACGCCTCCTGCAGTGATTACCTATCCGTCCGGCTTCTTCCGGATAAGTCGCCTATGCCCGTCATTGCCCCTCATAAACAGGGCTATGGCAGCGCGCCCGGAACAACTCCCATGCGGGCACAGTGTGGCTGCACCGCTGGGAGAACGGTGCAGCCGGGCGGGTGGTCCCGCAGGATCCGCGCAATCCGCGGGCTTGGCGGGCGCCGCGGGGAATGGGGCTCGCCGCCCCGCCCGTCCAGCGGCTGTTGGCCAGGCGCTGGGGTGCGCAGCCATCTTCAGCTTCCAGCCGCTGCCGTGCTGGGAGTGCTCGGTCGACCGCCCTTGCGAGCGTTTCACCTGGGGCCCATCGTTTGGATCATCGGTAGTAGGACAAAGCTGCTGGCTGGAGTGACGATCGCGGTGTGCGCGGTGGCGCGAAGGACTTCCGCAATGGCTCACTGGAGCAGTGCGATGTGGGGATGGTCCGGGGATGCCGGGCACACGTGAAGTTGCAGGTTGTTGCCGCCGGTTATGTCGATCAAGGTGAAGTTGCCGTCCTGGGCGCCCAGGGGAGGCGGGGCCGGGGTCGTCCGTTCCTCCGCGGCGATCCATGTCCCGCTGCCGCCGTCCCATTCCGAGGAGGCGATGGTGAAAGCGGGACCGCCGCGGTGTCGCACTCGGGGCAGGACCGGTCGACGGGGTCGGTGGGGCTCCAGCGGGTCCCGCCGCCGGTCTTCCAGCCGGGGGCGGTTGTTCAGGTAGAGCTCGCCCGGATCGTACGCCTACGCGTTGTACTGCGCGGGGTCGATCGTCTCCCAGCGGCTCCTGTCGTCCAGCGGGTCCCGAAGCTCCTTGTCAAGCTCCAGGGGGTTGGGGAACTCGGTGACCTGCTCCGGTGAGAACAGGCACGGCTCCGGGAGGTAGTGGCCGTCCTGGACGATCGGCGGCTCGGGCGGTGCGTCGAGGACGTCGGTGACGGTGGCGGAGGCGCGCCAGAAGAGCGCGGTCTTGGGGTGTGCCATCGAGTGGTCGAAGGGGCACCACAGAACCTGGAGGAGGTCCGCGCCGGACGGGCACGGGAAGGGGATGTCGCGGGCGTACAGCTGGGCCACGGGCAGGAGGGGGATGGGGCCGTCGAACCACGGGCGGCCCGCTTTGATCCGCTCCAGGGTCTCCAGGTCCTCGGGGGCCCACTCGGGTGCCCCGGGTCGAGGCGCAGCCGCTCGGCGGCGGCGCGGTTGCGGTGACGCTGCGGCAGCTCGCCCCGCTGTTCGGGGGTGTCGAAGTCGGCCGCCAACCGCATCATCGGCCACCTCGGACCGTCGCTTGCGCTTCAGCCGCGTCAGCGGGTCCGTAAGGACGCCGTGCTGATCGTCGACGGCACCCTAGTGCCCATGCGGGAACATGCGGTTGCCGAGCAGTCGAAGAACTACCGGTACTCGACCAACCACCAGGTCGTCATCGACGCCGATACCCGACTCGTCGTCGCCGTCGGCCGACCGGTCCCGGGCAACCGGAACGATCGCAAGGCGTGGGAACTTTCCGGTGCGAAGGCCGCCGTCGGCCGGGCCACGGTCGTCGCGGACGGCGGCTATCGGGTCACCGGCCTGCTCATCCCGCACCGCCGTGAACGCGGCCAGACCGAACTGCCAGCTTGGAAAGAGGAGGACAACACCTCCCACCGCAGTCCGGGCCCGCGTCGAGCACGCCTTCGCGCGGATGAAGGCATGGAAGATCCTTCGTGACTGCCGTCTGAAAGGCGACGGCGTTCACACCGCCATGCTCGGCATCGCCCGGCTGCACAACCTTGCCCTCACGGGGTAACTCCCGCCGCACACGAGACCAGAGAGGCCCAGGGGAGACGGCTCCGCGCCTCCTCGGCTCGGTGAATGCTCAGTCGATACAGAATTCGTTGCCTTCAATGTCCAGCATTGGGATGCACGACTCGTTTTCCTCATCGGCATACAGCGTTTGCACGTGGGTGGCGCCGAGTGCGACCAGTCGTGCGCACTCGGCTTCGAGTGTGGCGAGGCGCTCGTCCCCCACGAGCCCGGTGCCGACCCGGACGTCGAGATGCACCCGGTTCTTGACGGTCTTGCCTTCGGGGACGCGCTGGAAGTACAGGCGCGGGCCCACGCCTGAGGGATCACTGCAGGCGAACCATGAACCCCGCTCCTCAGAAGGGAGGGTGCGGTTGAAATCGTCCCAGGTGGCGAACCCCTCCGGTGGAGGCGGTATGACATACCCCAACACCTCGCACCAGAAACGAGCGAGGCGCTCAGGTTCTGCGCAGTCAAAGGTGACCTGGAACTTCTTGATCGCTGACATCGGTGCACCGTACCAAGGGGACTTGGGACTCTACCGCTCATTTCCCCCCAGGCGGATCCGCCCGCCACCCGTCGCGGTGGGTCACCTTGGACACCAGGTGACCAGACCGGACAGTCCGCGAGATCGACGCGACCGTGCCGGTGCGGAGCGCCCCCGTGGTCCCCAGGATCCAGTACTGACAACCAACCCTCATGTCAAGACCAGTTGCGGGACAGGCCTTAGCTTGATCTTTAATCTGTGCGACGGGGCTTCGGGGTCGTTGTCTTCTTCTTTGGTCGTCTTGGCTGCCGAGGCGGGACGGCCCGCCGCAGGACACGGTCCGAGCGCATACGGGCCAGCACCTGCGCCGGCAGGTCCCTGAGCAGGAACGCGAGACGGGGTGCGTCGTAGCCGGCGTCCGCGATGATGAGGATCTCCGGGCTCGAGTGCGCAGATGATCGAGTTCGGCCAGCCGGGTACCGGGATGTGCTGGTCTTTGCCCCGGCCTGGTCTTTGCCCCGGCCGTAGGTGTGACACAGGATCCCCCGGGTGATGGTCGGGACGACCGGTTCCGGTGCGGGCAGGCCGATACCCACGTGCCGCACGCCCTTCAGCCGGGGACCATCCGGCGTCCACCATGGCGCATCAGGGTCTGAACGCTTCCGGTGCATTCAGCCTGTCCAGCCTGTACCTTCCCCGACTTGCCGAGGACACCATGTGCCTTGACGGACACTGCGAGCACAACGCTGACCCCCTCACCCCGAAGGCCGCCGGCGGCGACGACCCGGGCGCGGGACCGGCCCGGCGGCGCCTGCTCACCGCGGGGCTGGCCGGCGCCTCCACGCTGACCCTTCCCCCGGTTTCCTTCGCGCAGGCGGCCGACGGCTCCGCGGGTGGCACCCCGCCGGCCGGTGGCGAGGCGACCCGCGTCATCTCCGGGTTCCTGGAGACCGGAGCCGCGGACTTCGTCTACCTGCCGGTCGAAGTCCCCAAGGGCGTGCGGAAGATGGCCGTCTCGTACTCCTACGACAAGCCGACCGTTCCCGTCGGCATGCCAGGCAACTCCTGCGACATCGGCGTGTTCGACGAGCGGGGCATCGCGCTCGGCGGCCGTGGTTTCCGCGGCTGGTCCGGCGGTTTCCGCACCTCGTTCGAGATCGGCAACAGCGACGCCACGCCCGGATACCTGCCCGGCCCGGTTCACGCCGGGACATGGAACATCGTGCTCGGGCCGTACCAGGTGGCGCCGCAGGGCATGAACTACCGGGTCCAGGTGACGCTGACCTACGGCGAGCCCGGACCCGCCCACGTCAACAAGTACCCGCCGCGACGGGCCAAGGGGCGCGGCCGGGACTGGTACCGCGGCGACTGCCACCTGCACACGGTCTACTCCGACGGCAAGCGCCTGCCGGGCGAGGTCGCGGCCGGCGCCCGCGCCGCCGGGCTGGACTTCATCGTCTCCACCGACCACAACACCCCCGCCTCGCACGGGGTGTGGGGCGAGTACGCCGGACCGGACCTGCTGATCATCACCGGTGAGGAGGTCACCACCCGCAACGGGCACTGGCTGGCCCTCGGCCTGCCGCCCGGCGAGTGGATCGACTGGCGCTACCGCTCGCGCGACGACGCCTTCGGCCGCTTCGCGCGCCAGGTGCGCCGTGGCGGCGGCCTCGTGGTGCCCGCGCACATGTACTGCGCGTATGTCGCCTGCCAGTGGAAGTTCGGCTTCCAGGACGCCGACGCCACCGAGGTGTGGACCGGTCCGTGGACCTACGACGACGAGCACGCGGTCAGTACCTGGGACCAGAAGCTCGGTGAGGCGGTCCGCACGGGCAAACGCTGGCTGCCGGCCGTGGGAAACAGCGACGCGCACAGTGACCCGCAGGTCATCGGCCTGCCGCACAACGTCATCCGCGCGGATGACCTGACCACCGACTCGATCATGGACGGCATCCGCGCGGGCTGCAGCTATATCGCGGAGTCGTCCTCCGTGGAGCTGGCCTTCACCGCCACCGGCCACGGGAGGCAGGCCGGGATCGGGGAGACGCTGAGCGTGCCCGCCGACGCGCGGGTCGACGTCCGCCTCGACGTCCGGGGCGTGCCCCACGGCACGGTCCGGTTCCTCACCGACGAGGGTCAGATGCACCAGGAGTCGGTGGGCGCCTCCGGCTCCGGCACGGTGGTGTGGCGGACGACGGCCTCCCTCGCGTCGTACGTACGCGCCGAGGTACGGCACCCGATGGCGGACGGCGGCCCGGGGCAGGGCAACACGATGGGGGACGCGCTGTTGTTCGGCCCGATGGCCGCCCTGACCAACCCTGTCTTGCTGAACGCGGTTCCGCGCAGCTGACGGGCGACGGTTCCGCGCAGCTGAGGGCCGGCTCGGATCCCCCCGGATCCCTCCCCATACACCGATCTGCGCGATCAGCGTTGAATTCATGAGGCATTGGCGAGCGATTTGATAAGATATCCGTGGAGGTAAGCCTGTGCCAAATGATGATGAGGCGCTGTTCAGTGCTGTCGATGCGCTGCTCGAGCGGGTGGCGCAGGACCCCCTGCCGCCTCCCGCGGAGCGCAAGCGCCTACGGGAGGCTGCCGGGCTCAGTCAGGACCAGGTCGCCAAAGCGTTGCAGACCCGTCGCGAGTCGATCGGCAACTGGGAATCCGGCCGCAGCGAACCGCGGCCCCCCAAACGCGCCGCGTACGCCCGGCTCCTGGAGGGCCTCGCAGCCCGGTTCCCGGACCCCGCCATGACCGGGTCACACACGCCGTCGGCGATCCCTTCAGGTGAGGAGCATCAGGAACAGGAAGCCAGGGCGAAGGCCAGCCTGCCGGCAGTCGGTCCGCCGCCCCCGCCTCCCACCCCACCGCTGGATGAGGCCCCAGCGTCCCCGACGTCCCCAGCGTCCTCGACGTCCCCGAAGACCCCAACGGCCCCCAAGACCTCAACGGCCCCCATAGCCCCGAAGCCCCCGATGAGCAGCACGACCTCGTCTCCGCGGCGCCTGGGTGCGAAGAAGGCGGCGGCGAAGAAGCCGGCCGCCCCGGCGGCGTCCACGGACCCGCGCTTCGAGAACGGTCCACTCGCCGTGATCGACGCCGACGACGGCGGACAGGTGCACGCGTACTGCGTCGGCGGTCTGGTCCTGGACGTGCCCGCCAGATCACTGCCCGCGCTGGTCGAGTGGACGCTGGCCGAGGCGAGACTCGGCCAGGCCCGCCTGCACCGCAACGGCCGCGACGCCGATCCGCTCCTCGTCCTCACCCCCGCCGCGCTGGAGCGGTACGGCCTGCCCACCGCCCTGTCGGAGGGGGAGCGGCGCGACGGCCGGCTCCCGGACGGCCACAAGGTGGTCAAGCAGCTCGCCAAGGCCGACTGGAAGCTGACCCGGCGCGGTCTCGGGCCGTGGGCGCGGATCTACCGCCCGGCCGAGGGATCGCGGCGCCGCTGCGTCCAGCTGTGCATCCCGGCCTGGAACGCGTTGGACGTCCGCGAATGGGACCGCAAGGACAACCCGCAGTTGCCGGGCATGCACCCGGCCGATCTCGCCCGGTACCTGCGGGCGTACGCGGAGCGGGTGATGACGCCGCGCGGCACCGCGGCCGTGACCGGTCTGGAGCTGATGACCGCGCTGCGCCCGCCGACCCGCGCGGAGAAGGAGGAGGCCACCGGCGAGTTCAAGCGGGTCTTCAACGACGACGCGCTCACCCGGGTGTACGACGTGGTGGAGTGCGAGGTCCCGGACGAGCACCCCATCCTCAAGGGGAGGTTCGCCCGGCACCACCTGCGCACCCCGGCCGAGATGCTGATGGAGGAGCCCTACGACTGGTGCCGGCCGCTGACCGATGAGGAGTGCGCACGCCGGTACCTGGTCGCGGTCGACATCAACATGTCGTTCGCCGCCGCCGCGAACGGGCTCACCGTCGGGCTGAACGGGCCGACCCACCTCACCGACAACCCGAAGTTCGACGCGTCACTGCCCGGCTCGTGGCTGGTCGACCTGAGCCATGCCGACCTGTCACGTGTGGAGATCGACGGCCGCACCGTCGACGGCGACCGGCTGCCCTCGCCGTTCACGCCGAAGGGCGACCACCCGGCAGGCCCGGCCTGGTACGCCACCCCGACCGTCGCCTACGCGGTGGAACTGGGGTTCGAGGTCGCGCCGATCGAGGCGTACGTCCGTACCCGGACCGGCCGCTACCTGGACGGCTGGTACAAACGCCTGCGTGACGCGTACGTGGCGACGATGGCCGACCTTGGCGTCACCACCGACATGGGCGGGGCCGAGTTCCTGGAAGCGATGGCCCGCTCCAAGCAGGTCGACCCGACGATGGCACTGCTGGCGGGCGCGATCAAGGCGACGGCGAAGGGCGGCATCGGCAAGCTGCGCCAGCGCAACCGGGGCCAGGTCCCGTACTACGAGCCGTGGCCGGCACTCAAGCGAGAGACATGGCGCCCGGACATCCGGGCCGCCGTACTGGCGAACCAGCGGATCGGTCTGCACCGCAAGCTGATGAGGACCGCCGCGGCGGCCGACTTGTACCCGGTCGCGATCGGCACCGACGCCATCGTCTACCCCTCGCCCGGCCCGTCCCCCCTGGACGTCCTGCCGCACACACCCGAGGGCAAGCCGATGCCGGGCACGTTCCGGCTCGGGGTCTCGCCGGGGATGGTCAAGCATCAGGGCACCCAGACCGTTCTGTGGGCCGAGGAACAGTTCGAGGAACACGGCGGCGTGTTCAATACCGCCAACCTGATCAAGAACGACCCGACGGCCGGACAAGGGGAGTAGCCGACCATGGCGGACTCACTCGGGGACAGCCTCGACCGCGCACTGGAGCAGGCGTTCACCCGACCCGTCCCCAAGAGTGCCCAGGCGCAGATGAAATACCTGGTCAAGCAGCTCAAGGGAACCAAGCCGGTCGCCGAGCTGCTGGGAGTGTCGCAGCGTACCGTCGAGCGGTATGTGAAGGGACAGCTCAAGCGTCCCCGTAAGGAACTCGCCGCGCGCATAGAGCGTGAGGTCAAGAAGCGGTGGCAGCCGAAGATCCGGGCGAAGGCCCGCATGAAGGCGGCCTCCACCGACGGCCTGGTCGTCTCCACCCGGGCCCGCTTCGGGTTCACGGCCGCGCCGGGAACGACCGACGACGCCCGGATCCGCGACATCACCCAGGCCCTGCCGCCGGTCTACGCCGACCGCCTGTTCACGGCCCGCGAGCAAGGCGCCCCCGAGCAGCAGCTTCAGCACATCGCGGCCGAGGGCCTCGCGCAGATGTACTTCCGCGCCAACAACACCCGTGCGCATGGCCTGGATGTTGAGTTCACCGACGTGGAGCGGATCGACATCGACTTGTAGTGAGCGACTCCTTGGCCTCGCCGGCGTTGCCCGCGGCCCTTGGCGATCAGCTTCTCGTTGCCTGCGGCGCGTCCGGCTGCCTGGGCGGCCTTGCCGACTGCCTGTTCGGCCTTGGCGCGGGCCTTCTCGCTGGCGGCCATGCTGCTCACCTTCCTTGGGTGCCGGTGCCAGGTGCTGGCTGCGCGCATGACCTCTGACGGTGGAGGTGAGCGCGGGACGGAGCGCACTGATCGTTCTGGTCCTGTGGCTGCTGGGCTTCGTCGTCCGGCCCGCGGCAGTGGTGGCCGGAGGGGCCGCTGGTACCGCTGGTACCCCTGGTAGTCACAGGCGTCTCAACGCGCGAGAACAGCAGTAGCCGATGCAGACGGTAGGGATGGATCGGGCGTATCGGACGCATCAGAGGGTACGTGAGTAGTGCACCGGTCCCGCAGAATCAGCAGTGGAACCTGCGCCTCCAATTTCTGCGGGGCCGGTGCTCGCGCCCGTCCGGACGATGAAATGGGCCACCCTCGCGTCTGAATGAGGCCCGCGGCGAAAGCGGCCCTTCTCGACCGGTGGAAGGTCTCCTTGAACCAGTGTGGGCGCCCTGCGAGTGCCTTCCATCGTCAGCTGATCGACCTGGTGCTCGCGTGAGTCCCTTTTGACGTATGCGAGCTGACTTGGGATCGACGTGGACTTAACTCATCTCAGCCGCACAAGAGTTGTGAATCGCTCCGGGATCGGTGGAGGCTCTATGCGTTGACTCCAGCCGCCGGTTGGGGCTGGTGTTGAGCGTAGTGGTTGGTCTCGTACTCGTG